>CAJBYR010000286.1 GCA_903959855.1 uncultured beta proteobacterium
CGTCCCCTGATCAACTCCTCCCCCTTCAAGGGGGAGGCCTACGTCAACTCCTCCCCCTTCAAGGGGGAGGCCTACCTCAACTCCTCCCCCTTCAAGGGGGAGGTTGGGAGGGGGATGGGGAGGAACGCGCGCTACCCCATCCCCTCCCCGGCCCTCCCCTTGAAGGGGAGGGAGAATGAAACCCGGCCTCCCCTTGAAGGGGAGGGAGGATGAAACCCGGCCCCCCTTCAAGGGGTGGGAGAAAGCCCGTGAACGAGAAGGGTCTGGTGCTTCATACGTCTGTCCTGTCTGCCCGCACCACCGCCTGCCGAATCCGCTCCACCGTCTCGTCCATCGGCGCCGCTGGCGACACCTCCAGCCCGAGCCCGCGCGCGATCCGGTTTACGATCGCCGGGTTGAGCGGGATGCCGCCGGCGTCGATGGCGGCCAGCAGTTCCCTGGCCCGCTGCAGCTCGGGAGGCACGTCAACGCGTCGCCCGAACCACTTTGCCAGCCAGTTTGCATGCGATGATTTCGGTCTGGTTCCCACGTCTGCCTTTTCCTGTCCCGCCGCAAGCCTACCGGAAACACGGTAGCTGCACGCGCAGAAAGTTGCACCGGACGCATGGCATTGGCGTAGCATCGGTGAAGGCTAATACACACAATTGATTCAGGGAGTTTTTGTGGCCGGAAACACACCCGGAAAAGTCGGCGCTGGTGACACGGCGCCCACCGCACCGGAATCGCAACCAGCAGCAACGCCGCTGCCCACCTTCCCCATCGTCGGCATCGGCGCCTCCGCCGGCGGGCTGGAGGCTTTCGAGGCCTTCTTCCGCGCCTGCCCGGCCGATACCGGCATGGCCTTTGTTCTGGTGCCGCACCTCGACCCCGGCCACCACAGCCTGCTGACCGAAATCCTGCAGCGTTCCACCGCCATGCCGGTGATGGAAGCGCTGGACCAGACCCCGGTCGCGCCCGACCACGTCTATGTGATTCCGCCCAACCGCGAGATGAGCATCCTCGACGGCGTGCTGCAGCTCTCCGAGCCAACCCTGGCGCACGGCCAGCGCCTGCCGATCGACGGCTTCCTGCGCTCGCTGGCCGAGGATCAGGCCGAACGCGCCGTCGGCATCATCCTCTCTGGCACCGCCAGCGACGGCACCCTGGGCCTGCGCGCCATCCAGGGCGCGGGCGGCATCTGCATGGTGCAGGAACCCGCCACGGCGAAATACGACGGCATGCCGCAAAGCGCGATTGCCGCCGGCTACGCCACGCACATCCTGGCGGTCGAGAAAATGCCGGCGATGCTGCTGCAAATCACGCGCAACACGGCTTTTCACCATAGCCTGCCGCGCATTCTGCCCGCCGCCACCCTGAGCGGCCTGAACCAGATCCTGCAACAGGTGAAGAAGGCCACCGGCCACGACTTTTCGCTCTACAAGAAAAGCACCCTGAACCGCCGCATCGAGCGGCGCATGGCCCAGCACGGCATCGAGCGCATGGCGGTGTATGCGCGCTTCCTCGGCGAACATCCGCCGGAAGTAAAACTGCTGTCCAAGGAACTGCTGATCAACGTCACCAGCTTCTTTCGCGACCCGGAGGCTTTTGTCGCGTTGAAGCAGGAGATCCTGCCCGCACTGCTGGCCGGCAAGCCGGATGACTACGTGTTCCGCGTCTGGGTCGCCGGTTGCTCCAGCGGCGAGGAGGCCTATTCCATTGCCATCGTGCTGCGCGAACTGATGGACGCGGCCCACCACGAATTCAAGGTGCAAATCTACGCCACCGACCTCGACGACGAGGCCATCGACACCGCCCGCACCGGCCGCTATCCGCCCGGCATCGCCCAGGACCTGTCGCCCGAGTGCCTGCACCGCTGCTTCACCCGCGAAGAAGGCCCGAGTGGCGGCTACAAGGTCCGCAAAGATCTTCGCGAGATGGTGGTGTTCGCGGTGCAAAGCGTGGTCAAGGACCCGCCTTTCACCAAACTCGACCTGCTCAGTTGCCGCAACCTGATGATCTACCTTGAACCGGAACAGCAGGACCGCCTGATCCCCACCTTCCATTACGCGCTGAAGCCCGGTGGCGTGCTGTTCCTGTCGAGTTCGGAGAGTATCACCCACCATCCCGAACTGTTTGTCGCGCTGAACCGCAAATGGAAGTTCTACCGCGC
The DNA here is from genome assembly GCA_903959855.1 of uncultured beta proteobacterium. Taxonomy (GTDB): domain Bacteria; phylum Pseudomonadota; class Gammaproteobacteria; order Burkholderiales; family Rhodocyclaceae; genus Sulfuritalea. The sequence goes on from CAJBYR010000286.1 coordinate 2,150, forward strand.
CGCAAAGACCTCGGCCGCCCCGGCACTGCACCTGTCCGGGCGCGCCACCCAGATGGACAAGACCATGACCGCACCCACCCCTCCCGTCGTCACCAAGGCCAAGGCCGGCAGCATCGCCAATCTGAGCAATCGCCTGCTGCTGCAGGCCTATGCCCCGACCTCGGTCACGACCGATGCGCGCGGCAACATCCTGCATGTGCATGGCGACACCAGCCGCTACCTGCGCCCGCCCCCCGGGCCGGTGACCACCAATGTGGTCGAGATGGTCAGGGACGGCCTGCAACTCGATTTGCGCAGCGCCATCCAGGCGGCGGCCGAAGGCACGCCGACGCTGAACCGCGAGGTAAGGCTGGCCGATGACGGCAGCGGCACGCCTGGCGCGCTCGTCGTCAGCTTCAGCGTGCGCCTGCTGCCGACCGGGCACAGCGCGGCCCACGGCGACGAACACCTGCTGCTGGTCAGCTTCCAGGATGTCCCGACGCCGCCGGCCCGGGCGCGGCGCGGCAGCAGGAGTGCTGCCAGCGCGGCGGAAGCCTCGCGCATCGAGCACCTGGAACGCGAGCTCGCCTACTCGCGCGAAAACCTGCAAGCCACCATCGAGGAACAGCAGGCCACCAACGAAGAACTCAAATCGACCAACGAGGAACTGCAATCCACCAACGAAGAACTGCAGTCGTCGAATGAAGAACTGGAAACCTCGAAAGAAGAACTGCAGTCGCTCAACGAAGAAACCATCACAGTGAATGCCGAACTGAACAGCCGCATCGATGTGTTGAGCGACTTGCAGAACGACATCAAGAACCTGTTCGACAATGTCAGCGTCGGCACCCTGCTGCTCGATCACCATATGTGCATCAAGCGATTCACGCGGGAATTGCTGAAGCTCTTCCCGCTGGTCGCCAGCGACCTCGGCCGGCCCTTGCGCGACATCAAGTGCAACCTCGACGGCGCCGACCTGCTGCCCGATCTGCATGCGGTGCTCGACACGTTGATCCCCAGCGAACGTGAAGTCAAAAGCAGTGCCGGCGCCTGGTATCTGGCGCGCATGCAGCCCTACCGCACGCTGGACAACATCATCGAGGGCGTGGTGCTCACTTTCACCGACATCAGCGCCAGCCACGAGGCCGCCGAGATCCGGCTGGCCGCGGCGCGGGTGGCGCGCGATCTGGCCGAAGGCATTGTCGATACCGTGGCCGAGCCCCTGCTGGTGCTCGACGGCGATCTGCAGGTGGTGTCGGCCAGCGCCTCCTTCTACCGGCACTTTCAGGTGGTGGCGAGCGACACCGTGGGCCGCAAGATCTACGATCTGGGTAATGGCCAGTGGGCCATCCCCGCCCTGCAGAAACTGCTGGAAGACATCCTGCCGCAGGAACAGGCCTTTGCCGGCTATGTGGTGGAACACGACTTTCCCGGCCTCGGGCGCCGCCGCATGGTGCTCAATGCCCGACGGATCGTCACTGCCGCCGGCAGCACCGAACTGATCCTGCTGGCCATTGTGGAGACAGTGGTCATCGAATCCCGGGAGACACCATGAATCCGGACGACAAGGACAAGCAGCAACTGCGCGCCGCGGCCGAAGCGGAACTGGCACAGCGCCCGCCCGGCCTGACGCTGGGCGAGGGCGACGCACAGCGCCTGCTGCTGGAACTGCAGGTACACCAGATCGAACTGGAAATGCAGAACGAGGCCCTGCGTCAGGCGCAGGAAGCGCTGGAGGAATCGCGCGACCAGTATTTCGATCTCTACGAATTCGCTCCGGTGGGTTACCTCACGCTGTCAGCAGATGGCCTGATAGCGCAGATCAACCTCACCGGCGCGAAGCTGCTGGGACGAGAACGCGACAAGTTGCTGTTGCGGCCACTGCGGGCTTTCGTCATGGGCAGGGACGAAGACCGCTGGATGCGGCATTTCATAACGCTAAAAGCCGGCGGCGAGCAAGGCAGCATCGAGCTTGAACTGCAGCGCGGCGATGGCTCGGTATTCAATGCACGGCTGGACTGCACGCCTCAGTCGGAACGCACTCCGGGAATGCGCATTGCTATGGCAGACATCACCCGCCAGATGCAGGCCGCCGCGCAAATCCGCAAACTCTCCATGGCCGTAGACCAAAGTCCGGCGAGCATCATGATCACCGACCTCGCCGCCAACATCGAATACGCGAACCCGTCTTTCCTGCGCTCGACCGGGTACGAGCGCGAGGAAGTGATCGGCGAAAACCCGCGCCTCCTCAAATCGGGCAAGACACCGCTGGAAACCTACGGCGCCATGTGGGATGCGCTGACCAGCGGCCGGCCCTGGCAGGGCGAGTTCGTCAACCGCCGCAAGGACGGCAGCGAGTATGTCGAACTCGCCATCATCACGCCGCTGCGCGACCCGGATGGGAAAGTTACGCACTATGTCGCGGTGCAGGACGACATCACCGAAAAGAAGCGCCTCGCCGCGGAACTCGACGCACTGCACCAGAATCTCGAAGCGCTGGTGGTACAGCGCACCGCCGAACTGGCCGAGGCACGCGACGCCGCCGAGACCGCCAACCGCGCCAAGAGCGCCTTTCTGGCCAACATGAGCCACGAAATCCGCACGCCGATGAACGGCATCCTCGGCATGGCCCACCTGATGCGGCGCGGCGGCGTGACGCGACAACAGGCCGACCGTCTGGAAAAGATCGACACTGCCGCGCAGCACCTGCTTGGCATCATCAACAACGTGCTCGACATTTCGAAGATCGAAGCCGGCCGCTTCAAGCTCGACGAAGTACCGCTGGCGCTGGACGAGATAGTGCGGGATGTCGTCGATCTGCTGGCCGAGCGCGCCCGGGCCGGCAACATCGAGCTGCTGACACAGATCGAAGCCGTGGCGCCCAACCTGCTGGGCGACCCCACGCGCCTGCAGCAGGCCTTGCTCAACTTCGCCACCAATGCGGTCAAATTTACCCAGGCAGGCCGCGTAACGCTGCGCATCCGCAAGCAGGAGGAGACCGCCGACACGGCCCTGCTGCGCTTCGAGGTGGAGGACACCGGCATCGGCATCACGCCCGAGGCCATCGCCCGCCTGTTCATCGCCTTCGAACAGGCCGACAACTCGACCACGCGCAAGTACGGCGGCACCGGCCTTGGCCTGGCCATTACCCGGCGCCTGGCGCACCTGATGGGCGGCGAGGCCGGGGTGGAGAGCACGCCCGGCGTTGGCAGCACCTTCTGGTTCACCGCGCGGCTGAAGAAGCACGAACGCCGCGAAACGGTACGCCAGCCACCGGCAGCGAGCGTGGACGCCGAAGCCGAGATCAAGCAGCACTACCCCGCCCGCCGCATACTGGTGGTCGACGACGAACCGGTTAACCGCGAAGTGGCGAGAATGCTGCTTGAGGACATCAACCTCGTGGTCGACACGGCAGAGGACGGCGACGAGGCGCTCGCCCTGGTGCAGCAGCACAGCTATGCCGCCATTTTCATGGACATGCAGATGCCGAGGCTGAACGGCCTGGCGGCCACCCGGCAGATACGCGAGCTGCCCGGCTACGCGCAGACCCCCATCATCGCCATGACCGCCAACGCCTTCGCCGAAGACAAGGCACGCTGCTTCGAGGCCGGAATGAGCGACTTCCTGGTCAAACCCTTCGATCCCGAGACGCTGTTTGCAACCTTGCTGCGCACGCTGCAGAGGGTGGGCTGAAGGCTCGTTGGGGATCTTCTCCCCATCCCCACCCCGGCCTCCCCCTTGAAGGGGAGGGGGACGCTATCTCCTCCCCCTTCAAGGGGGAGGCCGGGAGGGGGATGGGGCCGCTACAGCCAGCGCTCGGCCGGATAGCCGCCGACCACAGGCCGCTGCATTGCGGCGCGGGCGATCTGCCGGCCCCA
>CAJBYR010000287.1 GCA_903959855.1 uncultured beta proteobacterium
CTCGTTCAAAAAACCATTTCAAGCAACATACCTCGGGGAGAACCAATGAAACTCAAGAAACTTGCTGTATCCGCTGCCTTGGCGACCGCATCGACGATGGCTTTTGCCACCGATGGCTACTTCGCTCATGGCTATGGCATGAAAGCCAAGGGCATGGGTGGCGCAGCAACCGCCATGGCCTCAGATTCGATGGGCGGCGCGAACAATCCGGCCAGCATGGTCTGGGCCGGCGACCGGTTGGACATTGGTCTTGATTTCTTCGCCCCCAAGCGAAAGATTTCGCGTAGCGACTCGACTACTGCCGGAATGAACGGCGAGGCCTCAAGTGGTAGCAATCTGCACTATGTCCCCGAACTCGGCTTTAACAAGATGCTGGGATGGGACATGTCGTTTGGCGTCACCGTATACGGTAACGGCGGCATGAATACGGATTACCCAGGCGATCAAAATCTTGTCGCTGGCGGCGGCTGCGCCGGCTTCGGCGCGACTTGGACGCGTGCGAACCTGCTTTGCGGCAACGGCCGCCTCGGTATTGACCTGATGCAACTGATCGTCGCGCCGACTTTTGCGATGAAGATCAACAAGCAGCACTCTGTTGGTGTTTCCGTGCTGCTCGCCCATCAGCAGTTCAAGGCGCAGGGCATTCAGTCCTTTGCCGGGTTTTCAGAAACCGCCACTAACCTGAGTAACCTGGGCCGCGACAAGTCGAACGGCGTTGGCTTGCGCTTGGGCTGGATGGGTCAATTCAGCGACCAGTTCTCGATGGGTGCCGCCTACTCGCCGAAGCTGAACATGGGCAAGTTTGACCTGTACAAGGGCCTGTTTGCCGACGGTGGTGACTTCGATATCCCTGAGAACTGGAATATAGGCATCGCCTACAAACCGAATGCCCAATGGACGGTTGCCGCCGATTATCAGGTGATCAACTACGGTGGTGTTAATTCGGTCGGCAACCCAAGTACCAACGGAAACCCCGGCAACGTTGGAACTCTTGGCGGTTCTGGTGATCGCGGCTTCGGCTGGGCCAATATCGATGTGATCAAACTTGGTGTCGAGTACAAGTATTCCAACGCGCTGACCATGCGCGCAGGTTACAACCATGCCAAGAATCCGATCCAGTCGCGCGATGTAACCTTCAACATGCTGGCTCCTGGAGTTATTAAGGACCACCTGACATTGGGTATGACCTACAACCTAAGCAAGGATTCGGAACTCACCCTGGCTTATATGCATGCATTCAAGAATACGGTTTCGGGACCGAGCTTGTTCAATAACTTCGGCGTCGCCGGGGCCAACGACAAGATCGAGATGTACCAGGATTCGTTCGGCATTGCCTACGGCATGAAGTTCTGATCGCCTGAACGTACGCTTACGCTTCAACGGGCTGAAAGCACCACGCTTTCAGCCCTTTTTTTGTTCACATGATTCTCGAAACTGGATTCCCCGTCCAGACGGGTAGCTATTTGCCAAATTTTCACTAATGAGGAGAAAGTCATGCAATCAATTAGGAAATGGATCGGTTTCGTCCTGCTTGCGCTGTGCGCAGCCTCGGCGACCGCCCAGGAAGTCCTGCTCAAGCCCTTTGTGCTGGGTTCCAAGGGATCGGGAGATGTGACGCAGAAAATCGAGGCCACCAAGGCCGCCTTGACCAAGGCCGGATTTACTATCGCGGGAAGCTATTCGCCCTATGCGAATACGACCATCATCGGCGTGACCAACGATGAATTGCGTAGCACCGCCGCCAAATCGGAGCACGGAGGCTACGGTGCGGCAATGCGTGTGGCAGTGGTTAAGGTCAAGGATGAGATTCAGATTTCCTATACCAACCCGACCTACTGGGCCAACGTCTATCGCATGGGCGGCGACCTTAAGGACACTGCGGCGAAGCTGCAGGTGGCGTTGGGCAAGCTTGAGGAATATGGCGCCAAGGGTCTCAGCGCCGAGCAACTGCGCAAATATCACTACGCCTTCGGCATGGAGTACTTCCACGAGGACAATGAGTTCGTCAAGTACGGCAGCCACGAAGAGGCGGTCAAGGCCGTCGAAGCCGGCCTCGCGGCAGGCAAGCAGGGCATCACCAAGGTCTACCGGGTGGACGTGGCCGGCAAGAAGGAAGTGTTGTTCGGCGTGGCGATGAAGGGTGCCGGCGACAGCAAGATGATGGACGACGCCTACCTGATGAGCGAGATCGACTTCAAGGACGTCAAGTCGGCGGCGCACCTGCCTTACGACATCCTGGTTTCGGAAAACAAGGTTTTTGCCCAGTACGCGCGCTTCCGCATTGCGGTCAGCTTCCCCGACCTGTCAATGATGGGTGCCAACAGCTTCATGAACATCATGAAATCCCCGGAGGCCATCCGCGAGGCATTGGCACTGACGGTGGGTGGCAAAAAGGACGCCCGCTAAGCATGGCAAGTTGAAGCACCCACGGCGTGTCGTCGGGTGCTTCAACCAAGTTTGGTGATCTGTGCCTTGAGTTTTTCGCGCAGCGCCAGAAACCCTTCGAGCCGTTCGCGCTCCTGCGCCACTACGGCAGCAGGCGCGCGCGACACAAAGCTCTCGGTTGCCAGCTTTTTCTCGGCCTTGGCGATCTCGCCTTCGACGCGAACAAGTTCCTTGCCCAGGCGCTCCTTCTCGGCCGCGACGTCGATCTCGATCTTCAGCATCAGGCGGAATTCGCCGACGATCTGCACCGGTGCATCCGAGTCAGGCAGGGTTTCCGCCGCGGTGACTTCGGAGAGCTTGGCCAGTGCCGCCAGGTAGGGTGCGTAGGCGTTCAGTATCGCCGTACCCCCCAGGGGGGCTTCCTTCGGGGCGTCACAGGCGCCGACTAATGGCACCTTCTGGGCAGGCGAGATGTTCATCTCGCCGCGCAGGCTGCGGCAGGCGTTGATCATTTCTTTCAGCTTTGCCACCCAAGCCTCGGCGGCGGTATCGCAGCGCGACAAGTCGGCCCTCGGGTAAGGTTGCAGCATCAGGGAGCGCGCCTCGTCATCCGCATCGGCGCGACCCGCCAGCGGGCCCACCGTCTGCCAGAGTTCTTCGGTGATGAAGGGGATCAGCGGATGCGCCAGGCGCAGCACGGTTTCCAGGACGCGCACCAGGGTCCGGCGCGTCGCGCGTTGCTGTGCTTCGCTGCCATTCTGGACTTGCACCTTGGCCAGTTCCAGATACCAGTCACAGTACTCGTCCCAGACAAATTCATAAATGCCGCGGGCCAGCAGGTCGAAGCGGTAGTCGGCAAAATGTTGCTCCACTTCCTTTTCCACGTGCTGCAGGCGGCTGACGATCCAGCGGTCGGCCGGTGAAAAATCGAGGTAGCTGCCGCAACAGGCGTCCGACCCGTGTTCGGCGAGGCCGCAGTCCTGCCCCTGGCAATTCATCAGGACGAAGCGCGAGGCGTTCCACAGTTTGTTGCAGAAGTTGCGATAACCCTCGCAGCGTTGCATGTCGAACTTGATGTCGCGTCCCGGAGACGCCAACGACAGAAAGGTAAAGCGCAGCGCGTCGGTGCCGAAGCCGGGGATGCCGTCCGGATACTCCTTGCGGGTGCGTTTTTCGATCTTGGCCGCATCCTTCGGGTTCATCAGGCCCGTGGTGCGCTTCTTGACCAGGTCGTCAAGCGTGATGCCGTCGATCAGGTCGATCGGGTCGAGTACGTTGCCCTTCGACTTGCTCATCTTCTGGCCTTCCGCATCGCGGATCAGGCCATGAACATAGACGTCCTTGAACGGGATTTTCCCGGTGATGTGCTTGGTCATCATGACCATGCGCGCCACCCAGAAGAAAATGATGTCGAAGCCGGTGACCAGCACCGTCGACGGCAGATAGAGGTCGAGCGCCGTGTTCGACTTGGCCGGCCACTCAGGCGTCCAGTCCAGCGTCGAAAAGGGCCACAGGGCGGAGGAGTACCAGGTGTCGAGCACGTCAGGATCGCGTTCGAGGCCGCCCGTGTAACCGTCGCGCCTGGCCTGGGCGTAAGCCTCGGCTTCGTCGAGGGCAACGTAGAAGCGGCCGTCGTCCGAGTACCAGGCGGGAATCTGGTGGCCCCACCACAGCTGGCGCGAGATGCACCAGTCCTGGATGTTGTTGAGCCACTGGTTGTAGGTGTTGACCCAGTTCTCGGGCACGAACTTGATCTCGCCGGAGGCGACGCATTCCAGCGCCTTGCCGGCGATGCTGGTGCCGTCCGCACCCGGCTTGCTCATGGCGACGAACCACTGGTCGGTCAGCATCGGTTCGATGACCACGCCGGTGCGGTCACCGCGCGGCACCATCAGCTTGTGCGGCTTGGTCGACACCAGCAGGCCTTGCGCTTCGAGGTCGGCGACGATCTGCTTGCGCGCCTCGTAGCGGTCCATGCCGCGATATTGCTCCGGGCCGTGTTCGTTGATCCGCGCATCCAGCGTCAGTATGGAGATCGGCGCCAGGCCGTGACGGTGGCCGACCTGCCAGTCGTTGAAGTCGTGGGCAGGCGTGATCTTGACGCAACCGGTACCGAACTCCTTGTCGACATAGCTGTCCGCTATGACGGGAATGGTTCGGTCGGTCAGGGGCAGATGCACCTGTTTGCCGACCAGGTGGCTATAGCGTTCATCCTCCGGATTCACCGCCACGGCGACGTCGCCGAGCAGGGTTTCCGGTCGCGTGGTAGCAACCACCAGGGCGCCGCCTCCGTCAACGAAGGGATAGCGGATCTCCCACATCGAGCCATCTTCCTCTTCGCTCACCACTTCAAGGTCGGAGACGGCGGTGAGCAGCTTCGGATCCCAGTTCACCAGGCGCTTGCCGCGGTAGATCAGGCCTTCGTTGTAAAGGCGGACAAAGGTTTCCGTGACGATCTTCGACAGGCCGGCGTCCATGGTGAAGCGTTCGCGGCTCCAGTCAGGGCTGGTGCCCAGGCGGCGCATCTGGCGCGTGATGGTGTTGCCGGAATACTCTTTCCACTCCCAGACTTTTTCGAGGAATTTTTCCCGGCCGAGGTCGTGGCGCGAGATGCCCTGTGCGTCGAGCTGGCGTTCGACCACGATTTGCGTCGCGATCCCGGCGTGATCGGTGCCGGGCTGCCACAAGGTGTTGTCGCCGCGCATGCGGTGGTAGCGCGTCAGCGAATCCATGATGGCCTGATTGAAGCCATGGCCCATGTGCAGCGTGCCGGTTACATTCGGCGGTGGCAGCAGGATGCAGAAGTTGTCGGTCCTGGCGGTATCCAGCCCGGCGGCGAAGTAGCCGCGCGACTCCCAGACCGGGTACCAGCGCCGCTCAATTTCGGCGGGTTCAAAGCTTTTTGCGAGTTCCATGGCGAATGTGGTGATCAAGTCGAAAATTCGGGGCGCGACAAGCCGGTGTGGCTCGATTTGGGCCAAACCGCGATTTTAGCGGAACGTATAGCCTCCCTTTGCGCCAATCTGCGGCCGCCGGGGGTTTAGCTACGGCCGCTGCGCTTAACGTCATAAGGCCGACGTTAGCCTTCACTGAAACGAGGCTGCGCCTGTTTTCAGCTATCATTGCCGCCTCTCAAAGAAAGGCCCTCCGGGCTTTCTGCCTGATCCATGATCCGCAAGCTTTTTCGCCGCGTGTTCCGCCGCGGTGATTCCCCGACATCCTCCGAACCCGCCGTCATTCCCGTGGCGCGCCATGGCGTGCGCCACCAGCAGGTTTCGATCGGTGCCCGCCGCACCTGCGAAACTCTGCAACAGGCCGGCTTCAAGGCCTATGTCGTGGGCGGCGCGGTACGCGACCTGATTGCCGGCATCGAGCCCAAGGATTACGACATCGCCACCAATGCCACGCCGGATCAGGTGCGCGGATTGTTCCGCCGTGCCCGCATCATCGGCCGGCGCTTCCAGATCGTGCATGTCATGCAGGGCGGCGAAACGCTGGAGGTGTCGACATTCCGCGCCGCCCACGATGCCGATACGGTGAAAGATGCACACGGTCGCGTGCTGCGCGACAACGTCTTCGGCAGCATCGCCGAAGACGCCGCGCGCCGCGATTTCACGGTGAATGCGCTTTACTACGATCCGGCCACCGAGACCGTGATCGATTACCACCATGGTGTCGCCGATATCCAGCAAAAGACCCTGCGCATGATCGGCGAGCCGCGCTTGCGTTATCGCGAGGATCCGGTGCGCATGCTGCGTGCCGTGCGCCTGTCGGCCAAGCTGGGGCTGACGCTCGATCCGGCGGTGCGGGCGCCGATCCGCGAGATGGCCGACCTGATGGAGAACGTCCCGGCCGCGCGATTGTTCGACGAGATGCTGAAGCTGCTGTTCTCCGGACATTCCGTGGAATGCGTCAAGCGCCTGCGCGACGACGGACTGCACCACGGACTGCTGCCCCTGCTCGACGTGATCCTTGAACAGCCGCTGGGCGAAAAGTTCGTCATGCTGGCGCTGACCCATACCGATGCGCGCGTCAATGCCGGCAAGTCGCTTTCGCCCGGCTATCTTTTCGCCACGCTGCTGTGGCACGAGGTGCTGGCGGCCTGGGAGTCGCGCAAGGCGAAAGGCGATGTGTCGACTCCCGCGCTGTATGACGCGATGGACGAAGTGCTCGCCGTGCAAGGTGAGAAACTTGCCATCACGCGCCGCATCGTCGGCGACATCAAGGATATATGGGCGCTGCAGCCGCGGTTTGAGAAACGTGCCGGCAAGTCGCCCTATCGCTTGATTGAACTGCCGCGCTTCCGCGCCGGCTATGACTTCCTCGCCTTGCGTGCCGAGAGCGGCGAGATTTCCATGGAAATCGCCGACTGGTGGCACGAATTCCAGAACGCCGACCATGCCGAGCGCGAAGCCATGCTGATACCGGATGCGGTACCGAACAAGAAACGGCGTCGCAGCAGGGTCCGCAAGTCCAATGGCGATCCCGCCACCTCCGGCCCGGAGGATCATGCGCCAGCAGAGGGCGGCGAGTGAGTTCGCGCTGCTTCGTGGCACTTGGCGCCAACCTTGGTGATCCGGTGGCGACGGTGAGCAAGGCCATCGAGGCGCTGCGCGAATTGCCCGAAACCCAATTTATGGCGGCCTCGTCGCTGTACCGTACGGCACCTGTCGGACTGAAGCACCAACCGGATTTCATCAACGCCGTGGTCGAGCTTGTCGCCGTGGCGCCAGCGCCGACTCTCCTGGAAATGCTGTTTGCCATCGAGGCACGCTTCGGCCGCCGGCGGAGTGTCCGCAATGCACCGCGCACGCTGGATCTCGACCTGCTGTTGTATGGCAGCCAGACCAGCGACGACCCGCAGCTGACCCTGCCGCATCCGCGTTTGCACGAACGGGCATTTGTCCTCGCGCCGCTGGCCGAGATTGCCCCCAGATTGGTAATACCCGGGCGCGGTCCGGTCACGGATTTGTTGTTGCACTGCCGTGACCAATTGATCGAGAAACTGGTGCCGCAGTCCGTCGGCTGAGGTAGGCGATATGCGCGCCGTTCGCCGCGCCGCTTGTTCTTAAGACCGTACTGTTGCTCGCAGCCGCTCGATCTGGATTACCTGTGAGCCGGTTTGTGTATCCTAGGTGCCGTTATCTTATTTTCCGATCGCCATGACCTACCTCGCCAGCAACAAGCCGATCACGCTTCTCGAAATCGCGCGCATGAAGCGCGAGGGCGAAAAAATTGCGATGCTTACCTGCTACGACGCCAGCTTTGCCGCCCTGGAAGATCGTTGTGGCGTCGACGTCATGCTGGTCGGCGACTCGCTCGGCAACGTGATCCAGGGCAAGACTTCAACACTGCCGGTGACCATGGAGCACATGGTCTACCACACCGCCTGCGTCGCCGCGTTGCCGAGTCGGCCGATGCTGGTCGCCGACCTGCCCTTTGGCGCCTATCACGAGTCGAAGGAGCAGGCGATCCGAAATGCCGGCAAGCTGCTGGCAGTGGGCGCCGAGATGGTCAAGCTCGAGGGTGGCGAGGTCATGGCCGAGACCGTTCATTTCATGGTCGAGCGTGGCGTGCCGGTCTGCGCCCACATCGGCCTGACGCCACAGTCGGTGCATGCATTGGGCGGCTATCGCGTCCAGGGTCGCGACGAAGAGGGGGCGAGGCGCATGATGCGTGACGCCGTGGCGCTGGAGCAGGCCGGTGCCGCGATGATGGTGCTGGAAATGGTGCCCGCCGGTCTGGCTGGCGAGATAAGCGCCGCACTCAAGGTTTGCGCCACCATCGGCATCGGCGCCGGGCTCGCCTGCGACGGGCAGGTGCTGGTACTGCACGACATGCTGGGCGTGTATCCCGGCAAGAAGGGGCGCTTCGTCAAGGATTTCATGGCCGAGGCCGCCAGCATTGACGGCGCCGTCACGGCGTACGTCAAGGCCGTCAAGGACGGCTCCTTCCCTGGTCCGGAGCACTGTTACTGATGCTGATCCACGAAACCATCGCCGGCCTGCGCGCGGCGCGTGCCAGGGCCGGGCGGGTGGCGCTGGTGCCGACCATGGGCAACCTGCATGAAGGCCACATCGCACTGATGACCCAGGCGCGGGCCCATGCCGACCAGGTCATCGC
>CAJBYR010000288.1 GCA_903959855.1 uncultured beta proteobacterium
CGCTGGCTGTGGTTGCCGAAGGTTTCGAACTCTTCACGCTCGCGGCGCAAGGTGGACTCGGACCGCGACGGCGCGCGAAACGGTACCCGGCCGGATAGTTCGAAATGCACATTTTCCAGCCCGGCAATGAAGGCGCATTGCTCGTCGGCGGGTTGGCGTTCCTGGCGGCGGGTCACGCCGCCCTTGCACCAGCGCAGCAGCACGCGCTGCAGGAGGACGGTTGCAGCCGGTTGGGTGACGTCATCGCCGAGTTGCAGGTCGCCCGGTGCCCGTCCCTGTTCCAGCAGGGTGATGCGGGCAACGAGGCTTTTCCTGAGTTCGGTGGTTTCGAGCCAGCGCCCGCCATCGGCCTGGCGCGGCAGGTAACTCGGCGGCCGGTCGGATTCGAGATCGACCCACAACGGCACAGCACGGTTGCGGATATCCTCGGGCGGAGCGGTCAGCAGTGCCAGCTTGGCACCCCAACGCCGGGCCCAGCGTGCCGCCCAGGTCAGATGACGGGCCTGGAGTTCATAAACATTCGTGGCGCTGAGCAGGCAGCATTCGGCATAGGCGGCAAGTACGCCGGTAGGCGTGCTGCCATGATGCACGGGGTCATTGACCTTGCGCGTCGAGATGCCGAGGATTTCGGCGGCATGGAGGATCTTGTGCAGCATTCGCCAGTAGCTGGCATCGGGCAGCTGACCGCCGCGGGATAGGTCCAGCTGCCAGTCGGCGAAGACGGCCAGCGTGCGCTGCGCCATCAGCGCGGCCCGGGCGGCATGTTTCGGGTCGCCATTGCAATGCTCGCGCAGCTTTTCAAGCTCGCCGCGCGAGGCTGAAATGCTGCCGCAGGATTCATCGAAGCAGCGCAGGTAGCCCAGTGCCAGCTCGCCCCAAAGCTTGAGCGAGGTGTCCAGCGCCGCATGTTCGTGCGGCGCCAGCGGCAAGGGCTTTCCGGCGAACTTCTTTGCCGCATCATCCTGCACGTCGCACAGCGGTGCGCGCAGGGTCTCAAGGATGGCGAAGCGCTCGTCGGCCGGCAGCGTGAAGCGGTGCATCAGGCTGAGCTGGCGCAGCAGCATCGACTGGGCTTGCACGGCGTTCGCCATCGGCACGGTGCCCAGCCAGTCCTGGCAGGCAATGGCGGTGGTGAACGCGGGTGGCTGTTCGGTTCCGGTGGGGGGCAATTCAAAATTCATGGCGTGTCGGTCATGGTCGAAAGTTCGGCTTCGATGGCACGCCGCAGCCGGTCGGGTGACCCGATGTCGTGCGGCGCGGCAGTGCGTTGCGGTGCGGCCCAGATCGGCGCCGGGAAGTGGCTGTCGTCACGCCAGCGCGGAACCACATGCCAATGCAGGTGGGGCACGACGTTGCCGAGGCTGGCGAGATTGATCTTGTCGGGTTGCAGTGCCGTGCGCAGGGCGCGCTCGGTGGCCAGCACCGTATCCATCAGGCGTCGTGCATCGCCGGCATCGAGTTCGCTCATCTCGGCGACATGGCGCTTGAGGATGATGCGGCAGGAACCGGGAAAGGCCTGGCCCGAGGCGTCGGTGACGCGCACCACGCGGCACAGCCCGTTTTCCCAGAGCAGCTCGCCGCCGGGCAAGGCGCACAGTTCGCAGTCGGTTTCCTTCAGCATCCGCGAAGCATAGCGCCATTCCCTGTCCCTGTGCCAGTCGCCGCGCCCTATCTGGAGGCGGCGGGCAGGCCCATGCGCCAAGCCCATTCGCGCGGGTGGGACATGCCCACCGCCGGTGGCGGCCGCTTGCGCTTGCCCATGCCACCGGGCACGGCCGTCAGGGGCTGGATGTTCGATGGCTCGGGAATCGGCGTGTCGAGCACTCGCGGCGCGAAGCAGCCCTCGATGCGACCCTGCTCGTCGCGCTGGAGATTGGGCCAGACCGCGTCGGCGCAGAAGGAATGGACGCTCATGCAGCGGCTGCCGTCCTCGGCGCAGAGGTAAAGATCCCAGCGCTCGTTGGCCTGTACCACCAGCCTTGCGCCGTCGGCGGGAACATATTTGGCGCCGGTGAGGAAGTACAGACCCTTCTCGGTCTGTACCACGACATGGGCGACGCGGCGGGAGTCAACGACCTCGACCGGCTTTCCGGTCTGCGGCGGCGACACCAGGCTGACCGGGCGGAAGTGCTGCCACAGCGCGGTGTTGTGCAGCCGCTGCTGGCCGGCGAACTCGAAACTCAGTACTACCGCAACCATGACACAAAGGATGCCCAGCATCCAAAGGAATGGACGTTTGTCCAGCGGGCGCGTGGATTCCGTCACTACCGCATTCATAACAGCACCCGCTCGATACCACCTGCATTGGCGGCGCGCAGGTAGTCCTGCAGCCAGTCGGGGCCAAGCAGGGTCTTGGCCATCTCGACCACGATGTAGTCGGCGGAAATGTCGGCGTCGTTCTCGTAGCGCGACAGGCCCTGCAGGCAGGACGGGCAGGAGGTGAGGATCTTCACCGTATCACCGGCGCCGACTTTCTCGTCGGCACGCAACCGCGCCGCGCCGGCCTCCATCTCCTGCTGCTTGCGGAAGCGCACCTGGGTCGACACGTCGGGGCGCGTTACGGCCAGGGTGCCTGACTCGCCGCAGCAGCGGTCGTTGAGGTCGACCCGCTGGCCCATCAGGGCATTCGCCACCTTGATCCCGGAGTGGTGCTTCATCGGTGTGTGGCAGGGTTCGTGATACATGTATTTGGTTCCACTGACACCCTCGAGCTTGATGCCCTTTTCGAACAGCCACTCGTGGATATCGACCAGGCGGCAGCCGGGGAAGATCTTGCCGAATTCGTACTTCAGCAGCTGGTCCATGCAGGTGCCGCAGGAGACCACCACGGTGCGGATGTCGAGGTAGTTCAAGGTATTGGCAACGCGGTGGAAGAGCACGCGATTGGCCGTGGTGATGGCCTGGCCCTTGTCCTCGTCGCCCGAAGAGGTTTGCGGGTAGCCGCAGCACAGGTAGCCCGGTGGCAGCACCGTGGTGGCGCCGGCATGCCAGAGCATGGCCTGAGTCGCCAGGCCGACCTGCGAGAACAGGCGCTCGGAACCGCAGCCGGGGAAATAGAACACCGACTCGGCGTCGTCGCTGGCCCGCTGCGGATTGCGGATCACCGGAATCAGCGTGTCGTCCTCGATGTCCAGCAGCGCGCGCGAGGTTCGCGTCGGCACGTTTTTCGGCAGCGGCTTGTTGAGGAAATGGATCACCTGGGCCTTGATTTCGGGGCGGCCCAGAGTGGCCGGCGGGTGGCGGACAGAGTCCTGGATCAGGCCGAAGGATTTCGCCAGCGAGTGGCCCAGGCGCTGCGCCTTGTAGCCGAGCTGGATCATCCCGGCGCGCACCAGCTTGATGGTCGCCGGATCGGTGGCGGAGAGGAAGGCCATGGCCGCCGCCGAGCCCGGGTTGAATTTCTTCTTGCCCTGGCGGCGCAGGAAGTTGCGCATCGCCACCGAGACGTCGCCGAAGTCGATGTCCACCGGGCAGGGATTGACGCACTTGTGGCAGACGGTGCAGTGATCGGCGACGTCCGAGAATTCATCGAAATGCTGCAGGCTGACGCCGCGTCGCGTCTGCTCTTCGTACAAAAAGGCCTCGACCAGCAGCGAGGTGCCGAGGATCTTGTTGCGCGGGCTGTAGAGCAGATTGGCGCGCGGCACGTGGGTCGAGCACACCGGCTTGCACTTGCCGCAGCGCAGGCAGTTCTTGATCGACTCGGAAATCCTTCCGATGTCGGACTGCTCCATGATCAGCGATTCGACGCCGAGCAGCGCGAAGGACGGCGTATAGGCGTTGGTCAGGTCGGCGCGCATGTGCGGCAGATCCATCAGCTTGCCGCGGTTGAAGTGGCCGTCCGGGTCGATCTTGCGCTTGTAGTCACGGAAAGGCCGGATCTCGCTATCGCCGAGGAACTCCAGCTTGGTAATGCCGATGCCATGCTCGCCCGAAATCACGCCACCGAGATCGCGCGCCAGCTTCATGATGCGCTCGACGGTGTGGTAGGCCGTCTGCAGCATGGCGTAGTTGTCGGAGTTCACCGGGATGTTGGTGTGCACGTTGCCGTCGCCGGCATGCATGTGCAGGGCGACGAACAGGCGGCCCTTGAGCACATCCTTGTGCAGGGCCTCGATGCCATCCAGCACCGGGCGGTAGGCCACGCCGGCGAAGATCTCTTCCAGCAGTGGCTTCAGTTCCTGCTTCCAGGAGACGCGCACGGCGTAGCTTTGCAGCTTGCCGAAGACGCTGGCCGCCAGCGGGTGCCAGGTTTTCACCGGCACCGCGCGCGGCGGCACCGGCAGCGGGTGCCAGTGGCGCGGCATGGTCGGCGGCGGCGGCGGCGGCCAGGCGCCGTCGAGGTTGTCGAGCAGGCCCTGCCAGCGCGAGCGCACCTCGGCGATGGTCGCCTGCGCCTGGTCGCGGCGGTCGCCGATCAGCTCGGCCTTGTCCAGCCCCGTGTCACCCATGTGCAGCGGCAGTTCGCCGGCGAGGAACTCGGCCAGCGCGTCGCACAGCTCCAGCTTGTTGCGGATCGACAGTTCGATGTTGAGCCGTTCGATGCCCTCGCAATAGTCGCCCATGCGCGGCAGGGGGATGACGACGTCTTCATTGACCTTGAAGGCATTGGTGTGGCGCGAGATCGCCGCCGTGCGCGCGCGATCCAGCCAGAAGCGCTTCCTCGCCTCGGGGCTGACGGCGATGAAGCCCTCGCCGCCGCGGGCGTTGGCCATGCGCACGACGTCCGAGGTGGCCTGCATCACCGCCGTGTCGTTGCTGCCGACAATGTCGCCGATCAGCACCATCTTTGGCCGGCCGTGACGCTTGGCTTTGGTGGCATAGCCGACAGCCCTGACGTAGCGTTCGTCGAGGTGTTCCAGACCGGCGAGCTGCACGCCCGCCGCCAGCCCCGCGCCGCCGGGCTTAAAGTAGTCGGTGATCTCGACGATGCTGGGAACCGCCTCGCCCACGCGGCCGAAGAATTCGAGGCAGACCGTGCGCGTCACCGGCGGCATCTGGTGCAGGATCCACACCGCCGAGGTGATCAGGCCGTCGCAGCCTTCCTTCTGCACTCCGGGCAGGCCGGCGAGGAACTTGTCGGTGACGTCCTTGCCCAGGCCGGTCTTGCGGAAGGTGCCGCCGGGGATGGCGAGGAATTCCTCGCGCTCGACGCGGCCGTCGTCGGCGAGATGCTTGACGCGGAAGGTGGCGGTTTCCTGTTCGTGGATCTTGCCCAGGTTGTGGCCGATGCGTTCAACTTCCATCCAGCGGCCGTCGGTATCCACCATGCGCCACGAGGCCAGGTTGTCCAGCGCCGTGCCCCACAGCACGGCTTTCTTGCCGCCGGCATTCATGGCGATGTTGCCGCCGATGCAGGAAGCATCGGCCGAAGTCGGGTCGCACGCAAAGACGCGGCCGGCTTCCTCGGCGCGCTCCATGACGCGGCGCGTGACCACGCCGGCGCCGGTGTGAATCGTCGCGTAGGTGCGTGTCACGCCGGGCAGTGTGGCCTCGGTCACCGGCCCCATGTCGATCAGCTTTTCGGTGTTGATCACCGCCGAGTGTGCGTCCAGCGGTACCGCGCCGCCGGTGTAGCCGGTGCCGCCGCCGCGCGGAATGATGGTTAGGCCCAGCGCGATGCAGTCGCGCACCAGGGGTGCCACTTCCTCCTCGGTGTCCGGCGTCAGCACGACGAAGGGATACTCGACGCGCCAGTCGGTGGCGTCGGTGACGTGCGAGACGCGCGCCAGGCCGTCGAAGCAGACGTTGTCGCGGCGTGTGTGCCGGGCCAGGCTCTTGAGTGCCCTGGCGCGCATCGCGCGGGTATCTTCGAACCAGCGCTCGAAGTCGCGCACGGCGTCCTGGGCCGCCGCCAGCAGGCGCGTTACCCGCTCATTGCCGTCGCGCCGCTTATCGATCTCGCGCAGCCGGTGACGCAGCGCCTCGATCAGGGCTTCGCGCCGTTCGCGGTTGCCCAGCAGGTCGTCTTCGAGATAGGGATTGCGCCGCACCACCCAGATGTCGCCCAGCACCTCGTAGAGCA
>CAJBYR010000289.1 GCA_903959855.1 uncultured beta proteobacterium
CGGCCTCGAAGGCGTTCAGCGCACCTATGCGCTGCTCGTTGAGCCAGGTCAGGCGTCGGCGGAACACCGCCTCGATCAGCGCCTCCTTCGAACCGAAGTGATAATTCACCGCCGCCAGGTTGGCTTGCGCCTCCGCGGTGATCATGCGCAAGGTCGTGGCGTCGAGACCGTGCCGGACAAAGAGGCGTTCGGCGGCGTCGAGGATGCGGGTGCGGGTGTCGATTTCCACGGGACGGCAGGCCTCCGGTAAACGTTGGTTTCAAACAAACGTTTAA
Source organism: uncultured beta proteobacterium (assembly GCA_903959855.1). Lineage (GTDB taxonomy): Bacteria > Pseudomonadota > Gammaproteobacteria > Burkholderiales > Rhodocyclaceae > Sulfuritalea. The sequence goes on from CAJBYR010000289.1 coordinate 276, forward strand.
ATGATGACATTTGAGGCTCAATACTGTCAAGCGGTTCGAGTGCGTTTAGAGAGCCGCCTCGAATGGCCCGTATTGCTACGTAGTTTCCGCAGTTGGCCGCGCATTACACGGATAAACAAAGCCCGTGCGCTCTGCCACCATACTGGTGGGCGCTTTCGCCTTTTGAATTCGCTTTGCGTTGCCTCGGGCCACCAGCACGGCTAAAGCAAGCGGAAGCGCGCCGCAGGAGAAAACCGATGACTGCCTTGGTAACCCCCTTTCGGGAATCCCTAGAATCCCTCGATCGTCTGCGCGCCGAAGCGATCTTCCAGGAGGCGCTGTTGCGGCTCTCGCCCATCGCTGCCGTGGAGCAGGTGGTGGTGCCGGCGCTGGAACAGATGGGCAAGGCCTGGGAAGACGGTAGCGTGGCCCTGTCGCAGGTGTATATGGGCGGCCGCTTCTGCGAAGAGCTCGTCGAACGCGTGCTGCCGCCCAGCGACCCCGACCGCAAGCACCAGCCCCGCTCGGCCATTGTGCTGCTCAACGACTATCACGCCCTTGGCAAGCGCATCGTCTATTCGGTGATGCGCGCCAGCGGCTTCGAACTTTTTGATTACGGCCGCATGGACGTCGATGAACTGGTCGAACGCGCCATCGCCGACCGCATCCGCGTACTGCTGATCTCGGTGCTGATGTTGCCCTCGGCGTTGCGGGTGCGCGAGGTCTGCGACAAGCTCAAGGCGCGCGACGCCGGCATCATGGTCGCTGTCGGCGGCGCGCCGTTTCTGTTCGACGCCACGCTGTGGCGTGAAGTCGGCGCCGACGCCATGGGGTGCAGTGCCTCGGATGCGGTGGCCATCGTCGAGGCCTGGATGAAGGAGATGGCATGAACTCCCTCGAACGCGTGCTGACCACGCTGGGCCACAAGGAGCCCGACCGCGTACCGCTGTTCCTGCTCGCCAACATGCATGGGGCGAAGGAGCTGGGCCTGTCGCTGCGCGACTACTACTCCAGCGCCGAGAATGTCATCGAAGGCGAAATGCGCGTGTTGAACAGGTTCGGCAGCGATTGCGCCTACCCCTTCTATTACGCCTCGCTGGAAATCGAGGCCTGGGGCGGCGACACCATCTTTTCCGCGGATGGTCCGCCCCTGTGCGGCGCACCCGTGATCCGCAGTGCCGAGGACATCGACAGCCTCCGGCCACCCGAGGTGGAATCGTCGCCTGGGCTGCGGCGCGTGCTGCAAACCATCGCCGGCCTCAAAGAGCGACTCAGCGGCCAGGTGCCGATCATCGCCGTCGCCATCTCGCCGTTTTCGCTGCCGGTGATGCAGATGGGATTCGACCGCTACTTGGAGCTGATCCACGAACAGCCGGACCGCTTCCTCAAGCTGATGCGGGCCAACGAGGAGTTCACCGTCGCCTGGGCCAACGCGCAGCTGGCCGCAGGCGCCACCGCGATCTGCTACTTCGATCCGTTGTCATCATCCACCAACATTCCGCGCGAGCTCTACCTCGGCACCGGGCAGCAGGTGGCGAAGCGCACGCTGGCCCGGATCAAGGGGCCGACAGCCACCCACATGGCATCGGGCCGCTGCCTGCCGATACTCGGCGACATCGCCGACACCGGCACCGCCGTGGTCGGCGTCAGCATTCTGGAAGACCTCGCCCAGCTCAAGGCAACCGCCGCCGGGCGCGTCAGCCTGCTGGGTAACCTCAACGGCATCGAGATGCGGCGCTGGACAGCGGCCGACGCCGAACTCGCGGTCAAGCGCGCCATCGCCGCCGCCGGACAGGGTGGCGGCTTCATCCTCTCGGACAACCACGGCGAGATCCCCTATCAGGTTCCCGACGAGACCCTGCTGGCGATACGTGAAGCGGTGGATCACTGGGGTCGCTATCCGCTGGAATGGGTCAAGGACTGGACCGATCCCGGTCCCGGCTGAGCGCAATCATGTCCGCCCGCATCGGCATCCTCTGCTGCCACAACTTCCACCGCGAAGTGTGCGCCGCCATTGAGGCCGAGGGCTGGGCCGACGTCGTCGCCATCGAGTTTCCCGCGCGCTGCGGCCGCCCGCCATTGGGCTGGGACGAACTGCGCACCATGCTGCCGGCCGACTGCGGCCACCTGGTCATCATGGGCCGTGCCTGCCTCGGTGCGTTGAGTGAGCCGCCCGAGGGTTTCCCGCCGGTCACGATGCTGCGTCAGCAGCAGTGCTTTCACCTGGTGGCCAACCCGATCCAAGTCGACCAGGCCATCGTCGAAGGTGGCTACCTGCTGACACCCGGCTGGCTTGCCGACTGGCAGGGAAAGCTGAAGGAGATGGGCTTCGAACCCGATACTGCCGGCGAATTCTTCAAGGATTTTGCCAAGACGCTGGTGCTCTTCGATACCGGCATCGAAGCGGACTCGGCGGGGCGATTGGCGGATCTGGCCAAGGCCGTCGGCTTGCCGGCAACGCGCGTCGTCGTCGGCCTCGACCGGATCCGCCTGCTGCTGGCGAAAACACGGCTCGAGCTGCACCTGGACGACCAGCGCCGGCTCGGCCTGGAAGCCGACAAGGCCCACCGGCGCGAGATCGCCGACCATGCCTCGGCGGTTGACCTGCTGGAACGACTCGCCGGCACCAGGAATGAAGTCGATGCGCAGGCAGCCATCGAGGACGTGTTCCGCATGCTGTTTGCCCCGGCCATCTGGTGTTACCAGCGCGTCGAGGGTGGCCACGCTGAAGGCGGGTCCGCTGTGCCAGAGAATCTTCGTTCCGCCCTCCAGGACTTTGCCGGTGACTGGGCCTGGACGCCCTCGGGCCAGGGTTTCCTGTTGCGCATCGCCCGCGAGGCACAGACGCTGGCCCTGATCGTGGTCGAGGGCCTGGCCTTCCCCGAGTTCCGCGAGCGCTACCTCAACCTCGCACTGGCCATGAGCGGCGTTTGCGCCCTGGCGATCGATAACGCACGCACCCACAAACGTCTGGTCGAAGCCGAGAAAATGGCCTCGCTCGGCGCGCTGGTGGCCGGCGTCGCCCACGAGATCAATACTCCGCTGGGCGTCGGCCTCGCCGCGGCATCGACCCTGGAGACCCAGTCCGCCGAAATTTCACTGCGCTTTGCCGAACGCAAGATGACGCAGTCCAACCTGCAGTCCTTTCTCGAAGACGCCGCCACCGAATCGGTGCTGATACGCAGCAACCTCGACCGCATCGGCAAACTAGTCGATGCCTTCCGTCAACTCGCGATTACCGGTGGCCAGCCGAAGAAGCAACGCTTCGCCCTGCGCAGGATCGTCGAGGATGTCCTGGCAAGCCGGTGCGACCAGATCGCGCCGGGCGTCGTGGCAATCGAATTGATCTGCGATCCGGCGCTTGAGGTCGAGAGCAATCCCGATGACTGGGCGACGATCTTCTCCAACCTCGTGGGCAACTCCCTGCACCACGGATTCCGCGACCGCAAATGCGGCCGCATCCGCATCGAGATCCAGGCCACGGAATCGCGGCTATGCATCGACTACCGCGATGACGGCGCGGGAATGCGCCCCGAGGTCCGCAGTCGCGTTTTTGATCCCTTCTTTTCCACCGACCTGCAGCATGGCATGGGTCTGGGCATGCATCTGGTGTACAACCTGGTCACCCAGGGCATGCATGGAACCATCCACTGCGCCAGCGAGCCTGGCCAGGGCTGCCAATTTCACATCGAGGTGCCGCGATGAGCCTGCCCGATGACAAGGACGAATTCTCGGCGCTGTTCGCGCCTGAACCGACAGCGGAAGAGACCCCGCCTGCACCCTCCGGGACGCCCTGGAAAGTGCTGGTGGTGGACGACGAGCCCGACATCCATGCCGTGCTGCGCCTCGCCATGCAGGACATGGTGGTGGAAGGCCAGCGCCTGCAACTCTTCGACGCCCATTCGGCGGAGGAAGCCAAACAGGTACTTGCCGCCCATCCCGACATTGCGCTGATCCTGCTCGACGTGGTCATGGAGACGGCACAGGCCGGACTCGAACTGGTGCGCCATGTGCGCCGCGAGACCGGCAACAGCATGGTGCGCATCGTCCTGGTGACCGGCCAGCCCGGCTATGCGCCGCAACGCGACGTCGTCGCCAACTACGAAATCGACGGCTACCGCCTGAAATCCGAACTCACAGCGGACCGGATTTTCGTTTCGGTGTACGCCGGACTGCGCGCCTACAAGAACCTGCACGACATCGCCGAGCAGCGCACCGAGCTGGAAAACTATCGCCAGCACCTGGAGCAACTGGTCGCCGATCGAACCAGAGAGCTGGCGCTGGCGAAGAATGCCGCCGAAGCCGCCAATCTGGCCAAGACCCAGTTTCTGGCCAACATGAGCCACGAGATCCGCACGCCGATGAATGCGGTACTGGGCCTTACCCATCTGCTGCACGCGGGGGCGACGCCGCAGCAGATCGAGCGCCTCCAGAAAATCAGCGAGGCCGGCCGGCACCTGATGTCCATCATCAACGACATTCTCGATCTTTCGAAAATCGAAGCCGGAAAGCTTTGCCTGGAGCACGACAATTTTGCGCTCGGCAGCGTACTCGACCATGTTCAATCGCTGATATCCAACACGGCACAGAGCAAAGGGCTGAGCATCGAGGTCGACAGCGGCGACCTGCCCATGTGGCTGCGCGGTGACGTTACGCGTCTGCGCCAGGCACTGCTCAACTACGCCAGCAATGCCGTTAAATTCACCGATCACGGCAAGGTGGCATTGCGCTGCAAACTGCTTGAGGACAAGGGCGATACGCTGCTGGCCCGGTTCGAGGTCGAAGATTCCGGGATCGGCATCGCCCCGGACGAACTCGGGCGCCTGTTTCACGCCTTCGAGCAGGTCGACGCCTCGACCTCGCGCCGTTATGGCGGCACCGGGCTGGGGCTGGTGATCACCCGCCGCCTGGTAGAACTGATGGGCGGCACGGTTGGTGCGGAGAGCAACCCAGGGGCCGGCAGCCGCTTCTGGTTCATTGTTCCGCTGCAACGCGGCCACGGTATTTCGCCTGCCGTCGAAAAGCTTGAGGAAAGCGCCGAGGCGTTGCTGCAGCGCAACCACCGGGGCGCCCGCGTACTGCTGGCCGAGGACAATCCTATCAATAGCGAGGTTGCACTGGAACTGCTGCATGGCGCCGGCCTCGAGGTCACCGTCGCGTTCGACGGGCAGGATGCGCTTGAAAAGGCGCAGGCCATGCGCCATGACCTGATCCTGATGGACCTGCAGATGCCGCGAATGAACGGACTTGAATCCGCACGTGCCATCCTGGCGCTGCCACAAAGTGCCGGAACGCCGATACTGGCGATGACTGCCAACGCCTTCGACGAAGACCGGCGCGCCTGCCTTGCCGCCGGCTTCAGCGACTTTATCGCCAAGCCGGTCGATCCGGATGCTTTGTATGCCGCTTTGCTGCACTGGCTCCCGGCACGTGATGCCGCCACTTCCGCGCCTCAGGCGCCGCTACCCGCCGCCGCACCACTGGCGTCCGACGCGAATGCCGCGACCGAGCAGGAACTGGCACGCCTGGCGAAACTGCCGGGCGTCGATGTCACGCAGGGCTTGCTGGTCCTGCGCGGCAAGGTCGCGAAGTACCTCGACCTGATGCGCCAATTCATTCTTGGCCACGCGAATGACATGGATGCATTGCAGGCGAGCCTGGCCCGGGGCGAGGTCCGCGAAGCCGCAGCGCTGGCCCACGCGCTCAAGGGCGTGGCGGCCACGCTGGGCGCACGGCGGATTGCCGAAGTTGCGCGTGAGCTTGAGCAGGCTGCGCATAGCGCCGCCATCAGCGACGCCGCGCTGCGCCCGCACCTGGACGCGATCCGCGCCGAGTTCACGGCCATCGCCGCCGTGCTGCCGCCGGCCGCCGTGGAACGGCGGGTTGAACCCGCTGCGGCTGTCGATCCCCGCAAGCTCAATAACGTATTGAATTCCCTCGAAGCGGCGCTGGCTCAAGGGGACCTCAGCGCGGCCGAGTTACTCAAGCAACATGGCGGGCTGCTGCGTGCCGCACTGGGTGGCGAGTTCGAGTCGCTGGCGCGGCAGGTGGCGGAGTTCGATTTCGAGCAGGCGCGTGCGGTGCTGCATGTGGCGCGACACAGGAGCTGATTGCCGGTTCCGGCACGCAAAGGGGCCAAACAAGGCTAGGATTCGCCTTCCCGATTTTCCGGAATCAAGCCAATCCGCCTGCAACATGCGCCCGCCGTCGGTAGTGCGGCGGCCATGTCGTGCGCACTATCCTTCGCCCATTGCCTGATGCTGCTGCTTGAACTCGTCCTCCTGCTGATGATCTGCGCCGTTGCCCTGGGTTGGCTGGCGCGCCACTTCAAGTTTCCCTACCCGATCGCGCTGGTGGCCGGCGGCGCCCTGTTGGGCATGATTCCCAACCTGCCGCAGTTCCCCTTCGACCCGCAGCTGATCCTGGTGGTAGTGCTGCCGCCGATTCTGTATCAGGCTGCGCTGCTGACGTCGTGGAGCGACTTCAAGACCCATATCCGCTCGATCAGCCTGCTGGCCATCGGCCTGGTCATCGTGACCACGCTGGCGGTCGGAATTACGTTGAAGCTGATGGTGCCTTCGGTGCCCTGGGCGGCGGCCTTCGTGTTGGGTGCCATCGTCTCGCCGCCCGATGCCGTGGCGGCCACCACCATCCTCTCGCGGCTCAATATCCCGCGCCACCTGGTGACCATCCTCGAAGGCGAAAGCCTGGTGAACGATGCCTCGGGGCTCGTCATCTACAAGCTCGCCATCGCCGCCGTGCTCACCGGCGCCTTTTCCTTCGGCGACGCCACGGCGCAGTTCGCCCTGGTCTCGGTGGGCGGGGTGGTGATCGGCATCGTCGTGGGCTTCGTCTTTGTCGAAATCCACAAGCGCCTGGGCGATCCTTTCATCGAGGTGATTACCGCACTGGTGATTCCCTACGTCGGCTACATCGCCGCCGAATCGCTGCATGTTTCCGGCGTGCTTGCCGTGGTCGCCGCCGGCCTGGTGCGCGGCCGCTACGCGCCGGAGATCGTCTCGGCGGAAATGCGCATCATGGCGCGCTCGGTGTGGAACGTGCTGGTGTTCGTGCTCAACAGCCTGATCTTCATCCTGATCGGCATCCAGATGTCGGACGTGATGGACACCCTCGGCCGCTATCCGCTGTCACAGCTGATACTGATGGGCACGGCGATATCACTGGTGGCGGTGGTGGTCCGCTTCGCCTGGGTCTACCCCGCGGCCTATCTGCCGAACTGGTTTCCCAGTCTGGTGAACAAGCAGGTACCCCAGCTGCGCCGGCGCGAGCTGGGCATCATCAGCTGGTGCGGCATGCGCGGCATCGTCTCGCTCGCCGCAGCGCTGGCGCTGCCCACCACGATGCCCGACGGCCAGCCTTTTCCGGCACGCGACCTGATCATCTTTCTCACCTTTTTCGTCATCGCCGCCACCCTGATTGGTCAGGGCCTGACGCTGACGCCGCTGATCCGCAAGCTCAAGGTCGGCTCGGACTGGAGCATGGTCGAAGAGCAGCAACTGGTGCGCACGGCCATGAGCGCGGCAGCCGTCGCCGCCATCGACGCGCATCTCGTGCAGGCCGGCGCACCCCCGGCATGGGGCGACCGGTTGCGTGCCGAGATCGCCGAACGCGTTGCGCTGGCCGCGCCTGAAGGTCTGGAGCCGACACCGCGCGACAAGCTGCTGGGGCAGTTGCGCCGCGTCGCCATCGACGCCGAACGGCGCGAACTGATCCGCCTCTGGCGCGAGAACGAGATCGGCGACGAAGTCATGCGCCACCAGGAGGAGCTGCTGGATTACCAGGAGGCGCAGTTGTAGGCAGCGTCCACTACCGCCGTCATGCGAACGGAGGATAATGGCACTACGTTGAGCATGGGTAAGGTTCGTTGCTGAATTCGCAATACTTTCACATTCAGGGGGAAGTGATCATGACAAATAGTTTTAGGGCGAGTGTGCTGGCTGTTCTGATCGGCGTCATGGGAGCGTCAGCAATGGCTGCGACGCCTGCGGAGGACATGTTCGTACGCAAACGCTTCGTTGAAGCGCGTGACCTTGCCGCAAGAAGCGGAACACTGGATGACCTGTCCATCGTCGGCTGGAGCCAGTTCATGCTTGATGACTACGGCGCGGCCGAGCAGAGTTTTCGCAAGCTCGCGCAATCCTGGCCAAACGACTTTGACGTCAAGCTGGGCCTGGCCTGGGTAAGCATCAAGACCGGAAAGTTCGACGATGCAACACGCTTGCTCCAGGAAGCTGAACAGCTTGCGGTGGGCTGGCAAAAATACATGGTGGTCGACGCCAAGGGTTGGCTGGCGCTGAAGCGGGGCGACGTCGCCCTTGCCGAGCGGCACTTCACTGCCGAACTGGCCATGGAATCGGCGTCCGGAAAATCTGACCCGGCGGTCGGACTGGGCTGGGCGGCGTTCAACCGGGGCGATCTGGCCAAGGCCAAATCGGCCTTCCAGGAAGGAGTTACGCGGGATTCAAAGTGCTTTTTCTGCCGCGACGGCCTGGCGCGAGTGGCCTTGATCAAGAACGATCCGCGCGAAGCGCTCAAGCAGGTGCTGGAGGGCATCGAGATTACGCCTGACAATGCCGGTCTGAATTCACTGCTCGCGACCACCTTGACCGCGATCGGCGATCCGGCCCTGAGCGTCAAGACTTACCAGGGCCTGATGGGCCAGCATCCGAAAGCACTCGCCTTCAAGATCGGCCTCGGCTTCTCCTTGATGGCTGCCGGAAAGGCAAGCGAAGCTGAAACCCGATTTCGCGAAGTGCTGAAAGCCGATCCAGGCAATCCGGGAGCGCTGGCAGGGATCGGCAACCTGCAGTTCTACAAGACGGAACTGGTCAAGGATGGCTGGTCTGCGTATTACAAGGGAGACTACGAGGCCGCGCTGAAGCTGTTCGACAGCAAGCTGGCGGAAGCCGCTGCGAAAAAGAATCCCTCCGCCGCTGATGGCCGGGGCTGGACCCTGCTGGCCATGGGCAAGGCGCGCGAGGCCCGCGACGCTTTCCGCCAGGCCGTTGCGCTGGACGCAGACTTTCACTACTCGAGAAGCGGCCTGACCGCCGCCGAAACCCAGTTGTTGACCACCTATCGTCAGGCCTGGGGGCTGATCGATCTGCAGCGCCTCGACGAGGCCAGGCTTCTGTTTGAAAAAGCCCGCAGCGAGACGCCAACCGATCTTCACTGGTTGATCGACGACGGACTGGCCTGGGTTGCCTTCCAGAAAAAGGACTACGAAGCAGCGGATAAGGCCTTTTCGGCGATTCTTGCCGCCAACCCCGGTGCCTACCTGTCGCAGAATGGATTGGCTTGGGTAGCCATGGAGCGCAAGGATTTCGGCAGGGCCGGCAGGCTCATTGCGCAGTCGCTGCAACAGAACCCTTACCAGGTTTTGGCAAGTTACACCCGGGCAGCGGAACGTCTGATCGGCGCCGGACAGTACAAGGATGCCCGCGAAATCCTGAATCTGGGCGAACGTATCTACCCCTATTCGGCCGATATCCACTTCCTCATGGCACGAGCGAAAGCCGGTCTCAATGACGACGGCGCGGCCGGCCTGAGTCTGGCGCGGGCAGCGGAACTTGCCCCGGCCTATATTGATCCGGCATTCGACAATGTCCGCATCGCGGTGAACGGCCGACATCCCGCACTGCTGTCGCTTGCCTGGGGTCTGTATTACTCGGGCGCTTACGACGCCGCGGCAAAGCGCTTCCAGCAATACGCTGCGACCGGCGGAACTGCCACCTCAGGCACGAGCGGCCTGGGATGGACCCAACTGGCATTGAAGAAATATCCCGAGGCCAGCCAGGCATTCCAGTCAGCCTTGCAGAAAGGCGACAAGGCCGATGCCAACGCAGGACTCGGTTGGGTCGCTCTCGGCAAGAACGATGGCGCCAATGCCGAAAAAAGCTTCAAGTCGGCTTTGAAAGCCGTGCCCAACTATGCGTCTGCGCAATCCGGGCTCGCCGCGGTCCAGTTCCAGAAGTCGGACATCGTCAAAACGGGCTGGGAAGCCTACTACAAGGGTGATTACAAACGTGCCCTGGAGTTGTTCCAGGCGAAGGCTCCTGAAGCACTTGCCGCGGGCAACCCCGCGGTCGAGGATGGCCGCGGCTGGGCACTGCTTGCACTGGGTGATGCCAAGGCAGCCGCTGCGGCATTCGCCGCGGCATTGAAGATCGATCCCGACCACTATTCCTCGCAGAGCGGCCAGATCGCCGCCCGTCGGGCCGACCTGGTCCTGTACCAGCAGGCGTGGGCGCGGCTTGAGTCCGGGCAGTTCAACGATGCGAAAGCAAAATTCGATCAGGCTCGCAGCGAAAGCCCGGCAGATTCGCAGTGGCTGATCGACGACGGACTGGCCTGGATGGCGTATTTCAAGAAAGACTACGATGCCGCCGAGAAGGCCTTCAAGGCGGTTATTGCAGCCAATCCCAATGCCTACCTTTCGCACAAGGGGCTCGGTTACGTGCTGACGGAGCGCAAGCAATTTGCCGCAGCAGCGAAGGAGCTTGTGTCGGCGTACACGCTGGCGCCATTCCAGGGGGCGCTTTCCTATACGTCACCGACACTGAAAATGATCGATGCCGGTGCCTTTTCCGATGCCAGGGAAGTACTGCAGGTCGGCGAACGCGCCTATCCCTACTCGGCAGACATCCAGTATCTGTTGGCCCGGGTTTTTGCCGGGTTGCGCGACGACACAAACGCGGGGAAAAAGGCAGCAGCCGCCGCCGCCCTGGCGCCGCAGTACATCGACCCGGTATTCGACAAGCTGAAGCTGCCTGCGGCGGCGTCGCGCGATGGCCTGGCAAACCTCGCCTGGGGCTTCTATTTCGCCGGCGATCATGGCAAGGCCTTGAAGCGCTTTGGCGAGGCTGCCAAGGCCGGCGCGACCGACCCCAACGTAGGGCGCGGCACGGCCTTCGCACTATTCCGCCAGGGCAAGTACAAGGAGGCGATCCCGTTGCTTGAAGCGGCAACGAAACATGAGCCTGGTACGTTGCTGCCGGTGGTGGAAATCGTTCCGATCCCGGGGACCAAGCAGAGCTGGACCATCGAGTACACCGCGACAACGACATTGGCATGGGCCCACTACCGGCTTGGCGACGGCGCCAAAGCCGACAAGCTCTTCGCCGAGGCGCTTGCGGTAAATCCGTTCGGAATCGACAGCCTGACCGGACGCGGATACGCCAGACTTGCCTTGAAGGACGCCGCCGGCGCACGCAACTACTTCGAGCAGGCGCTAAAAATATCGCCAAGCTATCCGGATGCCAGGCAAGGCCTTGAGGCAGCGAAGAAACTCTGATGGCATCAAAATCAGGCAAAGCCGCCAGCCTGCGCCTTCGCACACGTATCCGGCTCGAACCGGATGCGGAAGGCGAAGGCGGCATGCTGTTCGACACGCAGACGGCAATGATCTGCGCCTGCAATTCGTCCGCATGGACAGTCGTGAGTGCGATGCGCAAGGGAAATGATGCCGACAAGCTCACGGGCTTGATCACCGAGGCCTACGAGGTCGACCAAACCACGGCCCGCAAGGATGTACTTTCGCTGATCAAGGAACTGCGCACGCTCGACATTCTGGAGCCGGATTGAAATCACCGACCACACACGTTGCGATTACCGGATTTGCCGGCCTTGACAACCCGGAGTCTGGGCTCGCCACCGCTCGCGCCTTGCGGGCACAGTGGTCCGGCGCGCTGGAGATCGAGGGCCTGGTCTATGGTCCGTGGGCGACGGGGGGCTGGACGCCCGGCATCGCTGATCGACTGCACCTGATCCCGCCTGTTGCACATGGTGACGCCGCGGCGCTGAACAGAATCCTGGCAATTCATCGGGAGCACCCGCTCGATGCGCTGATACCCTGCCTTGACCTGGAGGTTCCGGTGTATTCGCGATTGGCCGGGCGGCTGGCGCGGGAGGGAATTCAAACGCTGCTCGCGTCGGCCGAAGACATTGCGGCAATCACCAAGGTCAACCTCCATGGCTTCTGCTACAGCCACGATATCCTGACGCCGCACACGGTGCATGTTCGCGACCTGTCGGCAGTGGCCGTGCATGCCGACCATTTCGGCTATCCATTGTGGATCAAGGGTACGGTGGCCGGCGCAAAGAAGGTGTTCAATCGCGAACAGGCCCTGTTCGAAGCCGAAGGCCTTGCAGCACGGTGGGGCGGAGGCGTTCTGCTGCAAGAGGCGGTCGAAGGCAGCGAGCATGTCGTGGCCATGGTCGCGCGCGCGAACGGAAGCTGCCTGTCGATGGCAATGATGCGCAAGATCGGCCTCAACGCTCGCGGCAAGGGTGTAATCGGGTCCACGATAGATGACCCCGGCCTGCGGCGTTTGGCGCTGGAGATTCTTGAAAAATTGCACTGGCGCGGACCGCTCGAGCTGGAATTTGTCCGGGCCCACGGCAGCGGCCGCTTCTATCTGCTTGAGGTCAATTGCCGTTTTCCTTCCTGGATCTTCCTCACCGAGTTTGCCCAGGCCAATCTTCCTTCTGCACTGCTGAGGGAAATTCTCGCCCCCGGCACGCGCGCTCCACGTCCGGCGCAGGTCGGCGTCATGTATGCCCGGGACGTTCAGGAAATCACCGTTCCGGCCGCGTCCATTACCTGCCTGAAACGTTCGGGAAGCGCGACCGTACCCGCGCGGACGCCCGTGCGCCGCCAACGCGGCGACATCGTCGTCGGAGTTACCGGCATCTCGGCCTTCGAGCTGACGCAGCCCGGCCTGGGCACGGCCCGGTGCCTGCGCGCGGCACCGGAAATCGGGCGCACCATTGGTCTTGCATACACACCGAACGATACCGGGATTTTCCGCCGCGACCTGTTCGACGCCTGCTGCAGGATTCCGATTGACACGACACCGGACAATGCAGCAGCCGGCGACGAAAGGATGCTTGAGCGTCTGTTGGCCATCCGCAAAAAGCACGGCATGGACGTCGTCATCCCCAATCTCGACCTCGAGATCGACCGCTTTCAGCGCATCGCGCCGGAACTGCGAGGCGCGGGGATTCACACCCTGTTGCCGACACCCGCTGCACGACGCAAGTTGTCCAAACTCGGCTTGTCGAAGCTGTCCGGACAGCACGCGCTGGGCGTACTCGAATTTCCCGAAACCGTTGCCGTACGCAGCCGACGGGACCTCGCCGTGGCGTACAAGCGCTTTGGTACGCCGATGATATTGAAGGGCGTCGATGCCCGGGCAGCCCGCGTTTACTCCTTCGAGCAGGCCGAGGTGGTCTGGTCGCGGTTCAAGGAGGATGGCGAGACCACGATCCTCGCCCAGCCTGTAGTGTTTGGTGAAGAGTTCGGCGTCGGACTGGTCTGCGATCGATCCGGACGCCTGATCGACTCGGTCCCGCTGAAAAAGCTGGTCATGTGCGAGCGCGGCAAGACCTGGTCCGCAATAGCCACGCCCTTGCCCATGGTGGTCGATCAGTTGGCGGAGTTGATGGCCAAGGTGGGGTGGCATGGCCCGGCCGACGTCGAATTGATCCGGGATTCCACCACCGAGCGGATGTCGCTGATCGAGATCAACCCGCGCTTCCCGGCATGGATCGGCTATGCGGAATTGATCGACAGGAATCTGCCCCGGCAGCTTGTTCTGGCAGCGCTTGATCGCCCGCCGGCGCTTCCTGCCACCGACCGACACCGCCATCAGGACAGCGTGTTCATGCGCACTGCTGAAGAGATTCCGGCCTCGGCCGTATCCATGGCGACACTCATCAACCGCGGCGAGATCAGCTATGGCAAACACTAGGAAGGCCTATATTCCTCCCAGCGTGGAGGTACTGTCATCGCTGGCGATGCAGAAGCACCGCACGGTCGATATCTCCGCAGCCGACTCGGGGTTCGACGATGTCGGCGACGTTGCCGCCTTGCTCGCCGAATTCGGCTCCCCCCTGTACATCGTTTCGGAGAAGTCTCTTCGTTCTTTGTTCCGCAGTTTCCGCGATACCTTCACGGCACCGTCTGTCGAAACCGTCGTCGCCTACTCGTACAAAACCAACTATCTGCCCGCCGTGTGTTCGATCCTGCACCAGGAAGGCGCCTGGGCCGAAGTGGTTTCCGGCATGGAGTACGACCTGGCCCGTTCGCTCGGTGTGCCCGGCGAAAAGATCATCTTCAACGGCCCTTACAAACGTCCGGACGAGCTGGCGAGGGCGATCGCCGAAGGCGCACTGATCAATGTCGACAGCTTCGACGAGCTGGATCTTCTGATCTCGGTCGCCGGCTCGCTGAAGCGTCCTGCCCGGATGGGGCTGCGCATCAATTTTCAGCATGGCCGGCAGTCGTGGACCAAGTTCGGCTTCAATGCCGACAGCGGCGACGCGACCGAAGCCCTGCAGCGGGTGAAAAAGGCCGGACGAAAGCTTCAGTTCGAGGCACTGCACAACCACTCAGGTACCTTCCAGGTCAATCCCGACATCTATGTCCGTTCCGCCCAGGTACTTGCGGCGGTCGCCAGAAAGGCGCGCGAGCTTGGGCTTTCACCGCACATCGCCGACTTCGGTGGCGGCTATCCCTCCAGCAATCGCCTGAAGCCCGCTTTCGAGCCAGCGGGCGGCGTAGCGACCGGGCAGCATCTGGCGCCATTCGCGGAGGCGGTCATCGGCGGTGTCGCGAAATCGCGCAAGGCTTTTGGTGAACGGCCCACCGTGGTCCTCGAGCCGGGTCGCGCGGTGGTGGATGCTGCGATGAAACTTGCCTGCAGCGTCGTAGCGCGAAAGAGCATCCCGGGACAAGGCGACGCGGTGATCGTCGACGCTGGCGTCAACCTCCTGCCGACAGCCTACTGGTACGACCACGGCGTCGATGCCGCGTCGGGAAGCGACGCCGACGCCGCAGTAGGGTCCAAGCCGGTCGCGGTGTTCGGGCCGCTGTGCATGCAGATCGACGTACTGCGAGAACGCGCCATCCTGCCGCCGATGTCGATCGGCTCGCCGCTCGTGGTATCCAACGTTGGCGCCTATTGCCTGACGCAATCGATGCAGTTCATTCAACCTCGCCCTGCAGTTGTGCTGGTTGGCCCCAAGGGACCGGAATTGATACGGCGAGGTGAAACGCGCGAAGACATATTCGCGCTGGACAAGGTACCCGCGCGCCTCAAATTCCGGAGTATCGGGCGCTGACCGATGCTCCGGGATGGCGATCAGGGCTGGCAGGAATCTGTCAGGGCATGGCTCAGGGCGCTTGCCCAGGTTGCATTTCTCGATACTCCGCTGCAAGGCGCCCTGTTGCTGGTTGCCATCGCCTTGCTGTCGCCATGGAGCGCCATCGGTGCCGGCCTGGGTGCGGCATTCGCCATAGTGCTCGGCCGCCGGCTATTCGATCAATCTGCGCCGGAGTGGGCCGCCGGCCTCGGCGGCTATGACGCTGCGCTCGTCGGACTGGCCTGGTCCGGCGTGCTGTCGCGCGGTGGCGGACCTGCCACCCTGTTTCCTCTGGCCATCCTTGCGTGTCTGGCCCTGCGCCGGCCCGTTTGCCGCCTTGCCCAGCGCTGTCACCTGCCCGCGCTTGGTCTGCCCGGTCTGCTCAGCGTCTGGATCTCACTCTTGGCCTTCACGGTACTGAAGGCCGATTTCTGGTCGTTCGACAAGACCCCGGCGCCCGGCATGGCCGACTACGCCGGAGCAGTTGCCTTGGTGGCGGCGGCGATGGCCAGCAAAAATTTAAGGTCTGCCGCCGTTGCCGCCATGGGTGCCGCGATCGTGGCGATGTCTCTGTTCGCCCTGGAAAGCGACCCGCGAACCCTGGGCAGTGCCGGATTGTGGGCATTCACCGTGGCTCCGGCCCTGTTCGCGTTTCCCGCAACACTGTTGCCCGGATCCCGGCAAGGGTGGATAGCGGCTGCCACGGCCGCTTCGACGGCGACAATGATCTGGCTGGCCTGGCCGCATTTCGGCCTGCTCGGCGATATACCGCCGCTGATGGCGCCGCTGTTTATCGGGATCTGGGTCGCCATCCTCACGGTGCTGGGAAGGAATCGCGATCTGTTTCTCGATCCCGAGTTGCAACACGCGGCGAAGCTGATTGCCGACGCCCGAAATGGCGGCGGCACCTGTGTTCTGACGGGTGCCGGCATCAGCACGGCCTCGGGAATCCCGGACTACACCTCTGGAGCATGGCTTGCCCCCGACGTTCCACTCTACCGTTACAGCTTCCAGGCCTTTCTCGCGGATCGTGGATCGCGTGTCCTGTATTGGGATGCCTGTGCCTGGTTTCGCGAATGCGTGCTGAAGGCGGCGCCCAATCCCGCGCACCGCGCTTTGGTTGATCTCGAGCATGTGGGCCTGGTCGACGTCACCATTACGCAGAACGTTGACGGCCTGCACCAGGCCGCCGGGAGCTCGGATGTCATTGAACTGCACGGCGCAATCGACCGGGTGCATTGCCTGCTGTGCGGCACATCACTAGGCTGGCCTGCGGATCCGGAGTGGCGCCACAACGACATGTTCTGCCCCCAGTGCAGTGGCTTCCTGAAGCCCGCGGTCATCGCCTTCGGCGAAGACATTCTCCCGGCCACATGGCGTGGCGCCCAGGCTGCGGCGGTGTGCAAGGTTTTTCTGGTGGCCGGCAGCCAGCTGGCGGTCTCGTCCGCGGCTACCTTGACGGCGACGGCGCGCGCCAATGGGGCCACCTGCATATTTGTCACGACAGGCTGGCTGGCAGTACCGGTCTTTCCGGGTGACCGGGTGCTGGTGTACCCGGTTGAGCGGGCTCTGCCGGTATTGGCCGCCTATCTTGGCTTGCCCACGGCGCTTGGCAAGGGTCAATCATGAAGCCCCTGCAGCTTTCCACAGCGCAAGTCACGGCCGAAGTCCAGCGGACCACGGAGTTCTTGCGACACGGCCTGGCAGAAGGCCGGCACGCCGTTCTGGGATTGTCCGGTGGCATCGATTCGGATGTCACCGCGCGCTTGCTGGTCAGGGCAGTCGGCGTTGACCGGGTCAGGTTCTTCACCGTGGTGCAGGCCGACATGGAAGATCGCCATTTGCAGAATGCCCGCAACCTGGCGCATGACCTCGGCGTGGCACTGATCGAACTGCCACTGGCAGGCTGGGCCTGGGGGCTGATCGATGCCCTGGCTGCGGCCGATCCGGCTGAAGGATTCACCACCGACGCCTTTCTCGATATCGGACGTGCCAAGAACTCGCTGCGCAGCGTCATCTACTGCATCTATCACGATCGCGGCTATGTAACCGTCGGCACCTCCAATCGCACCGAAACCGAATGCGGGTTCTTTGTCCGCTTCGGCGACGGCCAGTGGCATCTTGGCCCGATTGCCCATCTCTACAAGACACAGGTTTTCCAGTTGGCCGAGGCGTTGGGGAGCAGGCAGGAAGTCATCCGGCAGCCGGCATCCGCCGGATACTGGCAGGGTCAAAGCGATCTCGAAGACCTGGCCTACTGGCTTGTCCACGGCGCCCCGATCGGTGCGCAGCGATCATTTGATGAGGACGAGATCGCCCTGGCAGCAAGCATCCATGCCGAGCTTTCCTTCGAACGCCTGGACCTGGCGCTCGGATGCATCGCCGCGGGCTTGAATCAGGCAAGCGAGATTGCCGGGATTTCCGGGTTGCCGGGCGTGATAGTGTCACGCCTGCAACGGCTGGTTGCGGCAGCAGCCTGCATCAAGGGATTTCCTGTGGCACAGAAGCTGGATTACCCCATGCCCGAACCTACCTGACCGGTACGTCGAGAGCAACGCGCTACCGTTACCCATCGAGGACACGTACCGCCATGCAAACACCTATCCTGCTGCGTCTTCCGCGCTATGACGACGTCGCGGCCTATACCGGCTTTCTGGCAAATCCGTTGGTGACGACCTGGCTTGAGGATCGATGCCAACGCCCTGTGTTGTTTCACCAGGCGCAGGCTTTCGTCCTGGGCGAAGCCTGGTGCAGGCTCGCCATCGAATTTGAAGGACGCTTCGTCGGCATGACTGGGCTCGAGGACTACGATCCGGTCAACAGCGTCGCCAGGTTTTTCATCGTTGTCGGCGACCAGTCGGTCTGGGGCAAGGGCGTGGGTACGGCCGCCGCGATCCGGATTCTCGATCACGGATTCAGAGCGCTGGGCCTGCGTCGTATCGTGTCGAACTACCTTTTGCCCAACGAGGCCTCACGGGTGGTACATCAGCGTGCCGGATTTCAGATCGAAGGTCAGCAAAGGCAGGTCGCCTGGCGCAACGGGGCCTGGGTAGACCAGACCCTGCTGGCGGTGTTGCGCGACGAGTGGATCAAACGGAATTCCGCCTGAAAATGAACTGCTCATAGCCGAGTTTCCCGAGAATTCTCTGCAAAAAAATCTTGGGGCTGATTTATCGCGGCGCTAGCCCGCTGCTAGCCCGCACAAATAAAGAAAAAGGCCCCCATCGCTGGGAGCCGCTTAGATCCTGGTGGTGATGGGGGGACTTGAACCCTCGACCTACGGATTATGAACGCCACAAAAGTGACATTAAATCAATGTATTGGCCCGCCATTAGTCGCCAGTGCTCGTAGATGTAGTCCCCGAAGAGCATTGACACTGTCGCTGCTTGATGAACATCATGACCGCCCCAGTCACGATGAAGATGATGATGATCGTCTTAGCAGTTGTTTTTCGCTCGCATAGGATGGCAGGCGCAGTAGGCTCCTGCGCATGTCAGCATAATATGCCATATAAGTAATATGTGATGTTTATTCTCTAAGTGGAATATATTGACAATATTCTTGATAAGGAATATTGTTAGCTTATGCCTAATGAGGAATATTCCCAATGACCAACGTTATTCGTACTACTGGCCAACTAGGTCCGGTGATAAAGCAGCTAAGAAAGGCGAAAGGCTGGTCCCAGGCTGAGTTGGGAAAGAAGATTGGCCTATCCCAAGAGCGCATCTCAAAAATTGAGGGAAAGCCAGAGAGCTGTTCAATCAATCAGCTGCTTACTATCTTGATGGCTTTAAATGCTGAACTCCATATAGAGCAGCGCAACTCACTCTCGGGTAACGTGACAATAGGATCTGCGGCTACAGGACAATTCACTACCAAGCCAAGAGAGTCTTGGTGATGGCGGGACGTCGTTCTACAAAGAAGGCGCTAGACGTATGGATGAACGGAGAGTTGGTTGGGCATTGGACTCTCACACAAAAAATAGGCCACGCGTTTTCCTATGACGCGTCGTGGATTAGCAATCCACAGCGGCGCTCCATGTCGCTTTCGCTGCCCCTCCCACAAGGGACATCACCATTTACCGGAGACGTTGTCGAATCGTACTTCGACAATTTACTTCCGGACAGCATAGACATCCGCAAGCGCTTAGCTACAAAGTTTGATGCTGATTCGCCACAAGTGTTTCAACTGCTGGAGAAAATTGGACGTGATTGTGTCGGCGCGATCCAGTTGCTTCCAGCGAATAGCGAAGCTCCCGAGGTTCGTCGAATTGATGCGGAACCTTTGTCTGACGAGGATATAGCGCAGATACTCGACGATACGATAAGTAAAAAGAATCTCGGTGTGCCAGAGGAGGATGCACTTCGCATCTCAATCGCAGGCGCACAAGAGAAGACTGCATTGCTATGGCATGAAGGTCGCTGGTGTCGTCCGCACGGGACTACCCCTACCACGCACATTATGAAACTGCCCTTAGGCGCGGTAGGTGGAATGCGCGCTGATTTTTCCACTTCCGTTGAGAACGAATGGCTCTGCGCAAGGATTATGCGTGCCTACGGACTACCTGTGGCGGAATGTTCAATTGAGACTTTTGGTCGCTACAAAGTGCTAGCGGTAACGCGTTTTGACCGGCGCATGTTAGATGGGTGGTTGGCTCGTCTGCCACAGGAAGACTTCTGCCAGGCCCGTGGACTGCCGCCAGGCCGCAAATATGAGAAAAATGGAGGTCCTGGCATTGCGACTATTCTTGACGTGCTACGAGGTAGTAATGAACCTGAAACAGATCGGATGAATTTTCTCGAGACGCAGTTGCTCTTTTGGATGCTCGCAGCTCCTGATGGCCACGCAAAAAACTTCAGTATCGCGATAGAGGCTGAAGATCATTTTCGGCTAACGCCTCTCTACGATGTAATGTCGGCATGGCCTGTGATTGGTGAGGGGCCTCGTGAGTTTCAATGGAAGCAAGTAAAGCTAGCCATGGCAGTGCGCACCAAGAATGCCCACTATCGAATGGCTGAGATTCAACGCCGCCACTGGAATGAGGTGGCGAAAGCAAACGCCATGGGGCCAGACTTTGAATCTGTCATACAAAAAGTTCTTGAATCAACTCCTGAGGTGATTGAAGCTGTCAGTTCCGAACTTCCTCAGGAGTTCCCAAGTGTAGTGTCAGATCGCATTTTCGAGGGGCTGATTCGTCAGACGAAAAGACTGGAAGAAGGCTAACGGGATAGCCGGTCATCGCTTTCACAATGCCTAGGTGTTAAAAGAAGATGGATAAGGTAGGTAAAAGTATTCGAATCTATCTTGCGAATGGTGGCGTACCGGGGCGATGGTGGAGCGATATGCCCATCTGGCGCCGGAGAGCTTGGCGGATGCGGCTTCCAGGTTGAACCCTGTACTCGCTGGCTACGTTCCAGCTACGCGAGGCCAGAATGAAAAACGGCCCCCATCGCTGGGAGCCGTCTGAATGCTGGTGGTGATGGGGGGACTTGAACCCTCGACCTACGGATTATGAATCCGTCGCTCTAACCAGCTGAGCTACATCACCATGCAAAGGGGCGTGATTATCCTCGCCGGGCGCTTGCCTTGTCAAGGCGGGCGCCAGTAGGCGACAATAGCGGGATGAACTTCGATATCGTGATTGTGGGCGGCGGCCTGGCCGGTCTTTCGCTCGCTGCGGCCCTGCGCCGATCTTCCTTGTCGGTCGCTCTGGTCGAAGGCCAGGCGCCGGCTTTCCCGACTGACTGGGATACCCGCGTGTATGCCATCAGCCCCGCCAACGCCCGTTTCCTCGATGAGTTGGGAGCATGGCGCCACATGGATTCTTCGCGCATGCAGGCGGTGGCTCAGATGGAGGTCCATGGCGATGCCGGCGGCCGGCTGGATTTCACCGCCTATGGCGTGGGCGCCTCGGAGCTCGCCTGGATCCTTGAGAGTTCGCTGATGCAGCGCGAATTGTGGGAGACGGTGAAGCGCCAGGGCAACCTGACGCTGCTGTGCCCCGCCTGCCCGCGTGAGCTGATGCTGGCGCCGGATGCCGCCGTGCTGACCTTGGACGACGGTCGGCAGATCAAGGCGCGGCTGGTGGTCGGCGCCGACGGTGCGGAATCCTGGACCCGGTCGGCGGCAGGCATTGACGTACGCTTCGACCCCTACGACCAGCTCGGTGTGGTCGCCAATTTCGAGACCGAGCTGCCCCATCGCGGCACAGCCTTCCAGTGGTTCCGCTGCGACGAGGGCGTGCTGGCCTGGCTGCCGCTGCCGGGAAATCGCATTTCCATGGTCTGGTCCTCGCCCGAGTACCTCGGTCGCGAACTGATGGCGCTCGATGCCGCCGGGCTCTGCACACGCGTTGCCGAGGCCGGCGGGCACAAGCTGGGCGCGTTGCAGCTGGTCACGCCGCAGGCTGGTTTCCCGCTGCGCCTGATGCGCGCGCCGCGCTGCGTGGCGCCGCGCCTGGCGCTGATAGGCGACGCGGCCCATACCATCCATCCCTTGTCCGGCCACGGTATCAACCTTGGCTTCCAGGATGCGCGCGTCCTGGCCGGGGTGCTAAACGACAAGCCGGAGCACATCGACTGCGGCGATTTCTCGCTGTTGCGCCGCTACGAGCGAGCGCGCAAGGAGGAAGTGGTCACTTTGCAGACGCTCACCGACAGCCTGCACGACCTCTTCGGTCCCTCGGCCGATTCGCTCAAGCGCCTGCGCAATCTCGGATTGAACCTAACCAACAGCTTGCCGGTCGTAAAAGACCTGCTGGTCCGCTACGCCCTGACAACCTGAATCCCCCCGGAGAAAACATGAAATTGCCCCTGCTTGCGGCCTTTCTGGCCTGCTTTTCCCTAGCCGCCGTGGCTGACGAGGCCGATGTGCGCAAGGCCGCCGAGTCCAAGCTGGGCAAGGTCGAAAAAATCGTCAAGGCGCCGATGGCCGGGATGTGGGAGGTCACGGTCGAAGGCCAGATCTTCTATGTCGATGACAAGGCCAACTACGTATTGTTCGGCAATCTGCTCGAGATGAAGACCGGCAAGAACATCACCGCCGAGCGCCAGTTCAATTCCCTGCCGCTTGACCTTGCCCTGAAGCAGGTGCGCGGCTCGGGCAAGAACGTCATGGTCACCTTCGAAGACCCGAACTGCGGCTATTGCAAGAAGCTGGCGAAGGACATCACCACCCTTAAAGACGTGACTGTCTATACCTTCCTGCTGCCCGTTTTGGGCGATGACTCCTACGAGAAATCAAAGGCCATCTGGTGCGCTCCCGACCGCACCAAGGCGTGGATGGACTGGATGACGGCCGGCAAGGCGCCGCCTGCCGCCCCGGCCAAATGTGACATCGCCGGGCTCAACAAATCCGCCCAACTGGGCAGCCGCCTGCGCATCAGCGGCACGCCGGCGATCTTCTTCGCCGGTGGCGAGCGTGTCGGGGGCTACATCCCGGCGGCGGAAATCGAAAAGCGCTTCTCCGGCGCCGGCGGCTGAGTCCTAGATGACCGTCGGCTCGTTCGGCAGCCAGACGGTAAATACCGAGCCCCCGGCGGGCGGGCAATCGACCGCGATGCGCCCGCCGTAACGCTGCACCAGCCCGAGGCTGACCCACAGGCCAAGGCCCGTGCCGTCGCTGGTCTTGGTAGTAAAAAATGGATCGAACAGGCGCTCGCGGTCAGCCGGCGAAATACCCTCGCCGCTATCGGCGACTGCGACATAGCCGCCCGGAACGCCGTTCTCGTCGCGGTCGCCGCATTCCAGGCGCAGGGTGCCGCCGGCGGGCATGGCCTGCAGCGCATTCACCATCAGGTTGATCAACACCTGCTGCAACTCATTGCGATTCACGCTCACCGGCCGCGTCGCATGTAACTCCTGCATGACCGCGACATTGGTCTTCTTCATCTGGTGCGCCACCAGCACCAGGCTGTCCTGCATCACCTGGTCGAGGCGGATCGGTTCCAGATAGCCGGCATATTCCGCGGGACGCGCGAACTGCAGGAGCTTGGTGACGATCAGGCGGATGCGAAACACCTGGTCCTGAATCAGGCGGATTTCGTCCATCACCGGTTCGGCCTCGTTGCCCAGGGTTTCGCGCAGCACGTCAAGGTTGCCCTGGATCACCGCCACCGGGTTATTGACTTCGTGCGCCACGCCGGCGGCGAGCTGGCCGATGGCGGCGAGTTTTTCCGACATCACCAGGCGTTGCTGCGCCGAGCGCAGCGTCTGGTTGGCCTGCGCCAGCTCCCGGGTGCGTTCGGCGACCTTGCTGTCGAGTTCGCGGCCCCAGCGCTGCAGGGCGTCGGTTTGTTCGGCCAGGCGGTCGAGCAGGCGGTCGAAGTGGGCCGCCAGTTCGGCCAATTCATCATCGCTGCCGGGATCGCCCGCAGGGGCGCCGACGCGGGCGTCCAGCTGCCCGGCCTCGATTGCGCTCATGGTGCCGTGCATGCGTTCCACCGGTTGCGAAACATGGCGCGCCAGGCGCAGCGAGACCAGTGCCGCCACCGCCACCGTCGCCGCGAAAAGTACGGCCACGGCAGCCAGCGCGAACCAGCGTGCGCGCTGGAACGGCTCTTCCAGATAGCCGACGTAGAGCATGCCGACGCGCTCGCCGCGGCTGTCGGTGATCGGTTCGTAGGCCGAGACATACCAGTCATTGACCACGAAGGCGCGATCCAGCCAGGTGCGCCCGAGATCCAGCGCCGTGTGCCGGACGCTGGCGGAGACGCGGGTGCCGATGGCGCGCACGCCCTCGAACAGGCGCACGTTGGTGGCAATGCGGACGTCGTCGAGGAATAGCGTCGCGGTACCCACGCTGCCCAGCGGCAGGGAGCCTTCCGGGTAGACGATCTCGTTGATGCGGTCGACCATGTCGAGGTTCTTGTTCAGCAGCAGGCCACCGACCAGCACGCCGGCGCTGGCGCCGCCCTCGCGTGCCGTCGAGGCCAGCGGCGCGGCGGCGTGCATCAGCATGCCGCGCGTCTCTTCGCTGCGTTGCGTCGGCTGGGCATTGCGCGTCGGGATCAGCGGGGTGCGCGCACGTTCCGCCAGCAACGGATCGATTGCCGAGAGCTGCGCGGCGTCGAGGATGTCCACTTCGGTTTCGGCGTGGCCGGAAAGCGCGCGCCGCACCACTTCCCATTCGGCATGGCTGCTGCCGACGGCGGGCCCGCCGCTTGCGGCGCGGACGCGGCCGTTGCTGTCGAGCAGGAGCAGAAAGTCGAGGCCCAGTTGCAGGCGCATCTCGCGCAAATGTTCGGCTAACGCGGCCGGCCCCGGGCGCTCGCGCAGCGTGCGCGCCAGGCGTTCCGACCCGGCCAGGGTTTCGACCCGACGCCCGACGCCCTGCTTGACCTGATCGAAGTAACCGTGGGCGACGGCGAGGTCGCTTTGCACCTTGGTGATCAGCAGGCGGTCGTAATACACCGCCCCCCACGCAATCAGGATGCCGACCAGGATCGGCACCGCCAGCAGCAGCGGCCCCAGCGCCAGGGCCAGCAGCTTGAAGCGCAGCGAGCCGCGAAAGCGCGCCGCGAGCCCGGCGGGTGCTAGACCCCCCAGGCCGCGCACTTGCGTTCCAGGGTCTTGCGTGAGACGCCAAGGCGGCGCGCCGCCTCGGATTTATTGCCCTTGCAGGATTCGAGCACGCCGAGGATATGGCGCCGCTCGATGGCAGCGAGGGATTCCTCACCTCCGGATTCAGGAGTTATGCCTTCGGCGTAGTCGAAGGCGGCATCCCCTGCGGACGTCGCTGGCGGTGCGGCGATTTCGTCGTCGAGAGCGAAATCGTCCGCGCAGTAGCCCAGTATCAGCGAACGTTCAATCAGGTTTTTCAGCTCGCGCACATTGCCAGGCCAGGTGTAGCGGGAGAGGCGCCTCAGCGCCGCCTCGTCACAGGCGAACCCGGAAACCCCGAGGCGTGCCGACAACTGGTCGATGAAGTAATGCACCAGGTCGGGCAGGTCCTCGACCCGGTCGCGCAACGGGGGCATGACGACTTCGACTACCTGCAGGCGGTAGTAAAGGTCGCTGCGGAAGCGTCCCGCAGTGACGTCGGCCACCAGGTCGCGGTTGGTTGCCACCACCACGCGCACATCGACGGGCACTTCCTGTTCCGAGCCGACCGGGCGCACCCTGCGCTCTTCCAGTACGCGCAACAGCTTGGCCTGCACCGGCATGGGCAATTCGGAGATTTCGTCGAGGAACAGCGTGCCGCCACGCGCGTAATAGAACAGGCCTTCGCGTCCGCTGCCGGCGCCGGTGAAGGCACCCTTGACGTGGCCGAACAGCTCGGACTCGATCAGGTCCTCGGCGATCGCGGCGCAGTTGATCGGCACGAAGGGGCCCGCATCTTTCCCGCTGCCGCGCGGGCTCATGCGGTGCAGGGCGCGTGCGGCGAGTTCCTTGCCGGTGCCGGATTCGCCATGGATCAACACCGTCGATGGCATCGGCGCGATGCGCTTGATGCGCGCGCAGACTTCTCGGATCAGCGGCGAGTTGCCGACCATGCCCTCGACGCTGCCGTCGCGCTGGTCGAGTTCGCGGCGCAGCACGAAGTTTTCGCGGCGCAGCGACGAGCGCTCGAAGCAGCGCTTCACGGCGTTGAGCATCTGTGCCACCGAGAAGGGCTTGAGCATGAAATCGGCAGCGCCGGCACGCAGGGCATCGATTGCGGTTTCCAGGTCGGCGTAGGCCGTCATCAGTACCACATCGCCGGCGAAGCCCTGGTCGCGCAGCTGGTGCAGCCATTCCACGCCGGAGCGGCCGGGCAGGGCGATGTCGAGCACGATCAGGTCGAAGTGGCGCCGGCTCAACAGTTCTGCCGCCTGCTCGACGCTTCCGGCGGTGGCCACCCAGCCGCAGCGCGGTGTCAGCGAGCGCTGCAGGAAACTGACCATGCCGGGTTCGTCGTCGACCACCAGCACCGACTGATGGCGCCAGGGCGAAAGCTCGCCGGCCGCGACGACGGGCAGGGATGTCAAAGGGTGCTCCTCGCTGCTGTTCTTGTGTGCCGGCATCATCGTCAATTCGCCCGGGCTTGGCAATCCGGAAATTCGGTCCGGGACAAATTGTCCCACCCGGACAGATCGATGCAGGACATTTTGTCCATCGGTGGATGCTGCACTGCGGTAAGTGCTTGGTGCCGCAGTGCAGCGTGCTTTGGCGTGGAACTTGCGTTAGGGTGTGACTGCCCTGCATCGTTCTGCGCAGGTCGGCATTCACCAAAAAGGAGGAGTCAGATGCAAGTCTCACGGCGGCAGTTCTTCAAGATCTGCGGCGCCGGTATGAGCGGGTCATCCATCGCACTGATGGGTTTCTCGCCGACATCGGCCCTGGCGGAGGTGCGCAGCTACAAGCTGGCCCAC
>CAJBYR010000290.1 GCA_903959855.1 uncultured beta proteobacterium
AAAGCCCTGGAGAAAAACCAGAAGAAAGGCAAGGTGGTGGCCGGCGGCTCGACCATCTCCCAGCAACTGGCCAAGAATCTTCTGCTGTCGCCGACCAAGAGCTTCCTGCGCAAGGGCGAAGAAGCCATCATCACGGTCTGGATCGAGTTGCTCTGGGACAAGCAACGCATCCTCGAGGTTTATCTCAATGTCGTTGAATGGGGCGACGGCGTCTTCGGCGCGGAAGCTGCGGCAAGGCGCTATTTCAGCATTTCGGCGGCGCAACTCGATGCCGCCCAGGCGGCGCGACTCGCGGTGATGCTGCCCGCACCGCGTCGCTATGAACGCAACCCGTATTCCGCCTACATGAACGGCCGCACCGAGCTGATCCTAGGCCGCATGGGTGGCGCGGAAGTGCCATGAGCCGCGAAGAAGGCGACTAAAATACGGCGGCCATGTCCGATATCCTGACACCTACTGCCGAAGACGACGCCGAAGCGCGCAGCCGCGCCGAGGAACAGGAGACCCTGCGCGAGGTCGAGGAACTCGTCGGCCGCCAGGACTGGGTCGCCCTGCGCGCGCGGCTGGAGCCGCTGGCACCGGAATCGGTGGCGCGCATCCTTGACGCCCTGCCGCCGGATGAGAGCGTCCAGGTCTGGGAACTGCTCGACAAGGAGCAGGGCGACGACGTGCTGGAGGAGATGTCTGACGCCCTCCAGGACTCGCTCGACGAAGAGCCCGACGAGGCCCCGGCCGCGACCGGCAGCGACCTGCAAGGCGCGATGCAATCCAGCGAGGCGCCGCGCAAGCCGGTAATGATCAACGCCTTCGAGCTGCAGAATGGCCGCCTGCGCCAGATCCAGGTCGACAGCAAGGAGGATCTCGCCGCCACCGCGCCGATCTGGGTGGACCTGCTGGCGCCCTCCAAGGAAGAACGCCAGTGGGTTGAGGACATCTTCGGCCTTGAACTGCCCGACGCCGACGACCTGAAGGACCTCGAAGAATCGGCGCGCTTCTACATCGAGGACAGCGGCGACGTTCATATGCATTCGGACTTCCTGCTGGACAAGGAAGACGAATCGCGCAACGTGCCGGTGGCCTTCGTCCTGCACAACAACATCCTGTTCTCGATGCGCGACGAGGAACTGCCGGTGTTCCGCCTGCAGCGCCTGCGCGCACGCATCCAGCCCGGCTACGTCACCGACGGCAAGGACGTGTTGCTCGACCTCTACGACGCCGACGTCGAGTATTCCGCCGACGCGCTGGAGGACATCTACGCCGAGCTGGAAAAGGTCAGCCGCACGGTGCTGACGCCGCAGGTCACCGACGATGAAGCCGCCGAAATCCTCTCCGACATCGCCAAGGAAGAGGATTTGAACGGCCGCATCCGCCGCAACGTGCTGGACACCCGACGCGCACTCTCGTTCCTGATGCGCAGCCGGCTGATGACGACCGAGCAGCATGACGATGCGCGGCAGATCCTGCGCGACATCGATTCGCTGGACGGCCACACATCCTTCCTCTTCGGCAAGATCAACTTCCTGATGGACGCCACGGTCGGCTTCATCAACATCAACCAGAACAAGCGCGTGTCCAAGCTGACCACCATCAGCGTGGTGTTCGTGCCGCTCAACATCATCGCCGGCATCGGCGGCATGAGCGAGTTCTCGATGATGACGCAGGGGATTCCCTGGCCCGTGTCGTATGCCGCCTTCATTGTCGCCATGGGCCTCTTCGGCTGGGGCACCTATGTCAGCCTGCGCTGGCTCGAAACGCGCAAGGCCAGGAAGCTGCTGGCCGCCAACCGCGCGCGGCGCGAGGGCTGAGCGAAGGCCGGCTACTTCGTCACCAGCTTGAGCCCGAGGATGCCGGCCACGATCAGGCCGATGCACACCAGGCGCGCCACCTCGCGCGATTCGTTGAACAGGACCATGCCGAGGATCGCCGTACCGACAGCGCCGACTCCCGTCCACACGGCGTAGGCAGTGCCCACCGGCAATGTCTTCAGCGCCCAGGCCAGCAGGATCACCGAGGCCGCCATCGCCGCCAGCGTCCATGCACTGGGGATAAGCCGCGTAAAGCCCTCGGTGTACTTGAGACCGATGGCCCAGGCGATTTCGCACAGGCCGGCGACCAGCAGCACTACCCAGGCGGTGGCGGGATTGAGTGTCGGCATCAAATCGCCGTACCGTCAGCGCCGACTCTCAGCCGCGGGCGAAAATCGCGTCGGCCGCCGCCACCGTGGCGGCAATGTCGGCTTCGGAATGCGCGGCAGATACAAAGCCGGCCTCGAAGGCCGAAGGCGCCAGATACACGCCGGCATCCAGCATGGCGTGGAAGAAGCGATTGAAAGCCTCCTTGTCCGATGCCATCACTTCGGCATAGGAAATCGGCGGTGCGGCGGCGAAATACACGCCGAACATGCCGCCCACCGACTGCGCGCTGAACTTCACGCCGTGTTTCTTCGCCGCGCCGGCGAGTCCATCGACCAGCGCCTTGGTCCGGGCCGTGAGCGTTTCGTAGAAACCGGGAGCCGCAATTTTCTTCAGCGTCACCAGGCCCGCCGCCACCGACAGCGGATTGCCCGAGAGCGTGCCGGCTTGATACACGGGTCCCAGCGGCGCGATCTGTTCCATGATCTCGCGCCGCCCGCCGAAGGTGCCCAACGGCATGCCGCCACCGACCACCTTGCCGAAAGTCGAGAGATCCGGCGTGATCCCGTAGAGGCCCTGCGCCGATCCCGGACCGACGCGGAAGCCCGTCATGACCTCGTCAAAAATCAGCACCGCACCATGCAGCGT
>CAJBYR010000291.1 GCA_903959855.1 uncultured beta proteobacterium
AGAAGTGCGACCTCTGCGGCGGTGAGCCGGCCTGCGTCGATGCCTGCCCGACGGGTGCGATCACCTATGTGGAAGCCAGTTGGACCGGTCTGGACAAGATGCGGGCCTGGGCCGGCAAGACCGACACGCAACCGCGCGCTGGCGCTTAAAGGAGACCGACATGGCCTGGAACAAGAAATTTCTGCGCGTGAATCTGAGCACCGGCAGCTGCAAGACCGAAGCCCTCAACATGGAATGGGCCCAGGAATACCTCGGGCAGCGCGGGCTCGCCACCAAGTACTTCATTGAAGAAGTCGACCCCAAGGTCGATCCCCTCTCGCCCGACAACAAGCTCATCATGACTACCGGCCCCTTGACCGGCACGGTCGCCTCCACCGGCGGGCGCTACTCCGTCGTCACCAAAGGTGCCCTCACCGGCGCCATCGCCTGCTCCAACTCGGGCGGCTACTTCGGTGCCGAACTCAAGTTTGCCGGCTGGGACATGATCATCTTCGAAGGCAAGGCCGACAAGCCTGTGTACCTCTCCATCGAAGACGACAAGGTCGAACTGCGTGACGCCGCCCACCTGTGGGGCAAGACCGTGTTCCAGACCGAAGAAATCATCAAGCGCACCCACCAGGATCCGCAGACCCGGGTCTGCTCCATCGGCCGTGCCGGCGAGAACGGCGTCATGTTCGCCTGCATCGTCAACGACCTGCACCGCGCCGCCGGACGCTCCGGTGTCGGCACCGTGATGGGCAGCAAAAACCTCAAGGCCGTCGCCGTGCGCGGCACCAAGGGCAGCGGCGGCACCATCAAGGACCCCAAAGCCTTCATGGCCGCCACCAAAGCCGCCAAGAAGGTGCTGGCCGACAACGCCGTCACCGGGCAAGGCCTGCCCAAGTACGGCACCCAGGTCCTGATGAACGTCATCAACGAAATGGGCGCCATGCCCACGCGCAACCACCGCGACGTCCAGTTCGAAGACGCGAGGAAGATCTCCGGCGAAGCCATGCATGAAAAGCGGCCCACCGACGGCAAGACGCACCTCGTCACCAACGCCGCCTGCTTTGGCTGCACCATCGCCTGCGGACGCATCAGCCGGATCGACGAAACCCACTTCAGCGTCGTAAACAAACCCGAATACTGGGGCGCCTCCGGCGGACTCGAATACGAAGCCGCCTGGTCCCTGGGCTCCGCCAACGGCATTGGCGACCTCGAAGCCATCCAGTACGCCAACGTCCTGTGCAACGAAGACGGCTTCGACCCCATCTCGTTCGGTGCCACGGTGGCTGCCGCCATGGAACTCTACGACCTCGGGATACTGACCAAGGCCGACATCGGCATCGACGCCCCCTTCGGCTCCGCCCAGGCGCTGATCACCCTGGCTGAAATGACCGCCAAGGGCGAAGGCTTCGGCAAGATCATCGGCCTGGGCTCCGCCCGCATGTGCGAGAAATACGGTCGTCCCGAACTCTCCATGGGCGTCAAGAAGCAGGAATTCCCTGCCTACGACAGTCGCGGCATCCAGGGCATGGGCCTCACCTACGCCACCTCCAACCGGGGCGCCTGCCACCTCCGCAGCTACACGGTGGCCTCCGAAGTGCTGGGCATCCCGGTCAAGACCGACCCGCTCGTCACCGAAGGCAAGGCCGACCTGGTCAAGGCCTTCCAGGACGCCACCAGCGTCTTCGACAGCGCCGGCGTCTGCGTGTTCACCACCTTCGCCTGGACCCTGGCCGACCTGCAGCCGCAGCTGGATGCCGCCTGCGAAGGCAACTGGACCATGGAAAAGCTCGCACTCCTGGGCGAGCGCGTGTGGAACATGGAACGCGTCTTCAACAACGCCGCCGGCTTCACCGCCAAGGACGACGACCTGCCCCCGCGCCTCAAAACCGAACCGGCCAAGACCGGTCCGGCCAAGGGTCTGGTCAGCGGCATCGACAAGATGCGGCCCGAGTACTACAAGGTTCGTGGCTGGACGCCCGAAGGCGTGCCGACCAAGGAAACCCTGGATCGACTCGGCCTGTAACTCCTGTCCCACCCCCCGGGGATCGGCCCAGCCGGTCCCCGGGTGTTTTTAAGGAAACCCCATGAAACACGTCATCATCGGCAACGGCCCGACCGGTCTGGTCGCCGCCGAAACCCTGCGCCGGTTGCAACCCGACGCCGAGATCGCCCTGATCGGCGACGAGAACGAACCGCCGTACTCGCGCATGGCGATTCCCTATTTCCTGCACGGCAACATCAGTGAGGCCGGCACCCACCTGAGGAAGGCCCACGACCACTACGCCAAACAGGGCATCCACCTGATCGAAGGGCGCGTTGCCAAGGTAGATCCGAAGGCCAAACAGATCGAATTCGCCAGCGGCGAACGGCGGCCCTACGATCGGCTCCTGATCGCCACCGGCTCGCGGCCGATCATGCCGCCGGTCCCCGGCATCGACCTGCCCAACGTGCATACCTGCTGGACCCTCGAAGACGCGCGTGCCATCGCCGCCAAAGCCAAGCCGGGCAGCCGCGTGCTGCAACTGGGCGCCGGCTTCATCGGCTGCATCATCATGGAAGCGCTCGCCGCGCGCGGGGTCACGCTCACCGTGGTGGAAATGGGTGACCGCATGGTGCCGCGCATGATGACGCCGACCGCCGGCGCCATGATCAAGAAATGGGTCGAAGGCAAGGGCGTCGCCGTGCATTGCAACAGCGGCGTCACCCGGATCGACGCGGGTAGCGACAAAGGGCTTCTGGGCAAGATCGTCGATGCCGTGACCGGGGGTGCTACCCCTGCCGCTGGCTCGCTGAAGGTCAGTCTCTCCACCGGCGCCAGCCTTGAGGCCGATCTGGTCATCTGTGCCGCCGGCGTGCGACCCAACATCGAATTCCTGGCGGGCAGCGGCATCAGTATGGAGCGCGGCATCCGGGTCGACAACGCCATGCGCACCAGCGTCGCTGACATCTATGCCGCCGGCGACGTCACCGAGGCCCCCGGCTTCCACACCGGAAAGCCCGAACTCAATGCGATTCAGCCCAATGCCGTGGATCAGGCACGCGTCGCCGCGCACAACATGGCTGGTGGGGCGTCCAGCAGCGGCGGCAGCCTGGCAATCAACGTGCTTGACACCCTGGGGCTGATCTCCACCTCATTCGGCCAATGGCAGGGCGTGCCTGCTGCCGACGGCGGCACGGGTGTGGAACTGGTCGATCCGGTTAGGAACGGCTACCTCTCGTTGCAGTTCAAGGACGACGTGCTGATCGGCGCCACCAGCATCGGCTGGACTGACCACGTCGGCGCCCTGCGCGGCCTGGTGCAGACCCAGGCGCCGCTGGGCGAGTGGAAGGCCCGGCTGCTGGCCGACCCGACGCAGTTCATGGTCGCCTACCTGGCGACGGCACAAAAGGCCGCCTGAACGCATGGCTTTGCGCATTACCTTCAAGCTCTTCGCCACGCTGCAGGACTACCTGCCGGCGGAGGCGAAGAAGACCAATGCGCTGAGCCTCGACCTTGAGCCTGGGACCACAGTGGCGCAGTTGGTCGAGCGCTTCGCGTTGCCGCTCAAGCTGGTGCATCTGGTGCTGATCGAAGGCACGTTCGTGCCGCCGGCCGAACGCGCGTCCCGTGTCCTCAGCGACGGCGAAACCCTCGCCATCTGGCCTCCCGTGGCCGGGGGATAATCCGTTTCTCACTTCTTGCTGGAGCTTCCATGAATTCCGCACCGATCCGTACCACCCTGCTCATGACCTCGCTGCTGTTGGCAAGCCCGATGGCCCTGGCTGACGCCAGGGACGATGCCATGCGCCATCTGGCGTCCAAGTCCGGCTGCTTCATCTGCCACGGCATTGAACTCAATGCCAGCGGTCCGGACGGCCTTAAGCCGGTCGGCCCGCCCTGGAAGGCCGTTGCGGCCCGATACAAAGGCGACAAGAACGCGGTGAAGACACTCACTGCCGCTGTGATGGGCGGTACTTCGCCCTATTCGCGCCACTGGAAGGACGAGTCCAGCGGCGTGGCAATGCCGCCCAACGGCGTTGCGATCAAGGAGGACGATGCCAAGAAGTTGGTCGAGTGGATACTAAAGATGAAGTGAAGTGAAGTGAAGTGAAGCGTTGCCGCGTGTCTTGCGGCGGCGCTGGATTGTTTCATCGAGCTGTCAGCCGCGCCCGCTGAAGTCGCTGCGCGGTTCCTGTGCCCGGCGTGCGCTGATTCGGGCGCTTGACGATCGAATAGCCCTGGCGCCGCGCCATGCGTGGCCAATGCCCGACACCGTGCCGTAGAATCGGACGGCCATGATGCTTGCGGTCCGTTTCCGTCACTACTTCCTCGCGCTATTGCTGCTCGGCCTCGCCGCCCTCGCACTGGCGCAGGATCGTGCCGCCGTGGTCGAGGTCGGCATTGTCCACGTAAATGACATCTACCAGATCGCCCCGGTCGACGCCAAGACACCGCGCGGCGGTCTGGCGCGGCTGTCCGGCCTGGTCGAAAGCTTGCGCCGCGAGCATCCGGCGACGCTCTTCGTCTTCGGCGGCGACACGCTGTCGCCCGGCATCGAGTCGGGCATCTTCAAGGGTGCGCAGATGATGCGCGCCTGGAACGCGATGCGGCTGGACTTCGCCGTGCCCGGCAATCACGAGTTTGACTTCGGGCCCGAGGTGGCGCGCGAGCGCTTTGCCGAGTCGCGTTTCCCCTGGCTGGCGGCCAACCTCGTCGCTGAGCCGCCGCTGCCCATGGTCAGGGCAAGCGAACTGCGCACGGTCGGCGGCGTGCGCCTCGGTTTCATCGGCCTGATCACGCCGGAGACCGTCACGCTCTCCAAGCCCGGCCCGCGCATCCGCTTTGATTCTCTGGTCGAGGTCGCGCGCCGCGAGGCCGCTGCCTTGCGCGCGCAGGGCGCCGAGGCGATCGTCGCGCTGACCCACAACACTCTCGCCGAGGACCGCGCGATCGCCGCCAGCGGCGCGGTCGACCTGATCCTCGGCGGCCACGAGCATCACCTGATCACCGAGCAGGCCGGGCGCACGCCCATCTTCAAGGCCGGTTCGGAGGCGCGTGATGCGCTGCATGTGCGACTGCGCTTTGCCCGCGAGGGCGCCGGCCATCGCCTGCTCGGCCTGCGCTGGGACATCCTGCCGGTCGACGGCCGCTGGCCCGAGGATGCCGGCGTCAAGGCGGTGGCCGAAGACGTTGAACGCCAGGTCGGCGCGCGCCTCGGCGAGCGGATCGGCGAAACCACGGTGGCGCTGGATGCGCGCGGCGAGACCCTGCGCCGCGGCGAATCGAACATCGCCAACTTTGCCGCCGACGCCGTGCGCGCGGCCATGGGCGCCGACATCGCGCTGCTCAACGCCGGCGGCTTCCGCAGCGACACCATCCTCGGCCCGGGTCCGATCACGCGCCGCGACGTGCTCTCCCTGCTGCCCTTCCAGAACCCGCTGCTGCTGCTTTCCGTCACCGGTGCCGAACTGCGCGCCGCGCTCGAGCACGGCCTCGACCGCCGCGTCACCAACGGCCAGAGCGGCGCGTTGCCGCATGCCTCCGGCCTGCGCATCGTCTATGACCCGTCCCGGCCCAAGGGGCAGCGCATCGTCGAACTGACGGCCAATGGCCAACCGCTGCGCGACGAGGCCAGCTACCGCCTCGCCACTTCCAACTATCTCGCCGGCGGCGGCGACGGTTACGCCATGCTCAAGGGCCTGCCCGTGCTGCGTGCGGCAGAAGGCTCGCCGCTGGAAACCGAAGTCCTGCTCGATGCCATGGAACGCGCCGGCACGATTGCGCCGCAACTCGACGGCCGCCTGCGGGCGCTGCGCTGATGGAGGCATTGCAGGGCATCTTCGGCTACGCCGTGTTCCTTGCCCTGGCCTGGTCAATCTCGGAGAACCGTCGCGCCGTGCCCTGGCGCACGGTGGCCGGTGGCGTGCTGCTGCAGGTGGCACTGGCCGTCGTCATCCTCAAGCTGCCCGGCGCGCAGGCGGTGTTCGCGGCGATGAACGATGCCCTGCTGGCGCTGGAGAAAGCCACCCGCGCCGGCACCGGCATGGTCTTCGGCTACCTCGGCGGCGCGCCGCTGCCGTTTGCCGAGGCTTACCCCGGCGCCAGCTTCGTGCTGGCATTCCAGGCCCTGCCCATCGTGCTGGTGATGAGCGCGCTGTCGGCCCTGCTGTTTCACTGGCGCATCCTGCCGCTGCTGGTGCGCGCCATGTCCTGGCTGCTGGAACGCACGCTGGGTGTGGGCGGCGCGGTCGGCATCTCGACCGCGGCAAATGTTTTCGTCGGCATGGTCGAGGCGCCGCTGCTGGTCAAGCCCTACCTGGCGCGGGTCAATCGCGGCGAGCTGTTCGTCATCCTCGCCGCCGGCATGGCTGGTGTCGCCGGCACGGTGATGGCGCTTTATGCCGGCATCGTCGGCCCGCGCGTGCCGGGCGCACTGGGGCACATCCTCGCCGCCTCCTTCATCAGCGCGCCGGCGGCCATCGTCTTCGCGGTACTGATTGTGCCGCCGGTCGGCGAGCCCACCGGGCGCAACGTCGAATTGCCGCGCCTCGACGGCAGCAGCATGGACGCGATCACGCGCGGCACGTCCGAGGGCCTGCAACTTTTGCTCAACATCGTCGCCCTGCTGGTGGTGCTGGTGGCCCTGGTGGCGCTGGCCAACGGTTTGCTCGGCCTGCTGCCGCATGAAGGTGCGGCGTGGTCGCTGCAACGCATGCTGGGCTGGTGCATGGCACCGCTGGCCTGGTTGGCGGGCGTGAGCTGGGCCGAATCCGGCACGGCCGGTGCGCTGCTCGGTACCAAGACGGTGTTGAACGAACTGGTCGCCTTCCTCGAACTTGCCGCGCTGCCGGCAGATGCCCTGTCGGCGCGCAGCCGCGTGATCATGACCTACGCCCTGTGCGGCTTCGCCAACCTCGGCAGCCTCGGCATCATGATCGGCGGCCTGACCACCATGGTGCCCGAACGCCGCGCCGAGATCCTCGAGCTCGGCCCGCGCACGCTGATCGCCGGTACCCTGGCGACGCTCTCGTGCGGGGCGGTGGTGGGGGTGCTTCTGTAGTTTCGCCGTCCCGCCGGCGCCGACTCTTAGCCGCGCTCTTCCCTGCCGCCGCCCGCAGCGCGCCGCGCCAGTGCGAACTTGAGACCAAGCAGCAGGCCCGGAAGCAGGTGCCAGAGCACATCGAAGATGTCGATGGGCCGAGACAGCCGTCCTTCGGCCAGCATGCGTGCCTTTTCCACCAGGTGCGGCTCGGGCAGGAAGGGGGCGCAGAGCATGAATATGGCGGCGGCGATCAGCAGCGTATAGGGAATCCGGTCAAGCCAGTTCATGCGGGCTCCGTGTCGGGTGTGCCGGCATTATCCTCCGGGTCGCTCGCAGCCAGGGTACGGCCCTGTCGGCCGGCGCCGGCGAAACTAGAGGGAATCCCCTAGGTCTTTAGGGTGCCCGCTCTAGGCTGGACCGTTACAGTGCGTCCGCTGGAAGACCGGCCCCGTGGCCGGCCCGATACGACGAAAGGAAACATCATGCTGAAGACCAAAAAGCTGCTCCCGAAAAAACTGGCCGCCAATCAAGTCGTGGTCGCGATGCAGGAAGCTGCCGTCAATGTGCTTTCGGCCAACCTGAACGTGCTCCACGTCGCCCGCGACCAGGGCAGGAAGGTATGGGTCGCGCTGGGCGCGACGGCTGGCAGCCTGGCCACGCAGAACCTGCAGTTGCTGAAGCACACCGTGGCCGCTGCCAACGACAAATCGGTTGCGGCATGGGATGCCGTCGAGCAGGCGCTTGATGATCGCGTCATGCCGGTGCTGGACAAGGTCGGGCTGGCCGCTCCCGCGCAATACGGCGTCGATCTGTTCGGCAAGGGACTGCACCGGGTTTCGGCGCAGGTCGTCGAGCTGACCCGCGAACGCAAACCGGCCGCCAAGCGCGTGGTACGCAAGCCGGCCGCAAAGAAGGTCGTAGCCAACCGCCGCTCGCGTCCCGCGACCCGGCTCGCCGCCTGAACGCCGCTCGGGCGATTCAGGCGCCTGATGCTCAGGCGCGCTTGTCCAGCGAGTGGATGGCGCCGTGAATGGCGCGCTCGAACATCGGACGGTCGGCCATCACGATGCTGGCCGTCCTGTTCCGCAGGCGCACCGCCAGGGCTTCCGGCGTGATGGAAATGGCGCAGGCTGAGGCGCTGTTGCTGAACAGGAACAGTGTCCGGCTATTGTTGATCCAGGTCAGGCGCTCGCGGCGATTTTGACCTGCCGTGATGAAGTCGATCCAGTCGCCGCGCACCAGCTGGCGCACGCGGCGCAGATCGGCGCGATCCGGCGTGTTTTCCTCGCCCAGGTCCTGGCTCTCCGGCAGTGAAATATCCTGAACCCGCACGCCGCTGTTGGTGGCATGGCTGACCTGCAGGGTCGGCCCGGCGCTTGGCGTGCGGGGCTTTTCTTCCGACGCCGGTTTGGTGGTGGCGGCAGGGCGCTTCTGTTGTTCGGCGCGCAGCGCCGAAAACTGGAGCTCGGCCAGCATATCCATGAACGTTTTGCGCTCGGTGGGCGAGGTGCCGATCTCGTCGAAGCCGGCATTGAGATTCCTCAGCAGCCCGGGCAGCGCGGCGGCATGCCGTTTGCGTTCCGAGGGATCGTATTTCGGCGTCACGGCCAGCAATAGTGCGACGGCGGTGCGCAGCGCTTCAACGGTGGGGGCGCCGTCTTCCCCATCCTGCGAGATCCTGCCCTGCACCACGTCGCGCCAGTAGCTGCGCAGGAACTCTTCGATCTCGTTCGGCACCATCGGCCCCAGCAGCCGCTCGATGCACTGGTTTGCCGCGCGTTGCGCGCGCATCTGCGCGGCGCGGGTGAGGCGGATTTCCTCCTCGCGGGCGCGCACGGCGTCGGCTAGCTCGCGGTCCTGCTGCTCTTCGATTTTCTCGCGCTCGGCGAGGAAGGCGTCCAGCTCCGCATTCGCGGCGTCGAACACGCCCATGTTGCCGTCGTAGGTGGCCTGAACCTTGTTGACCAGCTCCGACAGCTTGAGATAGAAGGGGTCGTTGGCATCGACCACCTTGCCCCAGCGGATCGCGACGATCGATATGCTATCCAGGAAGCGTCGCGTCGGATGGCTGCGGTCGGCGAAGAAGCGCTGGTTCTGCATGGCCACCTTGAGCACCGTGGTCTGCAGGCGGGACACCAGTTGCTTGATGCCTTCGGCGACGCTCGGGTCGCCGAACAGCAGGTCGAACAGCTCGGCGACGATGTCCAGCGTCACGGCTTCCTGCGGGCGCACATCGCGCGCTGCGCCGCTGTCGCGTGCCATGCGCACGATGTTGGCATGGGTGCCGGCGGGCGCCTTGGGCGGCGCGATCTGCATCGTCTTCAGCGAGTCGAACAACTCGCGGTTGTCGGTGGCGGGCTTGGCCGGTGCCGCCGGGCCATCATCCTTGGTGCGGGCCTTGATCAGCCGGTCCAGGGTATTTGCCACCTTGGCCGACTCGGCTGCCACCTCGTGGGCATCGACGGGCGCGGTATCGCGGTAGCTGCGCTTGAGGCGCGGCAGGATGTCGGCTTCAATCAGGGTCTCATTGACCACCCGGTAGAGTTGTGAAAGTTCGGAGGCGAGGCGCTCGCCCATCAGCTTCAGCAGCAGGATGCGTGCCCCGGTGTCGGTGGTGACTTCGTTGCACGCCGTCTGCAGGCAGGGCCACAGCGTGGCGACCCTGAAACTGGTATCGCCAGGCTGCATGGCACTGCGCAGCACGAGGTAGGAAATGCGCCGTTCCAGGGCATTGGTCTCGTCGCGGCAGGCAGTGGTGAGGCGGTCGAGGGCCTCGTTGGAAGCGATTTGTATCGATTCCTCGGCATCGCTCAACAACTGCAGGTTGGCCATGTCCTCGGATTCGACGCCCGGCCGGGTCGGCTTGGGCCGGCGGCCGGCAAGGGCCGTCTTGAGCGCGGGCGCCACCTTGCCCCAGTGGGCGGCAAGGGCAAGCTTGAGGGTGGCGGCGGCAATGCGCCGCTCGGGTTCGCGGGCAGGATAGGTTCGCGCCGCGACGTCCTGGATCAGGATCGGGCCGAACTCCTCGACCAGTTCCACCAGTTCACTTTCCATCTGTTCGCGGCAACCGGTGACCAGTCGTGCCAGCGTTGCGGCATCCTTTTCCGTCATTTCAAGCCGGGTCCCGAGTATTGATCGGCCCGATTATGGCATCGGCCGCCACCGCGCACACTCGGGAAAACCACTGATTTCGGGTTCTCCGCCGGCTTTCCGTTTAGCCGTTTGCCCCCAGCGCCGCGCGTAGCCGCGGCCACAGCAGGTTGAGGGCCAGGCCCGCCATCACCAGCGCGGCGGCGGCGAGCTTCCAGGGCGGCAGCGCTTCGTCCAGCCACAGTGCTGCGCCGCCCATGCCGAACACCGGCACCAGCAGGGCCATCGGCGTGATCGTGGCAGCCGGGTGCCGCGCCAGCAGCCAGCCCCAGGCCGCATAGCCGAACAGCGAATTGCCCCATGACTGGTAGGCCACCGCCGCCCAGGTGGCCGCATCGGCCGCCCGCAGCGCTGCCGTAATCGCCTCGCGGCCCTCGAAGATCAGCGAGAGGGCGACCAGCGGCGGCACGGCGAAGGCGCTGGACCAGACCACGTAGGCCAGAATGTTGCCCGGCGCGCCCTGTTTCGCCGCGATGTTGCCGCCGGCCCAGGCCAGCGCCGCCAGCAGCACCAGCAGCAGGCCGAGTGGCGTGGTGCTGCCGTCGGTATGCAGGATGATCACGGCGATTCCCGCCGCGGCGAGCAACAGGGCGAACCACTGGAAGCGGCGCACCCGCTCGCCGGCGAGGCGCATCGAGAGGCCGATGGTGAAGAAGACCTGGACCTGGACCACCAGTGAGGCCAGGCCCGGCGAGATGTGGCCGTCCATTGCGACATAGAGCAGGGCGAACTGGCCGACCCCGATCAGCAAGCCGTAGAGCGCAAGGTTGCCCAGCGGCACCGCCGGACGGGCAAGAAAAAACACCGCGGGGAACAGCACGAGGCCGAAGCGCAGGGCCGCAAACAGCAGCGGCGGCAGGTGCCCGAGCGCAAGCTTGATGACCACGAAATTGGTGCCCCAGACGGCGACCACGGCCAGCGCGAG
Source organism: uncultured beta proteobacterium (assembly GCA_903959855.1). Lineage (GTDB taxonomy): Bacteria > Pseudomonadota > Gammaproteobacteria > Burkholderiales > Rhodocyclaceae > Sulfuritalea. Next base: position 11,086 of record CAJBYR010000291.1, read on the forward strand.
CAGGAAGTGGCGCAGGGGAAGGGTGGCGGGCATGCGGGGATTGTCGCATGGGGGTTCAAAGGCAAAGCCACCCCGTCAACTCATGTCCGCTCCGGCCGGCGTCGGCTGGTCCGTGGCTCCGTCAGAGAGATTCCTCCGCCCCGGGCCAGCCGGCGCCGGCCTGTTTGCCGTGTCGCCAGCGCCGACTTTTAATATCCGGTCACCAGTCGTCGTGGATGGTTCGCGCTTCGGCTCTGGTTGATCAAATCTAGTCAGATAACTAGTCATCCAAGGTGCGTCATGAATACTTGGCCCGTGCAAGACGCCAAAGCCCGCTTCAGCGAACTGCTCGACGCCTGCGTGAGCGAAGGCCCGCAGCTTGTTACCCGGCGCGGTTCGGAGACGGCCGTGCTGGTGCCCATCGCGGAATGGAAGCGGCTACACGATGCGGCGCGCCCGTCGCTGAAGGAATTGCTGCTGTCCGCCCCGGTACGGGCGAATCTGGCGCTGCCGGCGCGCGGCAAGGCAAAGCGTCGCGCCCCGCCCGCGCTTTGACTCCGCGATGTACCTGCTCGACACCAACATCGTTTCCGAATTGCGTAAGCCGCGTCCGCAGGCGGCTGTGACTTCCTGGCTGGAAAGCGTTGACGATTCCGATCTGCATATTTCCGTGGTCACGCTGGGCGAGATCCAGGCCGGCATCGAAATAACGCGCGAACAGGATGCGGCCAAGGCGTCTGAGATTGAATCCTGGGCGGACCAGGTGGCCGCCGCCTACAACGTGCTGCCTATGGATGCCGCGACCTTTCGCCTGTGGGCGAAGCTGATGCATCGCCAGTCGGATACCGTCCATGAGAACGCGATGATCGCGGCGACCGCGTTGGTACGCAAGTTGACGGTAGTGACGCGCAACGTTGGTGACTTCAAGCGCTTCGGCGTGCCGATGTTGAATCCATTTCGGTAAACGCGATCTGTCGCGTTGAGTTTCGAAGCTGACCCAAATAGCTCGAAAACCTGTTGTAGTTTGCACCACGCTATTCCTGATTCGCCACTCCACTAACCACATGCCCCGTCGGCACCAGCCTTGATGCCGGCTCGCAATGCCGGGTCTGGTCGTCGAAAAAGAAGTCGGGTTCGAATTCACTGAGGAAGCGTGACTTCTCCAGGCCGCCGAGGAACATGGCTTCGTCGACTTCCACTTTCCATTCCATCAGGGTGCGGATCGCGCGTTCGTGGGCGGGGGCGCTGCGCGCGGTGACCAGCGCGGTGCGGATTTTCATCGTGCATCCGGCGCTGTCGGCGCGCAGGCGGTGCAGGGCTTCGAGCAGGGGCATGAAAGGGCCGGGCGGCAACGGGTGCAGGGCACGGCGTTCTTCGTGGTCCTGAAAGGCGGCGAGGCCCTGTTCCTGGAACACGCGCTCGGCCTCGTCGGAGAACAGCACGGCGTCGCCGTCGAAGGCGATGCGCACTTCCTGCGGGTGTTGCTCGGCCTCGGTCAGCGTCGTCGAATACACCCGCGCTGACGGGAAGCCGCCTTCCAGCGCGGCGCGCACGTCGGCTTCGTTGGCGGAGAGGAAGAGGTTGGCGCCCAGCGGCTTGAGGTAGCTGAAAGGCGAGCGGCCGCGCGTGAATACGCCACGCTCCAGTTGCAGGCCGGCGGCGCTGGCGGAACGGAAGATGCGCAGGCCGGAGACCGGGTCGTTGCGCGAGAGGATCACCACGGCGACGCGCTGGCGTTCGGGCGTGTTGAAGGCTAGCAGCTTTTGCACCAGCGGGAAGGCGACGCCGGGCCGCGCCGGCTGGTCCATGCGTTCGAGTTGCAGGCGCATGTAGGCGGAATCGTCCTGGTCTTCGAAGACGCGGTTCTCTTCTTCGAAGTCGAACAGCGCGCGCGAGGAAAGCGCGACGACGAGCTGGCCTTCGAGGCTGGCAGGCATCAGCGGGCAGACAGCCGGTCAGGCCAGAAGGGATTCGACCAGCGCTTCCAGCGCAGGTAGGTCGTTCCTGACCGTGTCCCAGACGATGGTTGGGTCAACGCGGAAATACTCATGGGTCAGAACAATGCGCATGTCGTAAGCGTCCCGCAATTGCTGCCATGCATCGGGGACTCGCGCCTCCAGGCTGGGATCAAGGCGCATGATGATATTGGCTGCTTCACCGATCACGATCAGGCTTTCAATGACGGCGCGTTGTGTTTTCCCGTCAGCCAGGAAGTCGTTTTTGCCGAGTGCCCCGATGTCGCTGCGGGCATGGGCGATCGCCTCCCGCATGTCCAGCAGCCGCGCCGGCACCCGGCGCGCCTTGTTGTTCATACCGGCAAGGCCTCGGCCAGTACCGTATGTCGGAAGCGCTCGTGCAGGGCCAATGGTGTGAGCACGTCGGTGGAAACCCCGGTCAGCGATTCGATATCGCGCTTGATACGCACCAGGCTAAGCAGTGTGGTCCGGCCTTCGATTGGATCGACCAACAGGTCAAGGTCGCTGCTTTCTCCGTCGGTACCGTGTACCACTGAGCCAAACACGCGTGGATTGCGGGCGCCGTGGCGTTCCACGACGAGTCGAATCCCGTCTCGATAAGTCTGCAGGGCCACGGAAGGTTTCATGAGTTTGTTTGGCGGTTCCCAAGGAAGGATGGGGTGACAATTGATTATAGCTCCCGTCCCCGGATGGCGCGGTTCCCTTGGCGGCGAACCCGTGGAGAGGCAAACTGTGACGGTCAAACCGGACGCGTGTAGAGTGAATGCCCATGTTGGCCACCTTGTTTCGCTTATCCGGGATTCTCCTTCGCCGTGGATTAATCCTGGTCACTACCTTGCTGCTGCTCGCAGCCTGCGCCGCCGTAACGCCAGCGCCGACTCTTGCGGTGGCGCAGCTCGCGCCGAACGGCACGCTGCGCGCGGCGATCAACTACGGCAATCCGCTGCTGGCGACGCGCGATGCGAATGGCGATGCGCGCGGCGTTTCGGTTGATCTGGCACAGGAACTGGCGCGGAGGCTGGGTGTGTCGCTGGAACTGGTGATCTACACGGCGGCGGGCAAGGTGGTCGAGGGCATCAAGGCCGGCGACTGGGATGTGGGCTTTTTCGCCATCGACCCGGTGCGCGCCGCGGATACCGATTTCACGGCGCCCTACCTGAACATCGAAGGCGCCTACTTGGTGCCGGAGGCTTCGCCGATCACGCGCAACGAGGACGTCGATCGCGCCGGGGTGCGGGTGGCGGCGGCGAAGGGCAGCGCCTACGACCTGTATCTCACGCGAACGCTGAAGCAGGCGCGGCTGGTGCATGCACCGACTTCCCAGGCGGTGACGGATACACTGCTGGCGCAGAAGCTGGAAGTTGCCGCCGGGGTGAAGCAGCAGATGCAGGCCGACGCCCGACGCCTGCCCGGCCTGCGTCTGCTCGACGGACGCTTCATGGAAATCCGCCAGGCGATGGCCGTGCCCAAAGGGCGCGCGGATGGAGCGGACTATCTGCGAAAGTTTGTCGAGGAAATGAAGGCCTCGGGTTTCATCGCCGGGTCCTTGCGCCGGCACGGCATCGAGGGGGCCGTAGTAGCCAACCCGGCCGGCCAAGAATAAGGGCGGCGCGGTTGCCCGCGCCGCCCCGTCAATGCCCTTGGCCGTTCAGCAGCCGCCGACGCACTTGCCGTCGGCGTTGAACTCCATGGTCTTGCCCGACAGCGGCACATGCACCGGCACCTTGCTGGCCTTGATGAAGGTCTCTGTGCGCGAGCCGGCGCGCACCTTGCCGCCGACCGTGCCGACTTCATTGGCATGCGAGGCGATCACGGCATTCGGCTTGACCAGGTCGTTGATCACGTAGGCGGCCTCGGTCGGGCCGGTGGTGAAGGTGTCGCCGATGTTGATCACCGCCAGCTTGGCGTTGTAGTGGCCGCGCACCACCTTGTCCTGGTCGCCGGTGATGCCGGTGTCGCCGGAAAGGTAGGCCACCAGGCCATTGCTGAACTTCAGCACATAACCCGTGGCCTCGCCGACATAGGCGCCGATGCCGGCCTCCTTCATGTACTGGCCAAGCACGCCGCCGATCAGGTCGGGATCGAGCGCATTGCTGTGGATCGCGGTGACGGTGGAGATAGCCACGCCGCCGACCTTCTGGGTAGCGCCGAAGCGGGCGAGTACGGAATTCTTGGGGTCGCCGCCGGCGGCCTTCAGCTTGTTGCCGAAGAAGCCTGCCATCTCGGAGCCGGTGACCATCTTGGCGCCCTTGGCGACGGCGATGTTTACCGCGCTGGAATTGGGCATGGCCGAGACCGAGGTGTCGGGCTTGTCGCAGGCGCCAGAGTTGGGCGCCTTGTTGTGGGCGTTGCCGACGTGGTCGCCGTGCATGTGGCTGACCAGGACGACGTCGATCTTGCCCAGGCGCGGATCGTCGGCGCCGGCCACCGTGCGGCCCGGATCGTAGAGTACGCGCGTGCCGCTCGGGTCTTCGAAAATCATGGCGCGGTCGAGCGGGCAGAACTCGCCCTCCTGGCCGCCCAGGGGCGTGACCTTGACGTTCTGCGCGAGGGCGGGCTGGGCGAGTGCGGCAGCGCCGAGCAGCGCGGCCGTGCGTAGCAGTGTGACGGATTTCATGGTTTCTCCTGGGGGCTGAAGTTCTTTTTGTGTGGAACCGCGGCGCAACGCTACCACGATTTTGATTTCACTTTTTTGGCACTGCCGCATAAAGCGCGGTCAGGCGCACCGCTTCCCCGGCCACGCGGCGGCGCAGGTCTGGCGGGGCCAGCACTTCGACGTCGGCGCCGAATTTAAGGATGTCCATGATCAGTTCTCGATGGTCGGCGTAGGGGAATTCCAGCAACCAGGAGCCGTCGGCATCGAAGCGGCCCTTCTGCTTCGGGTGCCAGGTTTCCTGCGCCACCCAGCGCGCGCGCTCGGGCGTGAAGCGCAGCTTCGCGTGCTGCAGCGTGCGTCCGGAAAAGATCCCGTAACCGGCGCCGAGCACTTCGTCCATACTGCGACGGGAGACCTCGCGCGCTTTTCGCTCGATGACGTTAGCCTGAATGATTGAATCAAGGGAAAAATTGCGGATGTCGTTGCGCAGGTGGCACCAGGCATCGAGGTACCAGTTCTCGCGGTAATACACCAGGCGTTGCGGCGAGACTTCGCGTTCGGTGGTCTCGCCGCTGCCGCGGGCGAAATAGGTGATGGCCAGGCGTTTGCGGCGCAGCAGGGCGGCCCCGACTTTCTCGAAGTGGGCAAGCTTCAGGTCACGCTTGCCGAGGCCGACGATCATCACGCGGCGGCGGATTTCATCGGCGGTGTTTTCGGCGCTGCCGAGCAGGCTGTTGAGGCGCGCAATCAACGGCTGGATATGCGGCGTGAGGATGCCGCCGGGATCGAGGTCGGTCAGCAGGTGCTGCATGGTCAGCAGCGCATGCACCTCGCCCGAGTTGAACCACAGGCCGGGCAGCTCATACTGCGCGCCGCCATCTGGATGCGGGGTGTCGAAGCGGTAGCCGCCGGCGGTACCGGCATGGCGGTCCCAGACGATGGGTGCGTTGAGCCGGTTGCGCATGTATTCGAGATCGCGCTTGAGCGTGGCGCGCGAGACTTCCAGCGCCTCGATAAGCTCGCTGAAGCTGACCAGCTTGCGGTCGTGGATCATCTGGTCGATCTTGTAGAAGCGCTCAGTGCGATCCATGGCGGCTTTCCGAGATGAATTGGCGGAAGTGGTCGAGGCGACGTGGATGGATTATGCCTTCGGCAAGGGCCTGCTTGATCGCGCAGCCGGGTTCGGCGTCGTGCTGGCAGTCGCGGAAACGACACCGGCCAAGGAATGGGCGGAACTCGGCGAAGCCGAATTCGATCTGCTGCGGCGTTAGGTGCTTCAAGCCGAATTCCTGCAGGCCGGGGCTGTCGATCAGGGTGCCGCCCGGGCAAGTGTCATCGGGCAGTTTGTAGCGGCGGGCATAGGTGGTGGTGTGCTTGCCGCTGTCGAGCGCGGTCGACAATTCGCGTGTCGGCGCCGCTGCGCCGGGCACCAGGGCATTGGTCAGGGTCGACTTGCCCATGCCGGACTGGCCCACCAGCACCGAACTTTCGCCGGCCAGCAGCGGCAGCAGCGGCGAAGGATCGAACTTGGCCGAGAGCTCGACGACGCGGCAGCCCAGTGCGATGTAGGGCGCAAGCAGCTTTCTTGCGGCAGGCAACGCGGCGACGAGGTCGCACTTGTTGAGCACGATGGTGGTAGTCAGACCCTCGTGCTCGGCGGCAACCAGGGCGCGGCTGAGCAACATGTCGGAAAATGACGGATCGGTGGCGACCACCAGCAGCAACTGCGTGGCATTGGCGGCGATCAGCTTCTGCCGGTAGGCGTCGCTGCGATACAGCAGGCTGCGGCGCTCGCCATGGCCCATGATCTGGCCGTCGGGACTCAATTGGACCTCGTCGCCGACGGCGAGCAGGCTTTTCTTGCCTTTCGGATAGCCGGTAGCGATGCGGCCGTCGGCCAGTTCGATTTCATAGTGCCGCCCGAAGGCGGCGACGATGGTGCCGGCGGCGTTCAACGTGGATTACAGCGCGAACAAGGCATCGATCTTGGCCGCGCAGATGAAGTCGTTTTCCGACAGGCCGCCGATGGCGTGCGTGGTGTAGCTGACGGTGCACTGGCCCCAGCCGACGGCGAGATCGGGGTGGTGGTCTTCACGGTGCGAGATCCACGCCGTGGCATTGACGAAGGCCATGGTCTCGTAATAGTTCTTGAATTTGTAGGTCTTGCTGATGACGCTGCCTTCGCGCTGCCAGCCCGGCAGCGTCGCCAGCATGGCGGCGGCTTCGGTGTCGGACAGCGGCGGCACGCCGCCTTCGCAGGGCTTGCACTTGCCTTTGGAGAGATCGCAGACCATGTTCATGATGTTTTCCTATGCGCCGTGCAGCCGCGCGATGCGCTGGCTGGCGGGGGGGTGGGAGTCGTGGAACAGCGAATGCAGCGGGTCGGGCGTGAGGGTCGCGGCGTTGTCGCGATACAGCTTGACCAGTGCGGCGATCAGGTCGGCGGCGGCGGTCTGCTTGGCGGCGTAGGCGTCGGCTTCGTATTCGTGCTGGCGTGATAGCGCCGAGGTCAGCGGCGCCAGCGGAAACAGGAACACCGGCAACACCATCGAGAACAGCATCAACCCCATCGCCGTACTGCCAGCGCCGACTCCCAGGCCCTGGTAGAACCAGGGCTGGTCGATCAATTGGCCGAGCAGCCAGAGGAAGGCGAGGCTCATCACCCCCATCAGCGCGATGCGCTTGACCACGTGCTTGTGGCGGAAGTGGCCGAGTTCGTGCGCCAGCACCGCCTCGATCTCCTGCGGTGCCAGCTTTTCCAGCAGGGTGTCGAAGAAGACGATGCGCTTGGCGCGGCCGAAGCCGGTGAAATAGGCGTTGCCGTGGGCCGAGCGCTTCGAGCCGTCCATCACGAACAGACCGGATGAAGCGAAACCGCAGCGGGTCAGCAGTGCCTCGATGCGCTGCTTGAGCGAGGCGTCTTCCAGCGGCGTGAACTTGTTGAACAGCGGCGCGATCACGGTCGGGTAGAGGAAAAGGATCAGCAGGTTGGTTCCCAGCCACAGCAGCCAGACATACAGCCACCACTGCCGACCCATGGCGTCCATCAGCCAGAGCACGGCATAGAGCAGCGGGCCGCCGATGGCGACGGTGAGTACGGCGCCCTTGGCCAGGTCGGTAAGCCAGAGCTTCCAGGTCAGTTTGTTGAAGCCGAAGCGCTCTTCGATGACGAAGCTGCGATACAGGCTGGTCGGCAGGCCGACGAAGAAGCCGATCAGTCCAGCCGCGGCGAACAGCGCCAGGCCCTGCACATGGCCGGTCCCGAGCCAACCGCGCAGGCTGCCGTCGACCACGGCGAGTACGCCCCCCAGCGTGAACAGCAGCAGTACCACTGTGTCGATCAGGATCTCGATGAAGCCCAGGCGCACCTTGGCGGCGGTGTAGTCGGCGGCCTTGCGGTGGTCGACAAGATCAATGCGGCCGAAGAAGTCGGCGGGTACCTGGTCGCGGTGGGCGGTGACATGTCGCAGGTGGCGCAGGTCCAGCCACAGGCGCAAGCCGGTGGACAGCAGCAGGGCGGCGACGAAGATCAGGGTGAAGGTGTGCGGGGTCATGGGTAGGGATCGCTGTGCGAGAATGCCGCGATCAGGACTAGGTCTGCGGAAAATTATGGCACAAAATAAAATGGCTGATCCGGGGGTGTCCAGGGAGTTCCGCGATTTGTAAATAAATATAATATAAACAGTGCATTATGTTCCATCATTGTTCTGTAGCGGCTATTGGCATCCGGATAAAATGTGTGTATCGTTGTGTGTATTCTGGCACTGATACACACTCCCATGCCTCTTTCGGATACAGCAGTAAGAAACGCCAAACCTGCCGGTAGTACCTACACATTATCAGACAGCGGTGCGTTGTACCTCTATGTGATGCCGAACGGCTCAAAGCTCTGGCGGTATCGCTTCCGGTGGTTCGATAAACAGCAGACCTACAGTATCGGCATGTATCCCGCAGTCGGGTTGGCGGCAGCCAGGCAGAAGCGAGATCAGGCAAAGAAGATACTCGCTGACGGCCAGCATCCGACCCAGCAGAGGAAATTGCAGTTATTGGCTCGTCGTGCGGCCAACTCCAATAGCTTCAAGGTGGTTTGCCTCGAATACATCAAGTCGCAGTCCAAGACTTGGGATGCGCGTTATGCCGAGCGCGTGAAGCGCTTCATGGACGTCGACGTGTTCCCAAAAATTGGCCATCTCCCGATTACTGGTGTTTCCTCGCCGGAGGTACTCGCAATCCTGCGCGCAGTAGAGAAGAGAGGATCGCTGACAGTTGCGGAGAAGTTACGCATCTGGATAGGAGGTGTGTTCCGCTATGCCGTTGCGACAGGGCGTGCTGAAAATGACCCGACGTTTTCCTTGCGCAACGCTTTGCATTTGCCGCCGACAAGTCATGCTCCGCCTTTGGATAAACGTCGAATACCGAGTCTGGTTAAGGCGCTCAGCGCGTTCGAGAAGAACGAGCCAAGCCTGGCGGTCGGATTAAGGTTACTTCTTCTGACTTTTGTGCGCGGTTCGGAGTTGCGCCTGGCCAAGTGGACGGAGATTGATTGGAAGCATGAAGAATGGCGGATACCGGCCGAACGGATGAAATCGCGGCAGGAGCATATTGTTCCAATGAGCAAGCAAGTTGTGGCTCTGTTTAAGACGTTGAAAGGTCTTTCCGGCGACAGCGAACTTCTGTTTCCTTCCGCAAGTGGCGTTGCGAAGGCGATTTCTGATCCGATGTGGAACAAAGCACTTTCTCGGATTGGTTTTTCCGGCGAAATTACTCCGCACAGTTTTCGGGCGACCGCAAGTACGCTGCTGAATGAGCTTGGCTATGAGCCTGACTGGATTGAGCGCCAGCTGGCACATGTGCCGCGCAACCGCACGCGCGCCAGCTACAACCACGCTCAACACATTCCCGAGCGCCGGCGCATGATGCAGGAATGGGCGAGCTACATCGACCAACTTTGCGTTGGTGTACCGGTGTAGAAATTTCGTCGGCCGACTGCGTGACAGGCTTGAAGTCAATCCCAAACAATCAAATGGAGGGTGGGCATGCCATTCCCGTTTCGCTGGCTGCCTGTTCAGTATTTTGGTCAGATTCGGTTTCTGTTCGTCGCCAGTGACGCCGACTACCTGACTCTCGATGCCTGCTATGAACGAGTCCGCGAGGCTGGAGTGATCGCCCATCAGGCCGTCCTTATCGCCATCGGCATCAACTGGGAAGGCCAGCGGCAGGTCCTGGCCGTTGAGATGGCCAACCGCGAGAGCCAAAGCAGCTGGAAGGAATTCCTCCTGCGCTTGAAA
>CAJBYR010000292.1 GCA_903959855.1 uncultured beta proteobacterium
CGGCCTGACACTTGAGCCCTATCTGCCCGGCGTCGTGCTCTGCGGCGGCCTGATTCGCGATGCCGGCAGCGCCGCGCAAAAAGAGGCGCTGCTGCCCGCCGTCGCCGGCGGCGAACTGATGCTCGCCTTTGCCCATAACGAACCCGGCGGCCGCTATGCCCTCGACCACGTCGCCACCAAAGCCACGCCTTCAGGCGGCGGCTGGAAGCTCGACGGCGCCAAGGCGGTCGTGCTCGCCGCGCCCTCGGCCGGCAAGTTCATCGTCTCGGCGCGCGAAGGACTCGGCCTGTCGCTGTTCCTGGTCGACGCCGGAGCGCCCGGCCTCAGCCTGCGCAGCTACCCGACCCAGGATGGCGCCCGCGCCGCGGACATTCGTCTCGACGGCGTGCAGGTCTCCGCCGACGACCTGATCGGCCCCGCCGGCGGCGCCCTGCCGCTGATCGAACGCGCCCTCGATTACGCCAATGCCGCGCTCTGCGCCGAAGCCGTCGGCATCATGGCCGCACTCAACGAACTCACGCTCGAGTACTTGAAGACACGCAAGCAGTTCGGCACGCCCATTGGCAAGTTCCAGGCCCTGCAGCACCGCATGGCCGACATGGTGATCGCCACCGAACAGGCCCGCTCCATGGCCACGCTGGCCGCCGTGCGCGCCGACTCTGACGATGCCGCCGAACGCAGCCGCAGCGTCGCCGCCGCCAAAGCCTACGTCCTGCAGTCGGCCCGCCTGGTCGGCCAGCAGGCGGTACAACTGCATGGCGGCATGGGCGTCACCGACGAGCTCAACGTCGGCCATTATTTCAAGCGCCTGACCATGATCGGCCTAACTTTCGGCGACGTCGATTACCACCTCGGTCGTTTCAGCGACACGCTGTTGGCCGCCTGACCGTGGCGGGGATCATCAACCGCCGCGACCTCGACTTCCAGCTCTTCGAAGTCCTCGATGCCGAAGCCCTGACGCAGCGCCCGCGCTACGCCGAGCACAGTCGCGAAACCTTCGCCGCCGTGCTCGACACGGCAACCGCCATCGCCGAAGAGAAGTTCGCGCCGCACAACCGCAGGGCCGACGAGCACGAGCCGACTTTCGACGGCCAGCGCGTGAGCATGATCCCGGAAGTCGCCGAAGCCTTGAAGGCCTTCTGCGAGGCTGGCTTCATCGCCGCCGCACACGACTTCGAACGCGGCGGCATGCAGCTGCCGGTGCTGCTGACGCAGGCCGCGTTCTCGCTGTTCAAGGGCGCCAACGTCGGCACCGCGGCCTATCCCTTCCTCACCATCGCCAACGCCAACGTCATCCACCGCTTCGGCAGCGATGCACAGCGGGCGAAGTACCTCGCTCCACTGCTGGCCGGCCGCTTCTTCGGCACCATGGCGCTCACCGAGCCGCAGGCCGGTTCCAGCCTCTCGGACATCACCACCAGCGCGACGCCCAACGCGGATGGCACCTATTCGATAGTCGGCAACAAGATTTTCATTTCCGCCGGCGACCACGAACTATCCGAAAACATCGTGCACCTGGTGCTGGCCAAGATCCCCGGCGGCCCGCCCGGCGTCAAGGGCATCTCGCTGTTCATCGTGCCCAAGTTCCATGTCAATTCCGACGGCAGCCTCGGCGCCCGCAACGATGTGGCGCTGGCCGGCCTGATCCACAAGATGGGCTATCGCGGCACCACCTCGACCATGCTCAGCTTCGGCGAGAAGGGCGCCTGCGTCGGCGAACTGGTGGGTGAAGCGCACAAAGGCCTCACCTACATGTTCCACATGATGAACGAGGCGCGCATTGGGGTCGGCATGGGTGCCGTGATGTTGGGCTACCGCGGCTACCTTGCCTCGCTCGACTACGCCAAAGAACGCCCGCAAGGCCGCGCGCCGACCAACAAGAATCCCACCGACCCGCAGCTCAAGCTGATCGAGCACGCCGACATCCGCCGCATGCTGCTGGCGCAGAAAGCCTATGTCGAAGCCGGCTATGCGCTGTGCCTGTATTGCGCGCGACTGGTGGATGAAACAAGAGTCGGCGCTGACGACACGGCGATTCAGGAAGCCGGCCTGCTGCTCGACCTGCTGACGCCGATCGCCAAGTCCTGGCCTTCGCAGTGGTGCCTCGAAGCCAACAGCCTGGCCATCCAGATCCACGGCGGCTATGGCTACACCCGCGAGTACCCGGTGGAGCAGTATTACCGCGACAACCGCCTCAATCCGATCCACGAAGGCACCCACGGCATCCAGGCGCTCGACCTGCTCGGGCGCAAGGCCGTGATGAACGGCGGTGCGGCGATGAAACTGTTCGCGCGTGAAGCCGGCAAGACCGTCGCCGAAGCCAGCAACGCAAACCCGGCCGACCCGCTGCTCGCCCCCTACGCAAAGGAACTGCAGGCCGCCATCGAAGAGGTCGCCACCACGCTGCAGGCCCTGGCGCCGACGCTGGCCGCCAACCCGACGTTGGCGCTGGCCAATGCCGTGCTCTTCCTCGAAGCCTTCGGCCACACGGTGATCGCCTGGATCTGGCTGCGCCAGGCCATCGCAGCGCAACGCGGGCTGCAAACCGGCATCGCCGCCGATACGGACTTCTATCGTGGCAAACTGGCCGCCTGCCGCTGGTTCTACCGCTGGGAACTGCCCAAGGTTCGCCAGTGGCACGAACTCTTGCGCAGCCTCGACGACACCACGCTGACAATGCCTCCGGAATCCTTCTAAGCCGATGAGCCACCCCAACATCCTGGTCGACAGCAAGGACGGCATCGTCACGATCGAGATCAGCCGCCGCGAAAAGAAAAACGCCATCACCTCCGACATGTACCGTGCCATGAGCGCGGCGCTGTCGCGGGCGCGCGACGACAGCCATGTGCGGGTAGTGCTGCTGCGCGGCCAGGACGACATGTTCACCGCCGGCAATGACCTCGCCGATTTCCTGCAGCGCAAGGTCGGCGACCCCAGTACCGCGATTCCTTTCCTGCACCTGATCGCCGGCTTCGAAAAGCCCATCGTCGCTGCCGTCGCCGGCAACGCAGTGGGCATCGGCACGACCATGCTGCTGCACTGCGACCTGGTCTATGCCGCCGACAATGCCCGCTTCCAGTTGCCCTTCGTCAATCTCGCGCTCTGCCCCGAGGGTGGCTCCAGCCTGCTGCTGCCGCGCGTCGCCGGCTATCAGCGCGCCGCCGAACTGCTGATGCTGGGCGAGCCCTTCGATGCCACCACGGCCCGCGAGGCCGGATTCGTCAATCGGGTGCCGCCGGCCGGCGAGTTGATGGCCGCCGCGATGCTGGCCGCGCAAAAGCTCGCCGCCCGCCCGGCCGGCTCGCTCGCCGTGACCAAGGCGCTCTTGAAGCGCCCGCCGGATCGCAGCGCGATCGAGGCCATCGACGAGGAAGTGATCTTCTTCGGCGACCTCGTCGCCGCGCCCGCCGCCAAGGAAATCTTCGCCGCCTTCCTCGAGAAACGCGCTCCCAGTTCCGCGAAGGTTAGCGAGGAATGAGCGCCGCCCGCAGGGCCGCCCCAAGGGCGGCGCAGCCAAACACATGGAGCGAGCATGGCTCGCGAACCTCAGTCACCCCCTGCCTTGGGCAGGGGGCTGGGGGGAGGGCACTTCTAGTATGACAAACGACATCCCCGAGGGCTTCAAGCCCCTCAAGCGCGGCGGCGGTTACCTGACCAGCCTCGGCCCCTGGTACTACCGCATCGACGCCAGCAAGGGCGGCGAACGCGGGCAGATGGTGCTGGCGATCCGCGTCGAGGATCGCCATACCAACATCCGCCACATCGCCCATGGCGGCTTTTTGGTCTCGATGTTCGATACCGCCCTGGGCATCGTCGTCTCCAGCTCCAAGGAGCCGCCGCAGCCCATCGTCACGGTGAGCCTCACCACCAACTTCGTCTCCGGCGCCGAACCGGGCGATTGGGTCGAAGCCCACGTCGACCTTGACCGCATGGGCGGGCGCCTGGCCTATGCGAGTTGCCGGCTGGTCTGCGGCGAGCGCGTAATCATGACCGGCACGGGCGTCTTCGCCCTGATGAAGCCAGCCGTACCCAAGGAACGCACGGATGGCTAAGATCCACGTCCTGCTCAAGAAGGAGGAACTCGACGCCCAGCGCCTCGAAGGCAAGGTGGTGGTGGTGCTCGACATCCTCTTTGCCACTTCTTCCATCGTCACCGCCCTGGCCCACGGCGCCACGGAAGTCATCGCCACCCTGGATGGCCGTGCCGCACAGGCGGCGGCCGCCAACTACCCGGCTGGCTCCTACGTGCTCTCCGGCGAACTCAATGCCGACACCCTGCCCGGCTTCGTGCACCCGACGCCCAGGGCGCTGCTGGCCGAAGGCATCGCCGGGCGGCGCCTGATCTACTGCACCACCAATGGCACCGTGGCGCTGGCCAAGTCGCAGGGCGCCGCCCACGTCTACGCCGCCGCCCTGCTCAACGGCCGCGCCGTGGTCGAACGCATCGTCGCCGACCATGCGGAGGCCACCATCCTGATTGTGTGCTCGGGCTCGGCGGACAACTTCAACCTCGAGGATTTCTACGGCGCCGGCTATTTCGTCTCGCTCTTCCACCAGGCCCTGCCACAGGCCGAGTATTCCGACGCCGCGCTCGCCGCCGAACTGCTGCACGACCACTGCGGCGGCCTAGATGCCCTGCGCCGCGCCCGTGTCGGCCGCATGATGCTGGCGCGGCGCCTCGATGATGAAGTCGCCTTCGCCGCCCAGGAAAGCTGTTACGACGTGGTCCCCAAACTGCAAAACGGCGCCCTGCGTCCCGTCTGAAGGAATCCAATGAGCACCAAGACCTGGAAGTACTACTGGGAAGATTTCCCCGTCGGCAAGGTTCGCGAGTTCGGCAACTACAGCGTCACTGCCGAGGACATCATCGACTTCGCGAAGAAGTTCGACCCGCAGCCCTTTCACCTTTCTGAAGAAGCCGGCAAGGCCAGCCTCTTCGGCGGGCTGTGCGCCAGCGGCTGGCATACCTGCGCCATGACCATGCGCATGATGTGCGACGAGTTCCTGCTCGAAACCGCCAGCCTCGGCTCGCCCGGCCTCGAGAACATCCGCTGGATCAAGCCCGTGCGCCCCGGCGATACGCTGCATGTGCGCTCCGTCGTGCTCGAAGCGCGCCCCATGGAAAGCAAGCCCCACGTCGGCCTGGTCAAGGTGCGCTGGGAGACTCTCAACCAGAACAACGAGGAGGTCGCGCAAATGGAAGGCTATGGCATGTATCGCCGCCGCCATCCCGGCGCGGCAAAAACCGGCGACGCATGAGCCCGGCCGAATTGATCGAACAAGCCTTCGGCACCTATGCCGAACTGATTCACGCTCAGGCCAGGCACCGCCCGCAACATCCGGCACTGATCGACGGCAACCGCTGCGTCTCGTTTTCCGCGCTGGACGCGATGATGGACCGCGTTGCTGCCACCCTGCAACGTGATGGCATCCGCCCCACCGAGTCGATCGCCATCTGCGCCGGCACCTCCCTCGAACACGCCGCCGTGTTCCTCGGCGCGCTGCGTGCCGGTGTCGCCGTCGCCCCGCTGGCGCCCTCCTCGACGCCACAGACCATATCCGACATGGTGGCCAATTCCGAAGCGCGCCTGTTCTTCGTTGACGCCAAGGTCGCGGCCGAACTCGCGTCGGTAAAGGAGCAGATTTCGCTACCGTGGATCGCGCTCGACGAATCCACTGCAGGCAAGGCCTTTTCGCGCTGGCTGGCACCGACGGGCAGCGTGCCTGAGCCCGTCGACGTACATCCCGATTGGCCCTTCAACATCATCTACTCCTCGGGAACGACCGGCACACCGAAAGGAATTGTCCAGCCCCACGGCATGCGCTGGGCTCACGCCCAACGCGCCCGTCCACAGGGCTACGGACCGGATTCGGTGACCGTCATCGCCACGCCGCTGTACTCCAACACCACACTGGTCAGCTTCTTCCCCACCGTTACGTTGGGCGGCACGGTAGTGCTGATGAGGAAATTCGACACTACCGCCTATCTCGCGTTGGCTGAAAAGCATCGGGCGACGCACACGATGTTGGTGCCCGTTCAATACCAGCGCTTGATGGCCCATCCCGATTTCGATCGCTACGACCTCGCCAGCTTCCGCATGAAGCTGTGTACCAGTGCACCGTTTGCGGCAGCCCTCAAGGCCGACATCCTGCGCCGCTGGCCGGGCGGGCTGGTCGAGTATTACGGCATGACCGAGGGCGGCGGCACTTGCATCCTGGCGGCCCACGAGTACCCCGACAAGCTTGCCACGGTCGGCAAGGCCGCCGAGGGCCATGACATTCGCCTGATCGACGAAGCTGGCAAGGAATTGGCGCCGGGAGAAATCGGAGAAGTGGTCGGCCATTCCCCGGCAATGATGAAGGGCTACCACCGCCAGCCCGACAAGACCCGCGAGGCCGAGTGGTATGCACCCGACGGCAAGCGCTTCATCCGCACCGGCGATGTCGGCCGGTTTGACGCCGATGGGTTTCTGACGCTGATGGATCGACGCAAGGACATGATCATCAGCGGCGGCTTCAACGTCTATCCGAGTGATCTCGAAGCCATCCTCGCGCAACATCCCGCCGTGGCCGAAGCTGCGGCAATCGGTGTTGCCTCGCAGCGCTGGGGCGAAACGCCGGTGGCCTTCGTAGTTACAAGAGTCGGCGCTGGTGATACGGCGATCGAGATCCGCGACTGGGCCAATGCCCGCCTCGGCAAGACCCAGCGCCTCGCCGCCATCGTTTTCATCGACAATCTGCCGCGCAGCGCGATCGGCAAGATCCTCAAGCGCGAGCTGCGCGATACTTTCGTGCCGCCCGCCGACCTGTGAAAGGAAGCCCCATGGACTTTTCCACCCTCGACGTTTCTCTCGACGGCAACGTCGCCACCATCGCCCTCAACCGGCCGGACAAGGCCAACGCCATGAGCGAGCCGATGTGGTACGAGATCGAACAGGCGATGCAGTGGCTGGACGAAACCCCGGAGGCACGCGTCGGCGTGCTGGTCGGGCGCGGCAAGTACTTCACCTCCGGCATCGACCTCGCGCTGCTGATGGGCGTGCCCGCCAAGATCGAGGACGAGGACGACGCCCGCCGCCGCGAGAAACTGCGCCGCCTGATCCTGCGCCTCCAGGACACGCTCAGCTCCGTCGAGCGCTGCCGCAAGCCGGTGCTGGCCGCCGTCCACGGCGCCTGCATCGGCGGCGGCATCGACCTCATCACCGCCTGCGACATGCGCTACTGCTCGGCGGATGCCTGGTTCTCGGTGCGCGAGATCGACGTCGGCATGACGGCGGATGTGGGCACCCTGCAGCGCCTGCCCGGGCTGATCGGCGAAGGCATGGCGCGCGAACTGGCCTACACCGGGCGCCGCGTCGATGGCGCCGAAGCGAAAGAGATGCGCCTGGTCAACCGCTGCTACGAATCCGCCGAAGCGCTCCACGCCGGCGTCATGGAGACGGCGCGGACCATCGCCGCCAAGTCGCCGCTGGCCATCCGTGGCTGCAAGGAAATGATCACCTACGCCCGCGACCACTCGGTGGCCGATGGCCTCAACTACATCGCCACCTGGAACTCGGCGATGCTGATGTCGAAGGACCTGTTCGAAGCCGGCGCCGCCGCCATGCAAAAACGCGATCCGGTGTTCAAGGACTGATGGAGGAGTTCTTCGCGCCGGCCAACGGCATCCGCCTGCACTGCGTCGCGCAAGGCTCGGCCGACGCGCCGCTGATGGTTTTCGTCCATGGCTTTCCCGAGTTCTGGTACTGCTGGCACGCCCAGCTCGAGGAGTTCGGCAAGGACTACCGGGCGGTGGCCTTCGACCTGCGCGGCCACAACCTTTCCGACAAGCCGCAGGGCGTCGAGGCCTACCGCATCAAGCCGCTGCTCGAAGACCTGCGCCAGTTGATCGAACACCTGCGCGCCGGCCGGGAAGACAAATCCTGCGTGCTGGTGGCCCACGACTGGGGCGGCGCCATCGCCTGGACCTTCGCCGCGCTGTACCCACAATATGTGAAAAAGCTCGTCATCATCAACGCGCCGCATACTGTGCCCTTCGCCCGCGCCTTGGCCCACGACCCGGCCCAGCAGGCAGCCAGCGCCTACATGAACTTCTTCCGTATGGACAAGGCCGAGCGTGTGCTGAGCGAGAACGGCTTCGAGCGCCTGCTGAAAATGTTCAACGCCACCGCCGGCGGCCAGTGCGCGCTGAAGGACGAAGACATCCCGCGCTATCGCGAAGCCTGGTCGCAGCCCGGCGCGCTGACCTGCGCCCTCAACCTCTACCGCGCCTCGCCGCTCTATCCACCGACGCCCGACGACCCCGGCGCCGCTGCGCTCAAGCTCGACCCGGCGGCACTGACGGTGCGCGTGCCGACGCTGGTGATCTGGGGTGAAGCCGACACCGCGCTGGGTACCGTGCTGCTCGAAGGACTCGACGACCTGGTGCCCGACCTGCGCATCGAGCGCATACCCGGCGCCAGCCACTGGGTGATCCACGAACAACCGCGCGCAGTCAGCGCGGCGATGCGCCGCTTTCTTGCGGCTTAGCTAGGCCTTAGTCGCCGCCAGTTCCGCCTTGAGTCGCTGGATCTCGGCGCGTGCCGCATCGAGATCGGTCTGCAGCTTGCGATTGGTCTCGCGCAGCTCACGCGTGTGCTCTTCGACCTGCTTTTCCAGTTCATCGTTGGCACGGCGCAGTTCAGCCAGCAGATGGCGCTCGGAATCCGTCAGATCCTCGGTCACGTCCTGCAACAGGGCGGCGGCGACCCGTGCCGCCATTTCCGGTTCGGCGGCATTGAGCTGGTGCGCCATGGCGCGGTCAACGACGACAATGTGGTGCAAAAGCCAGTGCACCAGATACTCGATCAGCGTCACGGTAATGCTGGTGCGGCCGTTGTCAAAATCCGCCGTCAGGTCACGCAGCACGCTACGGAAATAGGCGTGCTCACCGCAATGCCGCGTCACCAGGTCCGGCGAGCAACCGCCGCCGGCCATCAAACGTTCCTCGAACCCGAAATGGTCCTTGACGTAGGCATTCAGGTCATCAAGCAGACGGCGCATGTTCTCCGGACTGTATTGCTCATGCGTGCTGGCATCGAGGGCGTTGATCATGCCCACCAGCGCCTTGTGCTGCTCATCGATCTCGTCGATGCCCAGCGCGAAATCACTGCTCCACTTGATGATGTGCAATTTGTGTTCCTTCCTCCGTGGCCGGGCGACAGGCAAGTCTCCGGCAGCTATTGTTGTCGGCGTGCCCGGCGATCCAAAGAAGCCGTGATCGACCGGTTGCGCCCGACCGCAAGCCTACTACGGGGCGTCGTCGCGGTCAAAGCTGCCGGTCAGGGTGCCGGGGATTCAGGCCGCCAGTTCCACCCGCGGCTCGATGCCCACCGGAAAATTCACCGAATTGGCAATGAAGCAAAGCCGGTGCGCCTCCTCGTGCAAGGCCAGCGCCCGTGCCACGTCCGCCTCCGCAGCCAGCGTAACCTCGGGGCGCAGCACCGCCGCCGTGAAGCGCCCGCCGCCGCCCTCGTCCTCGACCATGGTGCCCTCTGCCTCGTCGCGGTAGGCCAGCACCACGATGCCGGCGGCGCTGCACAAATGCAGGTACCACAGCATGTGGCAGGACGAGAGCGAGCCGATGAGCAGGTCTTCCGGGTTATAGCGCGTTGCGTCGCCGCGAAACGCCGGGTCCGACGAGCCTGCGAGCTCAGGCCGGCCGGGCGCCACGATACGGTGGTCGCGCGAATAGGCGCGGTAGTCGGCCGTGCCTCGGCCGAGATTGCCGGTCCATTCGACGCAGGTCTGGTAACGATGGGTCCGGTCGCGACTCATGGGGCCGGGCCCTCGCCGGTATCACGCCGGGTGCGGATCACCACCGTATGCGCCAACTTGTCGTGCCAGCCCTGTTTGCGCTTGTCAAAGGCCACCCAAAGGAAGCCAAGACCCAAAGGAATCGTCGACGCGAAATAGGCGAAGTAGCGCCCGATACCCTGAGATATTGTCAGTGGCGCACCGCTATCGGCATCGACCACTTGCAGCGACAGCAGCATCTTCCCTGGCGTGGCCTGGCGATGGCGCCAGAACAGGATCACCGCCAGCGACGGCAGCACCCAGGAGATCAGAATATCCGCCGGGCCGGCGAACACACCGCTCATGCTGCCATCGAAATAGCGCGATCCGTAGATCCACCACAGCAGCGGAAAGGTCACCATCATCACCAGTACGGTGTCGATGATCGTTGCGGCAAAACGTATCCAGAAGCCGGCGTAGTTCATGTCCTGACTTTGCATGTGGCATCTCCCTGGAACGTGGAGCAGCATAGCCATGATCACCCCCGGCGACAAGCTGCCCGCCGTTTTGCCAGCGCCGACTTTCTCCCGGCGCGCATCGGTCTCAGTGCGTCGTCAGGTAGCAGCGCGGCAGGCGCGCCCATGCGGCGTGGCCGGGGCGATGTTCGGGGCGGCTGGCAAGCACGATGGTGACACGCTCCGCATCGCCCTCTTTTGCACCCGGTGAGAAACGAATACCGTAACGCCAGGGCGGGATAGCCCCGGGGGACAACTCGATATGTCCCGTGGTGCTATCGATGCGGATCGGCAATGGCGAATCACCGTTGACCGAGATTTCACGTGAGCTCAGGTCGAACCAGGCCACCACGGTATAGGCCGGCGGCTGGTAGCAGCGGTAGCGGCCGGGCACCGGCGCATCGGCCAGCGCGCCGCCAACCATTACCAGCAGCAGGATCGGCGCGATTGAGAGGATCGACACGCGCGACGAAATGCCGGCCGTGGCTAACCGTCCGAATTAATCGTCGCGATGAGCTTTTGCAGCACGCTGCCAGCCTTGTCGTTGGGGATCTGGCAGGTGCCGGCGTTCTCGTGGCCGCCGCCACCGTAGAACAACATCAGTTCGCCGATGTTGGTATTCGATGTGCGATTGACGATGGACTTGCCGGTGGCGAAAACCGTGTTCTGCTTCTGTACGCCCCAAAGCACGTGGATGGAGATGTTGCAGTCGGGGAACAGCGCGTAGATCATGAAACGGTTGGTAGCGTAGATGGTCTCTTCCTCGCGCAGATCGAGCACGGCGAGGTTCTTGTACACCGTGGTGCAGCGACGGATCTGCTCCTTGGCCTTTTCGGCGTGGTCGAAGTAGAGATCAACGCGCTCCTTGACATCGGGCAGGGCCAGGATGTCATCAATGCCGTGGTTCCGGCAATAGGAGATCAGGTCCATCATGAGCTGGTAGTTGCTGACGCGGAACTCACGGAAGCGGCCGAGGCCGGTGCGCGAATCCATCAGGTAGTTGAGCAGCACCCAGTCCTTGGGATCGAGGATTTCCTGGCGCGTGAAGCTGGCGGAATCGCTCTTGTCCACCGCGATCATCATTTCCGTCAGCGAGGTGGCAAAGCGGCCCTTGCCACCGAAATGTTCATACACGACACGCGCTGCCGAGGGGGCGTCGGGATAGATGATGTGGTTGGGCCGCTCCCCGGGGTTGCGAAAGGTTTCTGAAACGTGATGATCGAAGGCGAGGTGTACGCCGGGGACGAAGGGCAGGTTGGTGGTGATGTCCGTCTCGGAAATTTCGACCTTGCCGTCTTGCATGTCCTTGGGGTGCACGAACTTGATCTCGTTGATCATGCCGAGTTCGTTTAACAAGACGGCGCAAGCCAAGCCGTCGAAATCGCTGCGGGTTACGAGGCGATATTTCTTGTCGGACATTTCTTTCCCCAAAAGTCGCGTTACCTGAAGCTTTGATTGTATTCCAGACTGATCAGCTTGCCATGTGCGACATAGAACACCGCCAGGCGCCGCGGCAAGGCTTCACCGGCGAACAGTGCGGCGTAGGACTCAAGCTGGGAGCGATAGTGTTCGGCATGCGCCTGCAAACGCGCCGGACCGGCCTGTGGCCCGAGGTCGGCCGTCTTGTAGTCGACGATCCAGCGCACGCCTTGCTCGACGAAACTGCGGTCGACGACGCGGGTTTCCGCCGTGCCGCCAGCGCCGACTCTGGCAATGGCCATTTCGGCGCCGGAATCGGCACGCGGGCGCAGCACCCAGCGCCCGTCAGCGCTCGCCAGCGTAATGGCGAGCAGGCGCGCGGCACGCTCGGCGCCCGCCTGCGCGTCCGCCTGGGGCCAGCCGCGACCCGCCAGCCAGCGCTCGAAGCCCGGCTGGCGTTCGACAACGCTCCCGGCCGACCACTCGCCGGGCTCCGAAGCCGCCATTTCCAGCAGCGCGTGCACCAGCGTACCGACATCCGCGGCCAGCGCATCCACGGCTTCTTCACGCAACAGCGGCATCACGGGCGGTGGCGGCGCCTGCCATGCCGCGCAACCTGCTGGCGCGACAAGGCGGCGCAAACGCGGCACAAAGTGGGCAGGATCAAGCCCATCACCCACCGCCGGGGCCGCTGCCGGCGGGGCAACGGCAAAGTCCGCCTCGACCAGCGGCCACAGCGTCGCCAGCAGGGAATTCGCCGTCGGCGCAACGGGCGTTCCGTCCTCCTTGCGCCCGGCCACGGCCACCAGGTGCAGGCGGCGCACCGCACGCGTAACCGCGACGTACAGCACGCGCGCGGCCTCATTGCCGGTCCGTTCGCGCTCCAGGCCCTGCAGGAAGTCATAGGTCGTCGGCTCGCCCCTGGCACGCCCCCGGCGCCGATTCACCGGCGCGACGACAAGGCGCTCGCCCTGCGCCAGCGGAAAGCTGTCCCAGGCCAGCAGCGGGGCATCCTGGGGCGGCGTGCCGCGATGCAGCCCCGGCAGGATCACGGTGTCGAATTCCAGGCCCTTGGCCTTGTGGATGGTCATCAGTTGCAGGCAGCCGTCGGCCTGCGCATCGGGTGCGGCAAACAGGCGTGCCATGTCGTCTTCGAGACTATCCAGCGCAAAGCGCCCCGCCGCATCGATCTCGTCCAGGCGTTTGAAAAATGCCTGCGCGTCTGCCATGGCCGCGGCGTCGCCAAGGACGGCCGGGCCACCCAGCTTTTTCCACGCATCCTCGACCCAGCGCCGGCGTGACTGCCGCCCCTGCCCTGCCAGGGCTTCACGGATGACCTCGCACACATGCGCCAGACGCCGCCGGCCGTCGGCCGATAGCCGTGCGCTGCGCGCTGCGTCGTTGAGCAATGACCAGATCGTCGAGTCAGGGTCGTCGCCCGCCAGTGCGTGCAGGTCGGCAAGAGTCAGGCCGCACCAGGGCGCGCGCAGGGTTGCCAGCCAGTGCAGGCGGTCGCCGCGGTGATGCAGCGCACGCGTCAGCGAAATCAGGTCCTGCACCGCCTGGCGGCCTGCCAGCGGCTCGATCTCGACCGCCGAAAATCGCCAGCCGGCCGGATGGCGGCGCAGCGCCGCGACGAGTGCGGCAAGGTGACTGCGCGCCCTGACCAGCACGGCAATCTGCCGCGCCGGATCGGCACGACGCTCGGCCTCGATCAGGGTCACGACATGTTCCGCCTCCAGTCGCTCGGCCGCGACACCGTCCCCGTGCGCGGCTGTCAGCGCGTGCACGGTGACGCCGGAATCGGGCAGGTCTTCGCGTGTGGCGACAAAATTCCGGTAGGCAATCTCGCCACGCACGGGCTCATCCTGCACCGGAAATATCTGCGGAAAGCCGCGATTGATCCACGCCACCACCGGCGCACAGGCGCGGTTGTTGCGCGACAGGCGCAAGGCTTCGAGGTGCAGGCCGCCGATCCCCTGCGTCTTGGCACGCAGGAACAGACCCACCTCGGCCTTGCGGAAGCGATAGATCGACTGCATCGGATCGCCGACGCAAAACAGCGTGCGACGGTCATCCGGCTGCCAACCGGCGGTAAGCCGTTCAAGCAGCTCGATCTGGGTCGGGCTGGTGTCCTGGAACTCGTCGACCAGCAGATGGCGGATGCGCCAATCCAGCCGCAGGCCAAGCTCCGTCGGGTCCATCTCGTCGCCCAGCGCAGTGATGGCGCGCGCGGCCAACTCACCGAAATCCACTTCGCCGGCCTCGCGGAACACCAGCCACAGTTCAGCGGCGGCAAGCTTCATCAGCCGTGCCAGGGCGCGTACGATCGGTTCGCTATCGCGCTCCGGCGTCGGCAACTGGCGCAGTCGCACCAGGGCGGCCACGGCCTTGTCGTCCAGGGACGCGAGTGCGGCCAGCATCGCGTCCTTTTGCAACTTGAATTCCTTGCCGGCGGGGAATCCGTTTTTCACCGTCACGGTCTTGCGTGGCGCGTCATCCAGCGTCAGGAGAAAACCGGCGAGGGCGCGCCAGCGCGGCAGTTCGTCGATCTCCGGCGCCAATGCCCCGGTCCATCCGACGAGCGGGTGCGGGGAACCGGCCGCGCCCAGTTGCGCGGCGGCAAAGCGTGCCAATGGCATCCACGGCGCCTGCCAGAAGGCATCGAGTGTCTGCGCCACCCCAGCGAGTTCCTCGACCACCATGTCCTCCAGCGCCGTGGCGATTGCGGATTCCGGATCATCGAGTGCGGCAATCGCCCGCCACTGCTCACGGCGGGCCAGCATGGCCATCAGCAGGCCGATCAGGCGTTCCGCGTCGTTGTCCATCCAGCTCAGGGCAGCCGCCACGGCCGCAGCGTGCTCTGCGCCCTCGGCGCCATCCTCGAGATGGTCCAGCGCGCGCCGCGCCGCTTCACGGTAGTGCCGGCCGGCATCGTCGACCGCAGCCGGCTGGGCGCCAAAGCGCGACAGCAGCGGCATCTGCCGTGCAAGGCCGGCACAGAGCGCATCGATGGTGGTCAGGCGCAGGCGTCCCGGCTGGATCTCGATGCGCCAGTCGCGCTGCGTCGAACGGGCCAGTGCCGCGCGTGCCAGATCGAAGGTGATGCGCTTGTGCGCGGCCTGCGGCGGAACACCGCCGCGCGCACGTTCCAGGCTTTCGGCAATGCGTTGCCGCATCTCGCCGGCGGCCTTGTTGGTAAAGGTAATGGCGACGATTTCCTCGGGTTCATCGGCGATCGCCAGCAGGCGCAGGTAACGCTGCGTCAGCAGCTCGGTTTTGCCCGCACCGGCCGGGGCCTCGATGATGAAGGATTCAATATCTAGCGCGCGATGGCGGTTGGCATTGTCTTCCGTCAAAAGATCGTGGCTCACTTGCCCTCCGCGTCAATCTGCTGTTGACGATCGGCGAGGCGCAACAATGGCTTCACCTCGCAGTACTGAAGATCGCTTTCCTTCTCGAACACCACGGCCGCCACGCCCGCCTTCACTTCACGGGCGACTTCGCGAATCCGTTCGGCCCACACGGCGCGCAATGCGGTCCAGTCGGAGAAGTCGTCCTCACCGTAGCGGCGGCGTTGCTGGTCAAGCGCTTTGACATTGGGCAGCAAGCCTTCTGACTCGGCAACGCCAAAGAACGCCGGCTCCTCACGTGTCACCCTAGCCAGGGCGACAGCGGCTACCGCACGATCGGGAAACGCCAGCGCGGCGTAGATCGGCAATTGCGGTTCGACGATGCGTTCGCTACTCCAACTGCTGCTGCGGTCGCTGCGCCCGCTCTTGTAATCGATGATCGCCAGGCGCCCGTCGCCAAGTTCATCAACACGGTCGATGACTACGGTCACCGGCAGGCCCTCAATGTCGAGGCGATGGCGTTCCTCGCGCGCCACCACACGAAAAGGCGGCCGTGTCGCTTCCACCTCCAGCCAACTCGCCAGCAGTTCGGACAGGCGCTGCGCTTCCAACGCACGCAAGCGTGGCGGCAATGGATCGATGGCCCCGCGATCGTGTTCGTCGAGCGCGAGCTTGACGACACAGCCGATCTCGGACGCTCGCAGTTCGGCATCCATGGCCTGCAGCTCGGCCAGGCCGCGGCCGGTCCAGAAGGCTTCCAGCGCGGCATGCAGCAGCGAACCTCGGGCCAGGGCATCAAGGCCGAAAGTCGGCGCTGGCAGCGCGGTGGCGCCAAGCCGGTACTGGTGAAAAGCCCAGGCAGGGCAGGCTGCCTGCGCCGCCAGCAGGCCCGTACCGCCGCGGATCTCCTCATCGGGCCCGAGCTCGGGCGCCCGCGAATCGTCAATCAGTTCAACTTCACCCGCAACGGCGATGGGCACGCGTGCTGCCTCATTGGACGTGACGGCAATGCCGTCTAACAGCGGGCTGGGACGCAAGGCCTTTTCGCCCTCCTTGCACGACCACGAGAACAGCACCTCGGGTGCGCTGGCGCACCACAGCGCCTGCGCCTCGCGCGCGGCATCGGCAAGGCTGTCGGCGCGCGCCGCGGGAATGCCGGCGCGGCGCTGCAACTCGGCAGGCAGCAGCGGATTGGGCCGTGGTGCCGGTGGCCATGCCCCCTCATTGAGGCCGATCACCCAGAGCCCGTCAACGGCGCCGGCCAGGGCATCGTCAAGGCTGCAGACCTCGACACGCGGCGCACCGCGGCGGCGACTGCGATAGGCACGGTCGCGACATTGACGACGCAACTGGCGTAGCGCCTCGCCGCGATCAATGCGACCGAGAATGGCATCCAGCGACGACAGGCCGAGGAACAGCTCGCGCAATTCATCGACCACGCCGGCTTCGGCCGCGAGCAAGGGACGCTGGCCGGGCCAGCCAAGGGCGTCGAGCAGTTCGATGAAGACCTTGCCCCAGGCCGAGGGCGCCTGGCGACGCGAGACGTTGCGGGTGGCATCAAGCAGGGCGTCAAGCTGCGCCAAAAGTTGCGGCACCGGCACGCGCAGGGCGAGACGGCCAATCGCCGCACGGAAGCGTTCCAGGCTGGCCTCGGGTGGCAGGATGTCGCGCAGGCCGGCTTCGATACGCGCACGGGCATCGGCCTCATCGACGTCCGCCGACCAGCCCGGCGCACAAAGCAAGGCGCCGAAACTCGCCTGGGCGATGCGGCGCGGGCTGGCGTAAATTTGCAGCAAGGACAAGGCGACATCGGCCAGCGCGTGCGCCGCGAGCGGCTCACCACCGACAAATTCGTAGTCCCGCTCCTGCGCCGCCCACGCGGCGCCGACGGCATCGCCATGCAATGCGTCACTCAAGGCAGACTCCAACTGGCGCCGGCGTGCCGCCAGATCGGCCACGGCGATGCGCAGCCGCAGCCGCCGGTCGCCCGCCTCATCCAGTCGCTGCCTGGCCCAGGCCGAGGCCGCCCGGCATTCGGCCGCGGCCTCGGCGCATTCGACACCGCGTGCCGCCGTCCCGGATCCGCAACCGAAATCAACACGAAACAGTTCGACGCCGCGTGCTTCCAAGACCCGCAGCAGGCGCGACACGACCGGATCCGCTGCGACAAAACCGGCGAGGCCGATGCGTGCCGGCAAGCCGCCCAGTCCGCGCTCAAGGCAAGCGATGCGCCAGGCCAGGATCTCGTCCATTCCCCGCCAGCCCCCGCTTTGGCAGGCAGCGTCGACATCCTCGCGCCAGCGCAGCCAGGCCTGGTATTCACTGGTGTGCAGGGCTTCCGGTACGTCGATGCGCCAGGTGCGCTGCAGACTCGATGCTTCCATCGCGGCCAGCGCCATGCCCTCGCGGTCGAACAGGTCCGCTGCCGCACCGGCATCACGGGCGATTGCCAACTCCCAGAGATTGCGCTCCTGAACCTGACCGAGAAAGCCGCCCGCGGCGGCATCCGGCGGAATCTCGCCGCGCAGCAAGGCGCGCGACACCAGGGCGTCGAGCCACAACGCCGGTGTCGAGCTTTGCAGCGCGCGCCAGGTGCCTGCGCCACGTGCCACCTGCGCGTCGCCATGGGCACGGCGCAAGTCCAGCGCCAGCCGTGCCGTGGCGCACAGCACCACCGGCTCCGGGCCGCCGGGCAGATCACCGAGCAGAACGACAGGCAGATCGGGACGGATCATCCGGCCAGCGGCAGCATCAGCGCGCCCAGGGCGCAGAGCGTGGTGGTGAGGATGAACACGGCAACATCGGCGGGATGGGCAGCGTGTTTGGGGCTGGGCGTTTCAGCAGACATATGACTTCCTCCTTGAACATGGAGAGGAGTCTGCCGGTAGCAAGGCTCATGGCGTGAGCCTGTCAGCCGGCGGTATCGCATCCGGCGCTTGCAGCTCCGGCGCCTGCACCGCACGCGGCAATGCTTCGACCGGATTGAGATCGCGGATTTCCTTGTCTTCGCTCGCCACTTTCAGGTCGCGGAACTTGCGCGCAGAGACCAGCACGCGGCGCTCCAGTGAGGCCACCGAATCGTTGTAGGCGCCAACGGCCTCGCCAAGATTCTTGCCGACCCGGCCCCAGTGCTCGGCCACGGTGGCGATCCGGTCGTAAAGCTCGCGGCCCAGCACGCTGATGCGCTCGGCGTTCTCGGTCAGCGCCTGTTGGGTCCAGCCATAGGCGACGGCACGCAGCAGGGCGATCAGGGTGGTCGGCGTGGCCAGGATCACGCGCGCGTCGACACCAGCCTCGATCAGTGACGGATCGGCTTCCAGCGCCGCCGAGTAGAACATCTCGCCGGGCAGGAACAGCACGACAAAATCCGGCGAGGGCTGGAACTGCTCCCAATAGGCCTTTTGGCCCAGCTTCTTGAGGTGATCTCGTACCTGGCGGGCATGGTCGGCCAGCTTGCGCTTTTTCGCGTCCTCATCGGTGGCCTCCAGCGCCTCGAGGTAGGCCGCCAGCGGTGCCTTGGCATCGACCACGATATTCTTGCCGCCGGGCAGGCGCACAATGAGATCGGGGCGCAGGCGGCCTTCTTCGGTGGTCGTGCTTTCCTGCTCGTAAAAGTCGCAATGGTCGAGCATGCCGGCCATTTCGACCACGCGCTTGAGTTGCAGTTCACCCCAGCGGCCACGCGTCTGCGGCGCGCGCAGGGCCTTCACCAGATTGCCGGTTTCCTGGCGCAACTGGTCCTGCGCGCCGGCCAGCGAGCGCACCTGCTCGGTCAGCGTGGCATAGGCATCGACGCGGGCCTTCTCCAGACCGGTGATCTGCAGCTCGAATTTTTCCAGCGAGCTCTTAACCGGCGCCACCAGTTCGCCGATGGCCTGCTGGCGCTTTTCCAGCTCGCCCTTGGCGGCCGTCTGCTGGGCTTCGAGCGCGGCGCGCGCCAGTTCGAGAAAACTTTGATTGTTCTTGGCCAGGGCGTCGGCCGAGATGGACTTGAAGGCGTCGGCGAAGCTGGACCGGGCAGCTTCCAGCGTTGCCTGACGCTCGGCGAACAGCGCACGCTCGCTTTCAAGCTCGCTTTGCAATGTGGCACACCGTACTGCCAGCGCCGACTCCTTGTCGCGCAGCGCGGCAAGCTCCGCCTCGCGTTGCGCCAGAGCGCCGCCCGCCTCGCGCACGCGGGCGGTGAAGACAAATGACACCAGGCCGCCGCCCAGCAGCAGGCCCACCAACAAGGCAATGGTCATTTCCATGCCGCGCTCGACTCCATCAGGTGATCCATTGCAACAAAAATTGTCGACGCGGCATCCATCTCACGCAAAACGTCAAGTTCCGCCTTGGCTGACAAGAGGGAACCGATCCGGATGTCGGATCGACTCGACCGACAAGTCGACATCCAGTTCCGGCCAATAAAGATGGTCAGGCGACGGATTTTCGACATGAAGGATTTTGGCGATTGCCTCGTCGCGAAACCACGGAAACTCGGCAAACGGCAGAAACAGTTCCTCCGCCTCCAGCAAGATCCAGAAGCCATGGCGGGACACATTGGTGACTTCAACCAGGGAAGTGTCTGCGCCAGGCATTGCGAATGTCATTTTCATGCTCCTGAACGATGCGTAGAGCCTCGCTGATTTCCCGACGGGAAAGTCCGGTGCTCTGGGCAGCCTCGATCGCGGGTTCAATCCAGAATTTTGCCTCCCCGTTCTGCCCTTGAACGTGGACATGCATCCTCGGTTCTTCGCGAGAAAAAAAATAGAACCGGAAGCCACCTTCACGAAAAATTGTCGGACTCATGAATCCAATGATACCCGCTGATTCTCAGGTAAATCGGTTTCCAAAACACGGGCCTTGCGGTAGGGAAAATTCGTGACGCACCCATACGAACTGCAGCTATTCGTTGAACCCCCGGATCAGGCGCCCCGCCTTCTTGGTCGGCCGGCCCTTGAGCCCTGCGCCGGGCATGGGTGCCAGGCGGCGAACTTCCTCCAGGCGCTGGCGGCGCTCGGTACTTGCCGCCGTCTCTTCGTAAAGCAGGCGCGCTTCGGGAGCCGGCCGGCGCTGGTGATTGAGTCCGCGCACGATCACGGTCCAGCGAATCTCGCCGGCCGAAATTTCGAGTTCGTCGCCGGGCTTGACCTCCCGCGCCGGCTTCACCGTCTGGCCGTTCCAGCGCACCTTGCCACCATCGATGGCGTCCGCCGCCAGGCTGCGCGTCTTGTAGAACCGGGCCGCCCAGAGCCACTTGTCGAGACGCTGCCTGCCACCGTCCTCCGCCTCATTCATGGAAGACGACGAACTCCTCAAGCGCCGCACGCTCGGTCGCCAGCGTGTTCTCGATCGCGTCTGGATCGGCCTGCCCCAGGCACATGCCGCATACCAGCATCTCCTGGTCGCCGAAACCGAGTACATCGCTGATGATGCGATGGTAGTCAAGCCAGGCGACCTGCGGACAGGTCGCGAGGCCGCGGGCACGGCTGGCGAGCATCACGTTCTGCAGGAACATGCCGTAGTCGAGCCAGCCGCCCTGCCCCATGCGGCGGTCGATGCTGAAGATCAGGCCCACCGGCGCACCGAAGAATTCGAAGTTGCGCCGCATCTGGGCGCGCATCCTGGCCGCATCGCCTTTTTCGATACCGAGCAGGCCATACAGCCCCCAGCCGATCTTGCGCCGCCGCGCCAGGTAGGGTTCGAAGAACTCGGCGGGGTAATAGTTGTATTCCGCCTGGTGCCCGGGCTCATCGTTATCGTAGGCAACGCAAACGGCTTCGACCAGGCGCTGGCGCGCAGCGCCGGTCAGCACATGCACGCGCCAGGGTTGAAGATTCGTCCCGGATGGCGCACGGCGGGCCACCGCAAGGATCGCTTCGATGGTCGCGCGCGGCACCGGCGTCGGCAAAAATGCGCGCACCGCATGACGCCCGGCCATGACGGCATCGACGCTGCCGCCCGCAGATTCGTGCTCGACGGTCACGATCCGGCGGGAAGATTACTTGCCGGATTCACGTTTGGCGCGCGAAGTGGCCATGACCGTGGCCTCGCCATCGATCACGACCTTGCCACCCACCGTACAGACCGTATCGAGCACCACACGCGCCTTGCCGACGACCACTTCCTTGACAGTAACCTTGGCATGCACGGTATCGCCGATACGCACCGGCGCCTTGAAGCGCAGCGACTGGGCCAGGTAAATCACACCGGGGCCGGGCAGGCGCGTGCCAAGAACGGCCGACAGCAGGCTGGCCGACAACATGCCGTGGGCGATGCGTCCGCCGAACATCGTGGTCTTGCCATATTCCTCGTCCAGATGCACGGCATTGGTATCGGTCGATACGGCGGTGAATAGGAGGATGTCGGCCTCGCTGATCGTCTTTGCCGTTTCGGCACTCATGCCGACAGAAATGTCCTCGATGTCGTAACCGTTTTGCGGATTCATGACGTTTCCCTTTAATAAATAGGCAGCAATCCTCCCGCGTCAGGCGGCAGGCTGAAGTTCCTGTTTCAGCGTTAGCAGCAGAGCCTCGATGCGCGAGGACAATTCAAGGTAGGCACCAATCGCGGAATCACTCATGTGCAAAATGTGCCCCTCGCGGATGGCGTCGGCAATGGACTTGGACTGGCGATGGAATTCCTCGTGCACCGGCAGCAGGTTGGCCACCGCCGGCGAATCCCTGAGCTCCGCGGCATTGGCCGTCAGCCAGCGACCAAGTTCGCATTGCGTGGGATCGCCCAACGGGCGCGTGTCGAAGTCCTCACCCTGGACGCGCCCGAGCGCGATATGGAACTTCATCTTCCATGCGCGGTGCATGGTCAGGGCATTGTCGAAATCGAAATCCTGCATAAGAATTCCCTCAAGATGCATCTGGTTATTCTAAACCGGGCATCCGGCGTCATATTCCTGCTACGGTGAGCGCGGACCCGGTGAAACGCAGCAAGCCCGCAACCAGCAGCGCGATGCCGACGGAAAGGACCACCGAAAACAGAGCATCGCGCCGGCCGATGGTCTTCAGCATGACCGCAAAGGTAGACACGCAGGGTACGTAGAAGCTGATGAACGCAAGTAATACGAACATCTGCACGGGCGCCAGCACCGTGCCCAGTTCCTGGGTGCCCAAGGCCTGGTAGATCATCAGCAGCGAGAGTTCCTTGCGCAGCACGCCGAACAGGATGGGAACGCCCAGAGCCAGAGGCAAACCCAGCCACCAGACCGTAACCGGTGTCAGCAGCGCATTCACCATGGCATCGGCACCAAAATGCCCGAGCAGCGCCAGCAGCACGCTGCCCCCCACCAAAAGCGGCGTAACGATGGTGATGATGTCGCTGGTGCGGTTCCAGGTCTCAACCAGCAATCCTCGCCAGTTCGGCAACGCATAGGCCGGAATCTCCGGTACCCGTCCGGGGCCGAGTTCCAGATTTCCGCGGGATAGAACATGCCCGGCAACGCCGATCACCACCAGACTCAGTGCAAACATGGAGATCACCCCGGCAACGCCAAGGTACTTGCCGGCGATGGCGAGGATGATGGCCGAACGCGCCGAACAGGGAACAAAGGTGATCAGCACCGCGGCGATCACGCGCTCGCGACCGGACGTGAGCCGCGCCGCGCCGGAGATTGCCGGCACATTGCAGCCCAGGCCGAGCAGGAAGGGCAGCGCCACGCCGCCATGCAGGCCGATGCGGTGGAAGCCGCGATCCACCACGAAGGCGATGCGCTGCATCAGGCCGGTCTGTTCCAGGCTGACCAGCAGCATCACCAATGGAATCATGTAGGGGACGACGATACCCGTGAGCCCGATGAGGCCATCGAGCACCGCGCGCCCGACCACGCCGCCGGTGGATTCCGGCTTCCAGTCGGCAAAGGCTTCAACGAGTTGAACCGTAGTCATGGAATCGATCCAGCCGCTGATCTCGAAGACGACGAAGAGCACGGCGGCAAACACTGCCAGGCTACCTATCAGACCCCACTGCGGATGGAGGAAGAGCTCGTCGAGCCAGTAGCGCCAGCCCTGTGCGCCCGGCGTGCCCATGCGCATCGCCGACTCAACCAGGGTCGCGGCGCGGTGATGCTGGTCGGCGTGAAGTTCCTCGGCCAGCGGGCGTGGTAGTTCGATGCTGGCCACATCACGCAGCGCCAGCAGTTCCGGCAGCAATTGCGGGAAGTGCTCGTTCAGTTCGCGTTCGATGAACCCGTCGGCACCGGCAAATTGGAGCAACAGCCATTCGTGCGGCACGCGAAAGGCCGCATGCACATCTTCCCGATTCAGCGCCGCGGAAAGCGGCTCCAGGCTTTTCGCAATATGCGGGCTGGCGGGCTGCGGCAACGGGCAACTGGCATTGCGCGCACTCGCCGCCGCCCACCCGAAGAGTTGCGGCAAGCCCTGCCCCATCAGCGCCACGGTCGGCACCACCGGCAGGCGCAGCGACTGTTCAAGGGCCTTGAGGTTGATTTGCAGGCCCGTCTTAAGCGCCTCATCCATCTTGTTCAGCGCCATCACCACGGGCCGGCCAAGGCGGCAAAGCTCCAGCGTCAGTTCGAGGTGCGACTGCAGGCGGCTGGCATCGACCACCTGAATAATGAGGTCGGGCGGCGAAAACGGCACCGGCGGCGCGGTCGGCTCATGCCGGGACACCGCCGGACGCTCATCGCCCCACAACAGGTACTTGAGCGCAACGAGATCATCACCCGTCAGGTGCTGGAAGGATTGCACGTCAGGCAGTTCGACCAGGCTGGCTTCGTCCAGGCCGATCTGCACGGTACATTCGCGATAGACCCGCGCCGTGCCGGTCAGCTCGCCGCTCTGCGGCGCGGCGCTGGACACGGCATCAAACAGGGTGGTTTTGCCACCCCCCGGTAGCCCAACCAGCGCGATGCGCAGCCGCCGCTCGCCACGACGCAGCGGCAAGTGCAGCGGGATCGAGGCCTCAGAGCCGGTATTCAAGCTGCAAGCGCGACTGCAGGCGTTTCGCCTGCTTGAAGGCTTCCTTCAACATTTGACGATCGAGCTCGTTGAGCTTGTCCGGGTCGATGCGATTCTCGCCCCCGGGGGCGGTACCGGCGCGCTGGTTGCGCAGGCGCAATTGCTGGATGATGAAAAATCCCTCGATCACCGCATTGATGTCATCTCCGCCCAGAAGCTGCTGCGCCGACGCGCTGCGCAATCGCTCGACCGTGCTGCTGTGCGGTATGTTGTGCGCCAGCGCGATGATGCGCGCCGCATCGACAAAGGGACGCGTACCGAAGGCCTTGAGGTCCAGGGTGTGCGGGAAGTCGGCATTATTGTCAAAGGTGAAGTCGCGGATCATGCCCAGCGGTGGCGTCGCCTTGACGGCGTTCTCGGCCATGAAACGCAGGAACATCTTGGAATCCGCCGTCTGCGACAACAACCACTGCCGCAGCTCGCGCGCCAGTGCGTCGTCGCCGAACAGGGGCCGGAAGTCAAAGAAGATCGTGGCGTTGAGCAAGGCCTCGGGGTCCCCTGAGCGGATCCACTTCGAGAAGCAGTCGCGCCACTCCTCCTGCGACAGGCACCAGGACGGATTGCTGGCCATGATGTTGCCCTTGCACAGGGGGAAGCCGCAACGCGCGAGCCCTTCGTTGACATCCTTGGCGAAAGCCAGAAAGCGCTGACGCAGGGCGTCGCAGTCGCTACCGCCGGGACAGGCAAAAATGATTCCGTTGTCCTGATCGGTGCTGAAGGTCTGCTCATCCCGGCCCTCGGAGCCGAAAGCCAGCCATGACCAGTGCAAGCCGTCGAAATCATGGTGATCCAGGCAAAGCTCGATCACGCGGCGGGTCAGGCTGTCGTTCAGCCCGGAAATAAACTGGGTCAGTTTCTCCGCATTGACGCCCTGGGCGAGCATGTTGAGGCACAGGCGACGCACATCGCTGGCGGCGCGGGCGAGTTCGTCCATGTTTGCGGCGCCCTCGATCACCTTGCGCACGTTGCGCAGGCCGATGCGCTGCATGGCGAACAGGTCGCGTTCGGAAACCACGCCGGCCAACTTGCCATCCGCATCGACGATAACCAGATGGCGGATGCGATGCATGGCCATCGCCAGCATCGCATCGTAGGCCGTGGCATGCGAGGAGATGGTGGCCGGCGGCGCGGTCATCACCTCGGCGACCGGCGCGGTGACCGCATGTCCGGGGATCACCACGCGGCGCAAGGCGTCGCTTTGGGTGAAGATGCCCGCGGGCTTGCCATCGGCATCGGCGATGATCACCGAACCGACCTTGGACTTGACCATGGTTTCCATGGCAACGGCAATCGGCGTCGACGGCGCAATGCGGATCACGCTCGGACGCACAAACACCGTAAGCTGGGCATTCATGGTCTGCTGGTCGGCATTGCGCTGGCCGAACTGGATCTCGATCTGGCGGCGGGCCTCATGCAGCAGGCCGGCCACATGGTCGAGCACGAAGCGATTGAACTCGCAGCTCGACAGCAAGAGCGCGGCAAAGTCGGCGCTGGCCAGACGCCAACACCTGACCTCACCGACCGCGCTATAGACATTGATGGCCGGCCGCCGCGCCGCCGTCGCCGCCAGCGGAAAGCTCTGCCCGACTTCAAGGTTATATAGCGGTGGATCGATCAGGGTGACGTCACCAACCTGACGCACCTGCACCGTGCCCGACGAAATGATGTACAAATCCGGCGGCATGTCGTCCGGCGTCAGGATATGGCCGCCATCGGCGACGGTAACCGGCTTCAGTGCGGAAGCCAGCGCATCGAGGGCAAACGCGCCCATGTCCTTGAAGGGAGGATGGCAACGCAGGAAGGCGAGAATTTCCTCGCGTGATTCGGTACTCATGGTGATTCCTAGCTATCGATTTGGAAACGGGTCTTCAGCCGCTGCTGCAGGCTGCGCGCCTGGCGCAGGGTTTCAAGCAGGAGGCGGCGGTCGAATTCATTGAGGCTGTCGGGGTCGATCTGGTTGCCGGGTGCCGCACCCGCCACAACGGCGGAAGCCTGGGCCGCCAGACGTATGCCTTGCAGGGCGTGAAAGGCGTGGGCCGCCGCTTCGGCATCGGCTGGCGGGATTATCCCATCTCCGGCCGCGCGGCGCAGCCGCGGCGCGGTTGCCGTCTCGGCGGAACCGCTGCCCAGCGCAAAAATACGCGCCGCATCGACAAAAATGCGCGAGCCGAACTTTTTCAGGTCAACGGTGCCGCCCGACTCCGGCACGGTGACGAAATCGCGCAGCCGACCCAGCGGGGGGGCGGCGGCCAGCGCATTCGCCGTCATCATGCGCAGGAAGATCTCATTGCCGTAGGTCAGCTTTGCCAGTTCGCGGCGCAGGTCGGTTGCCAACGCGGAATCACCCGCCAGCGGCCGGAAATCAAAGAATATCGATGCGTTCAGCAAAGCCTCCGGTTCGGGCGTGCGCACCCAGGTCGTGAAGCTCTCCAGCCACTCCGACTGCGAAAGACACCAGCGCGGATTCCCGCCCATGATTTCGCCATCGCACAGCGGAAAGCCGCAATCGGCGAGCGCCTGGTTCACCGCGCGGGCAAACGGCAGAAACAGCTCGCGCAGGTCACGGGCCTCGCCGTCATCGCTGGCGGAAAAGACCAGGCCATTGTCCTGGTCGGTGGCGAGCGTCTGCTCAAGCCTCCCCTCCGAGCCCAGCCCCAGCCAGCACCAGCGGGCCGGCGGCAGGCGATAACGGGATTGAAGCACGACCAGAATGCGTTGCGTGATCGCGTCATTGAGCCGCGAGAGCACCCCGGTCACCAGGGCCGGTCCGGCCTCGGCGGCATGCAAGGCCAGCGCCAGCTCACGTGCCTGACCAGCGCAGTGCGCCAGGGATGCGACATCCACCGCGCCGGCAATGCGCGCCTCACAGGCGGCGATAGCCGAGCTTTGCGGCAGGATCTCATGCTCGCTCATGGCGAAGTGACCGCAGTCAATACTGAATGCGCGCGAAATAGGTCTTCTGCGCCGCTTCCAGCGCCTGGCGCAGCGTGACGATGCCCATGTCGGCAAGCAGGGGGACCATCTTGAGGAAGACCTCGCCGGTGACGAAGGCGTCACCCAGTGCCGTATGGCGGCCGATGACGTTGATCCCCAGGCGCTCGGCGATCAGCTCCAGCTTGTGCGATTCCTGGTTGGGATGGATCACCGCCGACAGCAGCAGGGTGTCGAGCACCGGCTGGGTGAATTTGATACCAAGGCTATCCTCCTTCAACTGGAAGAAGCGCATGTCGAAGGCGGCGTTGTGCGCCACCAGCACCGTCTCGTGGCAAAACTCGTGGAAAGCCGGCAGCACCACGTCGAGCTGCGGCTGGCCGGCAATCATGGCCTCGGTGATGCCGTGGATCGGAATGCCCTCGGGTTTCAGCGGAACCCGCGGATCGACCAACTGATCGAAGATCTCCTGGCGCAGCAGGCGGTTGTTGACAATGCGCACGGCACCCATCTGGATGATCTCGTCACCCTGCGAAGGCTGCAGGCCGGTGGTCTCGGTGTCGAACACCGAGTAGGCCAGTTCGGTCAGCTTGCGGTCGAGATCGATGCCCGCACCTTCGGCATCGCGCGCGGCAAAGAGATCGAAGTCGTAATACTCGGGACGGCTGTCGCTGTGCAGGTGCTGGGCCTGGTCCGCCACCGGCGCATCCGGCGTCGTCGCCGCCGGCAGCACAATGCGGAAAAACGCCCGGTGCGCGGCTTTCTCGCGCTGGTACCAGATCTCGCCGCCATGGCGCTCGACCACGTCGCGCAAGGTCAGCGGACTGGATTCGTTGCCAACGTTCATCGGCTCCAATTCCCAGGTGTAGAGGGTCTCCGAGGACACCGTGGTGCCCGACCAGATCAGGTCCACGAATACCATCTTGCCCTCGGCAGCGAGGCGCAAGCGCAGTTCGCGGATCTCGTAGTGGTCCTGCAGGCGCGAGGCGAGGAAGGTAATGGCCTGGATCAGCGAGAAACTGTCAACGCGCATCCACAGGCTCGCATCCTCCTCTTCGTGCTTGATCGGCAGCTTCAGCTTGTCCTCGATGCGCCGCGCCGCCGCCGAGAGGATGTCGATCGCCAGCACGTCTTCCAGGGGCCAACGCGTTTTCAGCGAATCGGCAAAGCGGTTCATGGTCGCATTCAGGCGCGAACTCATGGCCGAGGCCTCGTCGGAAATCACGCGCATGAAGCGCTCACGGATTTCCGCCTCCATCTCCGGTGAATCGAGCAGCGTCTCGACGGCGGCGCGGATGTTGCCCAGCGCGGCACGGTTGCCGTCGGTCAAGGTCTGCAAGGCCTGGTCGCGTTCGGCCTCGCGTTCGAAATTGCGGGTGATGTTTTCGATGGTCAGGACGTAGCCGGTGACATGCTGTTCGGCACCCAGGGGATTGACCCTGTCCAGCGTCGGTCCGCCATCTCCCTCGCCCTCCGCCTTGGCGGCATCGGACCGCCCCAGCACCGGCGCCATCTGTGCCCTGAGCAACTGGCCGCCACGCGTGGTGGTGATGAAGTTGGCGGTCGGTTCGGCGCTGCCCTTGCGCAGGCGCTGCTGGATGTTCTCCAGCGAGTGTGTGATCTGGCCGCGCTCGAGGATGGAAAAGATCGAACGCCCCAGGCCGATCAGGGCGCCACCGCTCATTGATGTCGGCCCTTGCGCCAGGGCCTTGAATTGCAGGCGGGCACGACTGTTGTAGAGCAGGATGCGGCCATCGAGGTTGCAGACCACCACGCCCTGCGCCAGTTCCGACATCAGTGCGGCGAGCCGGTTCTTTTCCTCCTCGACCGTGGCCTTGGCCACACGGATTTGCGCCTCGACATCATCGAGCAGTTCGTTGCGCTGTTGGGCCAGGTCATTGGCCGCACGGGCGAGTTCGCGAACCTCCGGCGGCCCGTCCAGCGAAACCCGGAAACCGCGGTTGGCACCTAGCATCAGGCGCAAG
This sequence comes from uncultured beta proteobacterium, assembly GCA_903959855.1. Classification (GTDB taxonomy): domain Bacteria; phylum Pseudomonadota; class Gammaproteobacteria; order Burkholderiales; family Rhodocyclaceae; genus Sulfuritalea. The sequence goes on from CAJBYR010000292.1 coordinate 28,950, forward strand.
GTCTCCGACATGCGCAGCAGGCCATGGACATACTGCTGGAACAGGGCGCGCAAGAGCTGCAGGCCGAGGAACAAGGCGATGAGTGTGATGAAGCCACCGATGGGTAGCCAGCGGTCCATGGCGAGGATGAACCCGGCACGCTCATCGGGGCCAAGGTCGGCCCAGAGTATCCCCACGGTCATCAGGAAAGGTCCCGTCATCAGCAGCCCGAGCGCCGCCACGGCGAGCCCGAAACGCGTCTTGGCGTTCATGCCAGCAACGTCTTGATCTGCGCGACCAAATCCTTGGTGGAAAACGGCTTGGTGATGTAGGCGTTGGCGCCCAATGCCAACCCCTTCGTGACTTCGGTCTCGCGGCCCTTGGCCGTCAGCATGATGATCTTGAGATCGGCCATTGTCGCATCCGCGCGCAGCAACTCGCAGACCTCGAAGCCCGATTTCTTCGGCATCATGACATCGAGCAGCATCAGGTGCGGACGGAACTCGGTAGCCTTATGCAAGGCGGCGTCGCCATCGGTGGCCACCGTGACGTCGAAGCCTTCTTTCTTCAGCAGATACTCAAGCGATATGACGATATTCGGTTCGTCATCAACAATCAGTATGCGATGCGCCACTAGCTCCCCCCTTAGGAATTTTTCCCATTATCACCCGCCTGACGGGGCAGGGTAAACAGGAAGCGCGCGCCTGCGCCAGGCGAGCTTTCAACCCAAAGGCGGCCGTTGAAGTATTCGATGATCTGGCGGCTGATGGGCAGGCCCAGGCCGGTGCCCTGCGGCTTGTCGGTAAGCACGTCGGTTCCGCCCGAACCCTGGCGAAACTTGTCGAAAATCAGCTCTTGATCAGCGGCGGCTATGCCGGGGCCGTTGTCGCTGACGCTGACACGCACCTCATTCGCCGTACCGTCAGCGCCGACTCTCACCCTGCCGCTATCGGTAGGCACGAACTTCAGCGCGTTCGACAGCAAATTCACCATGACCTGCATCAGGCGGTCGCGGTCGGCCATCACCGTGAGTCCCGTCTGTAACCCGGCCAGATCCAGCGTGACGCGTTTTTCGGCAAACAGCACCGTCAGCGAATCCGCCGCCTCGTGGATCACCTCGTCGACATCGATCGCTGTCACCGTCCATTCGGCGCGGCCGGATTCGAGCTTGGCGAGGTCGAGGATCTGGTTGATCAGGCGCGACAGGCGCACGGTTTCGCTGACGATGATGCCGAGAAACTTGGTGCGCTGTTCCAGATCGGTTTTCGGATCCTCGTGCAGCATTTCGGAAAACGCGCGAATCGAGGTCAGCGGCGTGCGCAGCTCGTGGGTCACGGTGGAAATGAAATCGTCCTTCATCCGGTCGAGCTCGCGCAGGCGCTCGTTGGCATCGCGCAACTCGGCCGTGGCGCGTGTAAGCTCGCGCGACTTCTGCTCCAACTCGCGCGAATAGGCGCGCACCTGCGATGCCTCGTCGAGGATGTTCATCACCTCGTCGATGCCCAAGGGCTCTTCGCTGACCACTGACGCCACCATGGCGCGCGCCGACGCCGAACCAATGGCGCCGGTGAGCAGGTTCTCGGCGAAATTGACCAGCCGTGTGTCAGCCGGCAGTTCCTTTACCGAATTCAGGCCACGCTGCCTGGCATGGCGCAGAAAGGCTTCCTCGGCACGCTCGCGGCCGAGGAAGCGGCTGGCCAGTGGCAGCAGGTCGGCAACGCCGGCACTGGCACTCCAGCCGGAATGCCCTGCCGCCTCGTTGCCGCCGACAAAAAGTGTGGCCTGCCGCGCCTCCCGCACGTTCGGTACCCGCTGAATCGAGATACCGATATAGAAGCCAAGGTTGGCGAGCAGGCTCCAGACCAGGCAATGCGTGATCTCGTCGAGGCCGGTCAATCCGAACAGGTGCTGCGGGCGCAGCAGTTCGACGCCAAACAGGCCATGGGCGATGAAACCGTCGGGCAGCCATCCCGACTTGGCAAAGGAGGGCAACAGCAGCGTGTAGGCCCAGAGCACGAAGCCGGCCGCCAATCCCGCCAGGGCGCCATCACGCGTGCCGCCCTTCCAGAACAGGCCGCCGATCACCACCGGGGCGAATTGGGCCACAGCCGCAAAGGAAATCAGTCCGATCGAAACCAGTGCATAGGCCTCGCCGGCAACACGAAAGTACAGGTAGCCCAGGCCGAGGATGATGGCGATGGCCCAGCGCCGGATTTCCAGCAGCAGGCCGGAAAGGTCGGCCTTGGCGGCAAGCCCCAGCCAGGGCATGCGCAGCAGCAGCGGCATCACCAGGTCGTTGCAGACCATGGTCGATAGCGCAATGGTCTCGACGATGACCATGCCGGTGGCCGCCGACAGACCACCGATGAAGACGAACAGTGCCAGCGCTTCCTGCTGGTGCGCCATCGGCAGCGTCAGCACGAAGGTATCGGCATCCACCCCGCCGGCCTTGAAGTGCAGCAGGCCGGCCAGCGCCACGGGCAGCACGAAGATGTTGATCAGGAACAGGTAGAGCGGAAACATCCAGACAGCGCGGCGCAGGTGGCTCTCATCGACGTTCTCCACCACGGCGATCTGAAATTGACGCGGCAGCAGGAGCGACGCAAACATCGAGAGGAAGATCAGCGTTCCCCAGGTGCCGTAGGCTGCCGGCGTGTCGGCGCTGGCAAGACGGCGCGCCACGTCGGGCATGGCTGCCGCGCGCGCAAAGATATCGGCAACGCCGTCATGCAGGCCCCAGACCACGAACACACCCACCGCCAGGAAGGCGCCGAGCTTGACCAGGGATTCGACTGCAATTGCCGCCACCATGCCTTCGTGACGCTCAGTGGCATCCAGATGCCGGGTGCCGAAGAGAATGGTGAACGCCGCCAGGATCATTGCCACGTAGAGCGCGCTGTCCTGCAGTATCGGCACCGCGCCGGCCGCCGCCGGCATGATGATTTCGGGATAGCTCGACAGGATCGAGAAGCTGTTCGACACCGCCTTCAACTGCAGTGCAATGTAGGGAATCACGCCGACCACCGCGATCACCGTGACCAGGCCGCCGAGCAGTTGGCTCTTGCCGTAGCGCGAGGCAACGAAGTCCGCAATCGAGGTGATGCGGTTCACCTTGGCCACCCGGATCATCTTGAAGAGAATGAAACCGGCCAGGGCAAAGAGCAGCGTCGGCCCCAGGTAGATAGGCAGGAAACCGATGCCGCTGGCCGCCGCGCGTCCAACGCTGCCGTAGAAAGTCCAGGTGGTGCAATACACGCCAAGGGACAGCGCATACACCGCCGGATTCGCAATCAGCGAACGTCCGAGGTCGGCACGCCGATCCGCATACCAGGCGATGGCGAACAGCACCCCGAGATACAGGAAGGACGCCAGGACAACAACCCAGCCCTGAAGCATCAGTCGTGCTTCCTTTCCACGACCAGGGCCAGCAAGCCGATCAGCGTCAGCCAGGACACCATGAGCCAGGCATACAGCGGCGGGAAGCCGAATATGCTGCCGCCCTTGTTGAAGATGGACAGTACCGGATAGTTGAAAAAGAAGCAGCCGAGCAGAAACAGGAAGGCCAGGCGCTGCGACGTCAGGCGGGTGCGGATCATCTTTTCATCTCCCCCTTGTTTTCATCGCATGGTACCTGTCGCGGACCTTTTGCGCTTGCCTCATCCCACAAAGGGCTACCGTCCCTGCTGGGCACACCATAAAAAAAACGCCGGCCCGAAGACCGGCGTTTTCACAGGCTGTTGCAGCAATCAGGCGTTTTGCTTGAGCTGATCCAGGATCTGCGGGTTCTCAAGCGTCGAGATGTCCTGCGTAACCTCTTCGTTCTTCGCCAGGCTGCGCAGCAGGCGGCGCATGATCTTGCCGGAACGCGTCTTGGGCAGGTTCTCGCCGAAACGGATGTCCTTGGGCTTGGCGATCGGGCCGATTTCCTTGCCGACCCAGTTGCGCAGTTCAGCAGCGATCTTCTTGGCTTCCTCGGCGCTCGGGCGGGATTGCTTGAGCACCACGAAGGCACAGATGGCTTCGCCGGTCAGGTCGTCGGGACGGCCGACCACGGCGGCTTCCGCCACCAGCGGGTTGGAGACCAGCGCCGATTCGATTTCCATGGTGCCCATGCGGTGGCCGGAAACGTTGAGCACGTCGTCGATGCGGCCCATGATGGTGAAGTTGCCGGTCTTAGCATCACGCACCGCGCCGTCACCGGCGAGATACAGCTTGCCGCTGAAGTCGACGGGGTAGTAGGACTTTTTGAAGCGCTCCGGGTCGCCCCAGATGTTGCGGATCATCGAGGGCCAGGGCTTCTTGACGACGAGGAAACCACCGTTGCCCCAGGGTACGTCAGCACCGGTCTCGTCGACGATGGCGGCCTGGATGCCCGGGAAAGGCAGCGTGCAGGAGCCGGGGACCAGCGGCGTGACGCCGGGCAGCGGAGTGATCATGTGGCCGCCGGTTTCCGTCTGCCAGAAGGTATCGACGATCGGGCAACGGCTGCCGCCGACATTGTCGTAGTACCACATCCAGGCTTCGGGATTAATCGGCTCGCCGACGGAACCGAGGATGCGCAGCGAGGTCAGATCGTAGTTCTTCGGATGCGTCGTCGGGGTGTTTTCGCCGGACTTGATCAGCGAACGGATCGCCGTCGGCGCGGTGTAGAAAATGCTGACCTTGTGTGCCTGGATGGTTTTCCAGAAACGGCCGGCGTCCGGATAGGTGGGCACGCCTTCGAAGACGATCTCGGTGGCGCCGCAGGCCAGCGGGCCGTAGGTGATGTAGGTGTGACCCGTTACCCAGCCGATGTCGGCCGTGCACCAGAAGATGTCGTCCGGCTTGATGTCGAAGGTCCACTTCATGGTCAGGATCGCGTGCAGCAGATAGCCGCCCGAACTGTGCTGGACACCCTTCGGCTTGCCGGTGGAACCCGAGGTGTAAAGCAGGAACAGGGGATGCTCGGCATCGACCCACTCGGGTTCGCAAACGTCGGACTGGCCGGCGCAGGCGTCATCCCACCAGGTGTCGCGGCCGGCGACCATGTTGCAGGTGCCGCCGGTGCGCTTGAAGACGATCACCGAATGGATCGACTCGCAGCCGCCCATGGCGATGCCCTCGTCGACCGCGGGCTTGAGCGGAATATTCTTGCCGCCGCGGCACTGCTCGTCCGAGGTGATGACGGCAACAGCGCCGGCATCCTGGATGCGCTCCTGCACCGACTTGGCGGAGAAGCCGCCGAACACTACGGAGTGAATCGCGCCGATGCGGGCGCAGGCCTGCATGGCGACGACACCCTCAACCGACATCGGCATGTAGATCAGGACGCGGTCGCCCTTCTTGATGCCCTTGGCCTTGAGCGCGTTGGCGAAGGTCGCGACCTTGGCCAGAAGTTCCTTGTAGGTGATCTTGGTGGACTGGCCGCCGTCGGCTTCGAAAATGATCGCGACCTTGTCGCCGAGGCCGGCTTCGACGTTGCGGTCGAGGCAGTTGTAAGAGACGTTCAGCTTGCCGTCGGCAAACCACTTGTAGAAAGGGGCACCGGATTCATCCAGCGACTGGGTGAAGGGCTCCTTCCAGGTCACGTGCTCGCGGGCCAGACGGGCCCAGTAACCGGCGTAGTCCTGATCCGCTTCCTTGCACAGCGCCTCATAGGCGGCCATGCCGGAAATCGTGGCCTTCTTGACCACTGCGTCGGACGGGGGGAATACGCGAGTTTCATTGGATACTGATTCGATTGCGGACATTGAAACCTCTCCTCTCACAGATTACCGGACATGGTCCGGAACAAAATTCTCTCCTCGGGTCCGAAGGCACTGCCGCCGGACCTGGGTTTGCGGGACTACCGAAGGATGCGCCTGCTTCTGCCGACCCGTCAGCGGACAGCCACTGCAATCGACCATTTTAAGTGCTTGCGGATTAAAGCGAAAGAGTCTTACATAGGACTTACGCAGGATCGCGCCACGCTTGCCCGGCACGAGTTGACGCACCGCCTGCGGTAAGATTGCGGCCCCGCACCATAGAGTCCCGACGCCATGCACCGCATCATCAAACCGATGGAAGCCTTCATTTTTGGGAGCCGCTGGCTACAGGCCCCGCTCTACCTGGGTCTGATCGCCGCCCAAGGCGTCTATGTGTACCATTTCATGCACGAACTGGCCCACCTGGTGTCCAAGGCCGGTAGCCTCAGCGAGAACGAGGTCATGCTGATCGTGCTGGGCCTGATCGACGTGGTCATGATCGCCAACCTGCTGGTGATGGTAATCATCGGTGGCTACGAGACCTTTGTATCCAAACTTGACCTCGACGGCAACCCGGATCAGCCGGAATGGCTGTCCCACGTCAATGCCGGTGTGCTCAAGGTCAAGCTCGCCGTAGCCCTGATCAGCATCTCTTCGATCCACCTGCTGCGCACCTTCATCAATGCCCCTCAGGTCGAGGACCGCGTGATCATCGCCCAGATCATCATCCACGTCTCTTTCCTGTTCTCGGCCCTGGCCATCGCCTGGACCGACAAGATGATGATGCAGACCCTCGTCATCAGTCACCAGACCAAACACTGAAACCACCCCAAAACCGGAGCCCCGCCATGCCTGCCCCCATCCGCCAGGAAGATTTCATCCAGTCCATCGCCGACGCCTTCCAGTTCATCAGCTACTACCATCCGCTGGACTACATCACGGCGCTGGGCGCAGCCTATGAGCGCGAGGAGTCACCGGCAGCCAAGGATGCCATCGCGCAGATCCTGACCAACAGCCGCATGTCGGCCGAAGGCCATCGCCCGATCTGCCAGGACACGGGTATTGCGCTGGTATTCCTCAAGGTCGGCATGAACGTACGCTGGGACGCCAAGCTCTCGGTGCAGGAGATGGTCAACGAAGGCGTGCGTCGCGCCTATGGCAATGTTGATAACCCGCTGCGCGCCTCGGTGCTGGCCGACCCGGCCGGCACCCGCAAGAACACCAAGGACAACACCCCGGCCGTGGTGCATTATGAGATCGTCCCCGGCGACCACGTTGAGGTCATCTGCGCGGCCAAGGGCGGCGGCTCCGAAGCCAAAGCCAAGTTCGCCATGCTCAATCCTTCGGATGACCTGGTCGAATGGATCCTCAAGACAATACCGACCATGGGCGCCGGCTGGTGCCCGCCCGGCATCCTGGGAGTCGGCATCGGCGGCACGCCGGAAAAGGCCATGCTGCTGGCCAAGGAAGCCATCATGGCGCCGGTCGACATCCATGAGTTGAAAGCTCGTGGAGCAAAAACGCGCGCCGAAGAACTGCGCCTCGAACTGCACGAGAAGATCAACGCGCTGGGCATCGGCGCGCAGGGACTGGGCGGCTTGACTACCGTGCTTGACGTCAAGGTACTCGACTACCCGACCCACGCCGCCAACCTGCCGGTGGCGCTGATCCCCAACTGTGCCGCCACCCGCCATGTGCATTTTCACCTCGACGGCTCGGGCCCGGCGAAGCTGACCCCGCCGAGCCTTGAAGACTGGCCCAAGGTCACCTGGCAGGCCGATGCCGCCACCGCCACCCGCGCCGATCTCAACAGCCTCACCAAGGACCAGGTCGCCGCCTGGAAGCCGGGGCAAAAGCTCCTGCTCAACGGCAAGATGCTGACCGGTCGCGACGCCGCCCACAAGCGCATCGCCGACATGCTGGCGAAAGGTGAAAAACTCCCGGTTGATTTCACCAACCGGGTGATCTACTACGTCGGCCCGGTCGATCCGGTCAGGGACGAAGTCGTTGGACCGGCCGGCCCCACCACCGCCACGCGCATGGACAAGTTCACCCGCATGATGCTGGAAAAGACGGGCCTGATCTCGATGATCGGCAAGTCCGAACGCGGTCCCACCGCGATCGAGGCGATCAAGGACAACAAGTCGGCCTACCTCATGGCCGTAGGTGGCGCCGCCTACCTGGTGGCCAAAGCCATCCAGTCGGCCAAGGTCGTCGGCTTCGCGGACCTGGGCATGGAAGCCATCTACGAGTTCGACGTCAAGGACATGCCGGTCACCGTCGCCGTCGACTCGCTCGGCACCTCGGTGCACATCACCGGGCCGAAGGAGTGGCAGACAAAGATCGGCAAGATTCCGGTCAAGGTCGCCTGATCGACCGTTGAATGGCCAGGATACTCATACTTCATTCATCGACTGACGGCCACACCATAAAGATTTGCGAGCGCCTGCGGCAGGCGCTCGCCCGGCAGGATCACGAGCTTGCGCTGCACCCCCTTGCCGCTTTCGACGGTGCCGACCTGGCGTCATTCAACACCGTAGTGATCGGCGCCAGCATTCGCTACGGCAAGCACAGCCCGCATGTCCCGGATTTCATCGCCCGCCACCAACGCGCGCTGGAGAGAATGCCGAGTGCCTTTTTTTCGGTCAACATCGTCGCCAGAAAGCCGGAAAAGAACCGGCCTGAGACCAACCCTTACATGAAGAAGTTTTTGCGCCAGATCGCCTGGCGCCCTATGCTTGTGGAGGTATTTGCCGGAAAGCTGGACTATCCGCGCTACGGGTTCCTCGACCGGATGATGATCCGTCTCATCATGGCACTCACCAAGGGCCCGACCGACCCCTCGACGGTGGTTGAATTCACTGACTGGCGCCAGGTCGACGCCTTTGCCCGTCAGATAGGGGAACTGCATCGGAATCATCAAGCCGCAGGAAGTAGTTGTTGTTAACCACAGCAAGGTTGCATGGAGTAAAGTTTTGCAGGCTGCGTTGCAGGCAAATCAGGGGGATCGGCGGCGCGTTTTAGGAAATATCCGGGAGATAAAAATGAACGTTCCTATGAGGAATCGAAACCAATTCTTGCGTCTGTCGGCACTCGTCATTGCGGTGCCGGCGATGCTTTATACCCTGCCCTCAACCGCCGCCCCCGAAAAGGCACGCAGCGGCAAAGTGGTGGTGGAAACGGTGTGTGTAGGCTGCCATGAAACCGGCAAGGACGGAGCACCCAGGATCGGCGATCAGGCAGAATGGTCCAAGCGTGCGTCCGTCGGTTTGGGCGTCATCACCAGAAATGCCATCACCGGCGTGCGCAAGATGCCTGCCCACGGTGGCAACGCCGCGCTATCCGACCTCGAAGTGAGCCGTGCCGTGGCCTATATGGTCAGCGGCGGGAAAGCCGTCGACCCTGACAAGCCCTACAGTTCCCCCAGCCAGATTGCCGGAGGCAATCTGGTCAAGGCGAGGTGTAGCGAATGCCATACCACCGGCAAGGACGGCGCCCCGAGAATTGGTCACATGGAAGACTGGAGCCCGCGCCTGAAAAACGGCGTCGATGGCCTCGTCAGTTCCGCCATCAGCGGCCACAATGCCATGCCGGCACGCGCCGGAATGGCCAACCTGAGCGATGCCGACCTGCGTGCTGCCGTCATCTTTATGGCCGTCCAGTCCAAGCCGCTCGGCAAATAGCTCCCGAGCGGCAGATGGCCCCGACCGTGGCCATCTGCCCTGAGGGCAACGTCGAACGCCACGTGACACCCTGTATAAGGACGTCCCCGTCGTGACGCATCCATGATCGGCGTGTTCGACTCCGGCCTGGGCGGCTTGTCGGTACTGGCCGCACTGGTCGAGGCTCTGCCGCAGGCGGATTTCCATTATTTCGCCGACACGGCCCACGTTCCCTACGGCAACAAGAGCGACGAGCAGATCCAGCGCCGAGTACTCGCCATCGGCGGGGAACTTGCCGGCATGGGCTGCGACTTGATCGTGGTGGCTTGCAATACGGCCACCGCCGCCGCGGTACAAGCCCTGCGCACCCGCCACCCGCAAATTCCGATAGTTGGTGTCGAGCCCGGGATCAAGCCTGCCGCGCAGGAATCGCAAAGCCGGCGCATCGTTGTTCTGGCGACCGAGAGCACGGCAAAGAGCACGCGGTTGCACAAACTGATCCGCGACCATGCTGATGGCGTTGAGGTGCTGATCGAGCCTTGCCCCGGCTGGGCCACCCACGTAGAAATGTTGCAACTCGATGATCCGGCGCTGGCCGATGACATTCAGACCCGCGTTGAGACGCTGCTGGCCAAGGGCGTTGATCGCTTTGTGCTCGGATGCACGCATTACAGTTTTCTCGCGCCGCTGCTCACGCAGGCCGTCGGCAAACGCGCGCAACTGGTCGATGTCGCCGACGCCGTGGCCCGCCAGGCACGGCGCCTTGCGGGGCATCTGCCACATGGCAGCGGGCGTCTGCACCTGCACGCGTCGGCGCATCCGGAACGCCTGCGCGCCGCGCTGCCCCTGCTGAATCTCGGCCATCTGGCGGCACGCGTCGTGTGACTGCATACGCTGCATCAGTCCGGTCATGCACCATGCTGGAATCCCTTGATCACGAACGCGGCGATGGCGCGTATCCTTGCCTTCCGGGGCCACCACCATGGCGGGACTGAATTTCAAACATCTGCGGTATTTCTGGATGGTTGCCAAATCAGGCAGCATCGCCAGGGCCAGCGAACAACTGCACCTCACACCCCAGTCAATCAGTGGGCAGTTGAGCGAGTTCGAGGATGCCCTCGGCGTCGAACTGTTCCGTCGCGTTGGACGGGGGCTTGAGCTGACCGAGACGGGTCAGAAAATGCTGAGCTATGCTGAGCAAATTTTCACGCTGGGCAACGAACTGCTCGAGTCCTTGCATGAGGACGCCCTGCCCCAGAGCACGCCGTTTCGGGTCGGTATTGCGGACTCGGTACCGAAGATGGTGGCCTATCGGCTGGTGGAACCCTCGCTTGGCGGCAGCGACCCCATCAAACTCATCTGCCGCGAGGGGCGACTCACGTCCTTGTTGGGGGATATGGCAGTGCACCGCCTCGACATGGTGATCGCCGATCGTCCCATGCCCGACAACCTGAATGTACGGGGCTACGCCCACTTTCTTGGCGAAAGCGGCGTCAGCATCTTTGCGTCCCAGGCACTCCTCAAGCAACGCGATGGTGATTTTCCAGGCGTGTTGGCGAACAGGCCCTTCCTGATGCCCGGTGCGGATGTCGCTTTGCACTCGCGGCTACTCCGCTGGTTCGAGTCAGAGCGCTTGCGCCCGCGCATCGTCGGCGAGTTCGATGACAGCGCACTGCTGATGGCATTCGGACAGGCAGGCGCAGGCTATTTTGCGGCGCCGACCGCCATCGAGGACTATGTGATCCACCAGTATCAGGTTCAGGTGGCCGGCCGCATCGAAGTCGTCCGAGAGCAAATCTATGCCATTACCAACGAACGAAAACTGACCCATCCGATCATTTCGGCGATTTGCCAGTTTGCGCAGCACGATTTCTTCGGTGGCAAGGGAACCAAGCGAGTCAAACCCAAGCGATCCTGACTTGCCAGAGCTGCGCCCCAATGCAACCCGACGAGAACAACAGTAAGTATTTACGGATCATTCAGTACGTATTATTCTGTTTTTCTTTTGCTTTTAAACGCCCTATCCTGCTCGACGTTTACGCTCATATCAACAGGAGACCACGATGAAATCCCTTTCACTGCTCGCAATTGTTGTTGCACTCGGTCTGTCCATAGGTGTCAGTGACGCGGAGGCCGCCAAGCGCCTCGGATCGGGCAAGTCAGCCGGTATGCAACGCCAGATGACACCACCGGCCAAGGCACCCGATGCGGGCACGGTTCCGAAGCAAGCGACACCCGCCACCGCTGCCGCTCCGGCGGCGGCCGCCGCCCCCGGTGCCGCCGCACAAACCGGCCGCTCCTGGATGGGGCCGATTGCCGGCTTGGCCGCCGGTCTTGGCCTTGCAGCACTGGCCTCGCACTTTGGATTTGGCGAAGGGCTGGCTTCATTCATGATGATGGCGCTGCTGGCAGTCGCCGTCATTGCCGCCATCGGCTTTTTCATGCGCAAGCGCGCCGCCGGACAACAGCCTGCATTGGCGGGTGCCGGGGCCGGCAACGCACAGAACTCCTTCCACTACACCGCCGATCGCGTCGAGCCGGATCATTCCGCCACGCGCACTTACGACGTTTCGATGCCAGCCGGCCCGACCAGTACCAGCATCGCTGGCAGCGCAGCGGCTGCCGCCTCTATTCCGGCGGATTTTGATGTGGCCGGATTCGTGCGAAACGCCAAGGTGCATTACATCCGCTTGCAGGCCGCCAACGACGCCGGCAATCTGGATGACATCCGCGAGTTCACCACCCCTGAGATGTTTGCCGAGATCAAGCTGACCATCGCCGAGCGTACCGGCCAGACCCAGGTAACGGATGTTGTCGCGATTGAAGCCGACGTCATCGACGTGGCCGAAGAGGACAACCGCTACGTCGTCAGCACCCGCTTCACCGGACAGATTCGCGAAGACAACGGCCCCGCCGAAAGCGTCGATGAAATCTGGCATCTGGTCAAGCCGCGCCATGGTAACGGCGGCTGGTTGCTGGCGGGCGTTCAGCAAATCCAATAAATCTCAGCTAAATTGTTGCTCCACCTCCGGCGCCCGCCAGTGTTGCCCCCCACTGGTCGGCGCCGCCTTTTCGGCCCACGACATGCATGTAACTCTCATTCTCCCGATCGCGCTCGCAATCAGCCTGTCAGCCTGCAGCGATCAGGTTGAAGACACCCGCCCGGGCCAGCCCGTGAAGATGCGCCAGACAGCCTTCAAGGAGATGTTGCGGGTATTCGAGCCGATGGGAACCATGCTTCGCGATGGCAAATACAATGCCGGCAAGTTTGAGGCATTGGCCACGGATCTGATCAGCAAACGCAACGGCCCCTGGGGCCATTTTGCTCCGGACACCAACTATCCGCCGACCAAGGCCAGGCCCGAGGTTTGGACGAACAAAGCTCAGTTCGATCAAGCCCAAGGCGCGTTTTTCGGATCGACCGATGCCTTGCTGACCGCAGCCCGGGCCAAAGATCTCAAGCGCGTGACCGACGCCTACTCGACGGTGTATGACCACTGCCAGTCATGCCATCGGGAGTTCAAGAAGAAGTAAGACGGAAGCCAATTCCCGAGACCTGCCTGTGCCGTGGATCGCTACGCCTTCGGCATCGAGACTCAGGGAACACGTGCCGCCCACGCGGCCCACACTAGAACTCGTTGAACGCGACGGCGCGATTGCGGCCCGTGGATTTGGCCCGGTACAGCGCCTGATCGGCGCTGCGGATCAGGTTTTCCACGGTGAGAGCGTGATCCGGCACGGCGGCGATGCCGATCGATGTGGTAACGGGGATACGCTTATCCTCGAACATCACGGTGGTCTGGCGGAACAATTCGAGCAGTTGGTTGGCACGGCCGCGCGCGATGTGCAAGGGCATCTTCGGCAATACCAGCAGGAATTCCTCGCCGCCGTAGCGGCAAACGATATCTTCGGTGCGAGCGCTTTCCTGCAAGGCGCGGGCAAAGACGCGCAGCACCTCGTCGCCCGCCGGGTGGCCATAGGTGTCATTCACCAGCTTGAAATGATCGATATCGAGCAACAGCATGGTCAGCGGCGCGTTTTCCCGCTTGCAGCGTGCCAGTTCGCGCTCCAGCGTGCCTTCCAGGTAGCGACGGTTGAACAGGCCCGTCAGCGAATCGCGGTTGGCCTGCTCACGCAGCTTTTCCTGCAAGTCATGAATTTTGCCGATCTGCTCGTGCAGCGCGTGGTTGGCCACCTCCAGCGTACGCTTCTGCTCGTCCACCGCATCCTGAACTTGATGCAGGCGTCGGATGTAGCTGAAAAACTCGATTCCCATCAACGACAGGTAAACCGCAAGGCCGACAATCGAGGTCAGTGTCACCAGGCCATTGGTATCGGTGGACACATGGAAGGCGATCACCGTGGTCGAGGCCAGCGCACCGCTGCATAGCGACAGGAAACAGATCAGTATGCCCTTTCGTCCCAGCGTGATCGTGTGATTGAGCAGTGCGGCGAGAAACAGCGCAACGCTGATCCAAAGCGGGAAGCCCAGCGCGGCAGCCCAGGCCCCGCTGGCCAGGGAATCGACGATGAGATTGTTGTGCTCGGCCTTTTCGCGATCCCGGGCGCGCTGACTGAGCCACTGCATCACGTGCGGGTAGGCAAAGAACTGGAGCAGAAACAGCGCCCAAAAAAGGACCCCGGGATTGCGTGGCACGATGTGCAGTGCAATGGGAATGCCGACCAGCGCAAACGCGGTGATGCGCACGCGATAGCTGTTGGCGGCGATCCAGTGGTGCGATTGCAGCGGTTCCAAAACGGTATTGGTCACCTGGACCGTTCCACCGAGTTCATTTGCCTGCTTTCAACTGCATGTGCCCTCATCCCCGCCCGGCGCGGATCACGCCGGGAACCTCTCTGAGCGAGGATAGCACTCTCATGAGGATTCCCGTCGCCGGAACTTCGACCACAAAGCTCATGTGCGCCAGACCGCTGCGACTCTGCGTCTTGACCGCCGTAACATTGATCTTCTCGCGCGAGAGCAGGTCGGAGATATCGCGCAGCAGTCCCTGCCGGTCGGTGGCATCGACCACAATATCCACCGGATAGACGGCGCCCGCCTGCTCGCCCCAGTCGGTGGTGATGACACGCTCAGGATTGCGCGCGGCCATGTTGCGGAAATTTATGCAGTCAACACGATGGATCGAGATGCCCTTGCCGCGCGTAACGAAGCCGGTAATGGCATCGGGCGGCATCGGCTTGCAGCACTTGCCGGTCTGCGTCATCAGGTTATCGACGCCCACCACCAGAATGCGGCTGTCGCCGGCACGGCTCTTGTGCGTCTGAATCTCGGGTTCGGGCTCAGGCGGCGCTTCAGCGCCACGCAGCGCAACATCAATGGCGCGCACCCCCACCTCACTGCGCGCGGCAGCAAGGAACAGCGCATCAGCGCTCTTCAGCCCGAGTTTGACGGCCAGTTCGTCGAGATTGGCCTGGGAATGTCCTTCACGCTGGAGTTCCTTGGTCACGATGGCACGGCCTTGAGCCAGCATCTCGGCTTCGTCCCGGGTAGCGAACCACTGGCGCACTTTGCTGCGCGCACGCGGCGTGACCAGAAAACCCTGTGCCAAATTCAACCAGTCACGCGACGGTCCTCCGGTCTTGACGGCGACGACCTCGACCCGCTGGCCATTTTGCAAGGGCGTCCCCAGGGGAACCATGTGGCCATCGACCTTGGCACCACGACAACGGTGCCCCAGGTCGGTATGCAGGCGATAGGCAAAATCCAGCGCCGTGGCCCCGCGCGGCAAATCAATGACCTTGTCCTGCGGCGTCAGCACATAGATGGTGTCATCGAGCGCGGCGCGCTTGAACTGCTGTACCCATTCGCCGGAATCGGCAATCTCATCCCGCCACGACAGCAACTGGCGCAACCAGGAAATCTTGTCTTCATAGTCGCCACCTGCCTTGACCGACTTACCGGATTCCTTGTAGCGCCAATGTGCCGCCACGCCGAGTTCCGCGTGCTCATGCATCTCACGGGTACGAATCTGCACTTCCAGCGAACGACCGTCTTCGGCCGCCACCGCCGTATGCAGCGAGCGATAGTAGTTGCCCTTGGGGTGCGAAATATAGTCGTCGAATTCGCCCCGGATCGGTTGCCACAGATGGTGCACGATGCCCAGCGCGGTGTAGCAGTCCTTGACCTCGTCGACGATGATGCGCAGCGCGCGCACGTCGTAGACTTTCTCGAAGTCGATGTCCTTGCCGCGCATCTTGTTCCAGATACTGAAGATGTGCTTGGGCCGGCCATACACCTCGGCCTGAACTCCGGAAGCCGCCAGTTCCTCCTGCAGCCGACGCACGGCGGACTCGATAAAGCCCTCGCGCTCGGAACGCTTTTCGTCAAGCATGCGCGCAATGCGCTTGTAGGTTTCGGGTTCGAGATAGCGGAAGGCAAGGTCCTCGAGCTCCCACTTCACCTGCCAGACGCCCAGGCGATTGGCCAGCGGTGCGTAGATCAGCTGGCTCTCGCGCGCCATTTCGTCGCGCAGCAACCCCGGCCGGTTGCCAAGGAAGCGCAGCGATTGCACACGGCTTGCCAGGCGCAGCATGACCACACGGATGTCATCCACCATCGCCAGCAGCATCTTGCGCAGGATTTCGGTCTGCGCCTTCATCTCGGTGACGCCCTCCCCGCTTCCTGCTCCGGCCGCCGCGCGCGTCAGCGGACGCAGGCTGCCCAGGCGCTTGAGGCCATCGACCAGGCTGGCCACCGTGTCCCCAAAGCCGACTTTCAACGTTTCGGCCGAATCCGCAACGTGATCGCCCGCAGCAAACAGCAAAGCGGCACAGCGAACATCGACATCGAGATCAAGCGACGTCGCGATCAGTGCCATGCCCAGCGCGTGCTGGAAAACGGGTTCCGTCGTACCGAGGACCCGGTCACCGTACGCGTCACGTGCGAGTTGAAACGCCGCATCGACACGCGCCTGTGCCTCAGGCAACAGGCCCGCCTGCAGAAGCATCAGCGATCCGGCCTCGGAGTCGCTGGGGGCTACGGAATGAACAATGGAAACCATACGCGGATTATCCCATGCCAGCCCGAATGCCCTGCGCCACCTTCCTGACCTTGACACATCTGGAGATCGATCGATCGTCTAAACTGAGCCCACACTGCACTTTCCCACAAGCGTCGGCGCCATTCCGACCGATTGAAGCAATGCCCTGGTTTCTCCTTTCCGCACACCGATGATCCATCGTCTCGCCGCCTGGTGGCGCGGCCGTCAGGCCGAACGTCTCGACATACCCGGTGAACTTTGGGACACCATCGAAGCCGGATTCTGGTTCCTTGATCACCTCAGTCCGGACGATCGTACCGAGCTGCGCCGCCTGGCCCGCGAATTCATCGCCAGCAAGCAATGGAGCGGTGCGCAGGGGCTGGAACTGACACCGCATATCCAGCTGGCGCTCGCTCTCCAGGCCTGCCTGCCCATCCTCCATCTGGGGCTGGATTGGTACTCCGGCTGGGTCGGCATCATTGTCTATCCCGGCGACTTCATCATCCCGCGACAGGTCATGGACGACGGTGGCGTGGTCCATGAATTCGACGATCAGGTGATGGGTGAAGCCTGGTACGGTGGCCCGGTGCTGATCTCCTGGTTCGACGACCCCGACGATACGCTAGGCGTCAACGTGGTGATCCACGAGTTCGCGCACAAGCTGGACATGAAGAATGGCGACGCCGACGGCATGCCACCGCTGCACGAAGGCATGTCACGCAAGCGCTGGGCCGCTGTAATGGGCACGGCCTTTGAGGATTTCCGGCGGCGTGTTGATTCTGGCGAAGACACGGCCCTGGATCCTTACGCCGCGGAACTACCTTCGGAGTTCTTCGCCGTTGCGAGCGAAGCGTTTTTTGAGGACCCGGCGATGCTGCGTGCCGACTATGCCGACGTCTATGACCAGCTCCGCTTGTTCTATCGCCAGGATCCGGCAGTAGCCGCTCGAAATCGTGACGTGCCCCCGAAGCAACCGTGATCTCGTCAAACGGGGCCGGCTGACACCACATCATCACAACCCGGGTGGAGAATCCGCCGCCTTCCGGAACAGAGGGCCGGGGAATGCCTAGCGCGCCGTCCCGCGATACCGTGGCGCAGCATAGGGATGGCGATTGCGGTAGGCTTCGAAGAGCTTCCAGCGCACCACGGGGATCCGCACCACCAGCTTCAGTGGCACCGAATACACCTCGCAGCTATCCAGCGCAATCAATGGTGCATCAACATCGGGCTCCGGGGTCTCAGCCGCCCGATTCATCGCGGCAAACAGACTGTCGTAGCCCCAGAACTCCCCCTTGCCGAGCACCGGCGCCTTTTCGTCCTTGCCTCGCGCGAGCCGGCCCTTGCCAATCAGATGCAACTGATTCGCCTCGCCCTTGAACCGGCGGCCGGCCTGAAGGCGCGTGAGGTGGCAATTCTTCGCCAACAGGAACAGCGTCGTATTGGTCACCGCGTCGCTGAAAAGGAAGGTGCGGCGCAGGCGCTCCTCGACCTTCCGTACTTTGAGCAGTTCGTCGCTGGAAAAAAAGCGATCGACGAAATTGCGGTACAGATCGGCCGGCAAGCGCAGCGCCTGAACGAATCCCACCGAGCGGTAGGTCTCTTCACTGGCCGTGTTGTGGAGAGCCGCCGACTCGGCCAGCATCGAACCGCTGAACAGAAAGTGCGCACTGTTCGGGTCCTGCGTCAGGATCTCGACCTTGCCCGCCAACATCAAGTAGATTTCCTGCGGCACCTTGCCGGCCTGGACCATGATGGTCTCGGGATTGAAGGTGACGATACGATTGTTGAGCAACATGTGCAGGCGCTCAACCGGCACACTGGGGAAATAGCTCTTCAGGAGTTCGCTGGCATCGCGCAACAAAAAGTTCTGCTCGCCCGGGATCAGCACATCGACCGTACCAAAGGGCGCACCGGAACCAATGCGCCGCTCGGACTGGGTGAGATCGCGCGAGATATGGGCCAGCAGCAGGCGCGGTGTCGAATCGGTAGCAAAGTCCGTGGCGCAACCGTGGATCATCCCGCCGCCGATATCGATCTTTTTCAGGTCGGTCGGCGCCAGATACGCGGCCTTGACCGCCTCGACCCGTTCGGGCGTGAGGCCGGGCGCCGAACTGTCCGCCGTGACCATGCTATCGAGCACTTTGAAGGCGGCGACATCCGCGAGGTGGGCGTAAGTACGATAACCGCCCTCCCACAGCACGCGGAAATTGAACACCGTGGTTTCCACCGGATGCGGCGACACCGTAGGCTTGACCTCCAGGCCCATGATGTCGTTCCACCTGCCCTCCTCCAGATCGCAGATATCGAAGTAGTTGGCGAACTCGCTTTCCGGAATCGACAGCAACGCGCAGAACTTGCGCGTCACGGAAGCCCGCACCAAAGGCGTGGCGAAATATTGCAGCGGGCGGTCGCACTGCAGGAGATTGGTGAGCCCGGCGAAGTGGTCATCGTGGCAATGCGTGTGGAAGATACCGGCGACTTCCTTCTTGCCGATCCCCAAGGCATCCAGGCTGTAGTGGATGTTCGGGCCGGCATCGATCAGATAGACGCGGCCTTGATGGATCAGCACACTGCCCATGGCCGGGCGGTTGAAATCCCAGCCATCGCCGTCGCCGGCGTGGATCACGGCAAAGTAATGGCGATCCACCGCGACATGGCTTAGCGGATACGGGCACGGATAGGTCGTGTGCGGCGCGAGATTGAGATCCACCTCGACAAACTCGTCGCCATGGCGGATATCGAACACATTGTGTGCCAGCCGCTTGATGCTGACGCCGTTGCCGATGTCGATCGGCTCACCGGCCAGCACGTGGCAATCGACGAAAACTTCCGGGCGGGCAATCTGGCCGAACGCGAACTTGAGCTTGATGCGCATCAGTTCATCGGCCTCGGCCTCCGACACACCGGCCTTTATCATTTCTTCGGCCGAGATGAGCCCGTAGTTGCCGCGATGGATGTAACGCAGTTGCGACGCCAACTGTTCCGGGGTGCCGATCAGCCTGGGCTTGACGCCGGTATTGTTGGGATGGTTCGGGATCATCATCCCCTGGCGATACAACATTTGCAGGATGGGGAACTCCGCCAGATTGCACAAATGGCCGTTCTGGATCATCGAGTCCGATAGCAAGATAGCGTTCGGCCCGTTCTCGTAGGTCACGCCATTCATTTCGGTGGTCTGGATGATGCCCCGCCGCAGCAAATGCTTGACGCTGTCGGCGGGCGCACCGCAGAGCAGATAAATTCCGGCCGCCGGGATTTCGACGTAACAGATCCCGTTGGCTACCACCAGTTTGCGTATCGACATGGCCCTCATCCCACGTATTGCCCAGAACAGCAAAAACCCTGCGATGGACTATTGACGATTAAGCAGTATGCCGCGTTTCCCGGATCAGGGGAAACCGGAAGTCGGCGCTGGTACGACGGCGCGCAATGCCCGCTCACGGCAAATGGTCGGCTCCATCTTCGCGCGAAGGAACAGATTTCATACGCATACACATATCAGGTCAGGCGCTGCACCGCTGCCGTGCCCGCCGCGTAGCGCGCGGCATCCTGCTGCCAGGCCGAGCCCGGCGCAATGCGGGCGACGCGCGCGGCGCGATGCGGATCTGGCTCAGGCTTCCAGTTTGCCAGCACGTCGGCCACGGCATCGGGCGAATTGCAGATCAGCAGCATGTCGCAACCGGCAGCCCAGGCAGCCTCGGCACGCTGCACCATGTTGCCGGCGAAGGCGGCGCCTTCCATCGACAGGTCATCGCTGAAAATGACACCGTCGAACTTGAACTCGGTGCGCAGCTTTGCCAGCCACAGCGGCGAGAAGCCGGCGGGCCGCGGATCGACCTTGGGGTAGATGACGTGGGCCGGCATGACGCCGTCGAGCCTCAGGCGCCGGTAGGGCGTGAGGTCGGGCTCCATCTCGGCAAGGCTGCGCTCATCGACCGGGATGGCGAGGTGGGAGTCGGCGGCGACCCAGCCGTGGCCGGGAAAGTGCTTGCCGCAACAGCCCATGCCGGCGGCACGCAGGCCTTCGATCAGGGCGCCGGCCAGTTCGGCCACGGCCTCCGGGTTTTTGTGGAAAGCGCGGTCGCCGATGACGCCGCTGGGGCCCCAGTCGAGGTCGAGCACGGGGGTAAAGGAGTAGTCGACGCCGCAGGCGCGCAATTCGGCGGCCAGGAGGTAGCCAAGGCTGGATGCAGCCTGGCGCGCGGCGGCCGGGTCACTGTCCCACAGTTCGCCCAGGCGGCGCATCGGCGGCACGTGGGTGAAGCCTGCGCGGCAGCGCTGCACGCGGCCGCCCTCGTGGTCGATGGCGATGGGCAAAGCCGGGCTGCGCAGGCCGTGGATGGCGGCGCAAATGGCAGTTAGCTGCTGCGGGTCGCGGTAGTTGTGCTTGAACAGGATGACGCCGCCGACCAGCGGGTGAGCCAGGCGTTCGCGCTCGGCGTCAGTGAGTTCGAGGCCGGCGACATCGATCATCAGCGGGCCGAGGGGCAAGGTTTTCATGGCTTCTCCAGAACGACAAAGGCGACGGCGTAATCCTGCTCGTCGCTGATGGAAAGATGGGCGGTAAGGCCGCGCGCGGCGAAGTGTGCGGCGAGCTCGGGCGAGTAGGCGAACGCGGGCTTGCCGAACTCGTCGTGTTCAACGGCGATGTCGGGCAGCAGCACGGGGGCACGTACGCCGGTGCCGAAGGCCTTGCCCAGCGCCTCTTTCGCGGCGAAGCGCTTGGCCAGGAAGCGGCCGGGATCGGGGCTGGCGCGGCAGGCTTCGCGCTCGGCGGGGGCGAGCATCTTTTCCAGGCCACGCTCGCCATGGCGCCGCCAGTACTCGGTCATGCGCGCGACGGCGACGATGTCGGTGCCGATGCCGAAAATCATCCGCACTGCGCCTCGCGCATCAGTCGCTTCATTTCAGCCACGGCTTCGCGCATGCCGACGAAGATGGCACGGCTGACGATGGCGTGGCCGATGTGCAGTTCGCGGATGCCGGGCAGCGCGGCGACGGGCTGGACGTTGAAGTAGTTGAGCGCGTGGCCGGCGTTGAAGCGCATGCCGGCGGCGCGAATGGCGGCTCCGGCCTTGCGGATCTTTTCCAGTTCGGCGACCACGGCCGGGCTTTCGGCGTCGCGGCCGTGATTGAAAAAGGCGTGGGCATACGGACCGGTGTGAATTTCACAGACGCGCACGCCAGCCTTTGCGGCGGCTTCGACCTGCGGCAGTTCGGCGTCGATAAAGGCGCTGGTCATGATGCCGGCACCGGCCAGGCGTGCGATGACATCACGCAGGCGTGCCTGCTGGCCGGCGACGTCGAGCCCGCCTTCGGTGGTGATCTCGTGGCGGCCCTCGGGGACCAGCATCGCCATCTCGGGCTTGAGACTGCAGGCAATGCCGACCATTTCGTCGGTGGCGGCCATTTCCAGGTTGAGCTTGATGTGCGTGAGTTCGCGCAGGCGCTGCACATCGCGGTCCTGGATGTGGCGCCGATCTTCGCGCAGATGCACGGTGATGCCGTCGGCACCGCCGAGGTGGGCCTCGACGGCAGCCCAGACCGGGTCGGGTTCGTGGCCCTTGCGCGCCTCGCGCACAGTGGCGACGTGGTCGATGTTGACGCCGAGTTCGATCATGATTTCTCCAGTTTCATGTTTTACAACTCCTGCAGTTCCATGAATACACGGCGCGACTGCAAGGACTTGCCGCCGAGGTGATGCGAGATCAATTGGCGCATCAGGCGCCGGCTTTCGAGCCGCGTGCGCGGATCGGAATAGTCGTCGGCGGCCATGTCGAGCAGGGTTTTGCCGGTGAGTGCCGGGGTGTCTTCAGTGGTCGCCGTGCCATCAGCGCCAGCGCTCTGCATCCCTCCGGGAACTTTTGCCACCGGGCCGCGCTCGATCAGAAAGGCATAGCGGCCCTCGGGCACCACGGGATGCCCGGTCTCGACGTCGACATCCAGCGTCAGGCCGTAGCCGAGCTCCTTGAGCAGGGTCTTTTCGAAGCGACGCAATTCGGGGGCATCGGCCGCGCCATCGGCCAGGGCTTGAAGGGCCGCGGCATAGGCGTCGAACAGCGCGGCGTGGGCGTCCTCGCGCGGCAGCATCTTGAGCAGCAGTTCGTTGAGGTAATAGCCCAGCAGCAGGCAGCGCCCGCCCAGCAGCGGCATACCGCCCAGCCATTCGACCTTGGCCAGGGTCTTGACCTCGCCGCCGCCGAACCAGCCAAGTTCCAGCGGCTGGAAAGACATCAGCATGCCGCGCATGGCCGAGCGCGGGCGGCGCGCGCCGCGCGCCAGCAAAGGCACGCGGCCGTGGTCGCGACTGAAAACATCAACGACGAGGCTGGTCTCGCTGTATGGATGCAGGTGCAGGACGTAGGCAGCCTGACCGTCGACGCGCTTGCTCACGGATAGATCACCTTCCCCCCCGCCCCCTTCCCAAGGAAGGGGGTGACTACGGTTCGCGAGCATTGCTCGCTCCATGCTGCTGGCTGTGCCGTCCTTGGGACGGCCCTGCGGACGGCCCTGCGGACGGCGCTCAATCGTACCCCAGCGACTTCAAGGCGCGCTCATCGTCGGCCCAGCCGCCCTTGACCTTGACCCAGGTCTCGAGCCAGACCTTGCCGCCGAAGAGGGACTCCATTTCCTTGCGCGCGTCGGTGGAAATGCGCTTCAGGCGCTCACCACCCTTGCCAATGACGATGGGCTTGTGCCCGGCCTTGTCGACGATCACTGCGGCATGGATGCGGCGCAGGTCGCCTTCCTGTTCGAACTTCTCGATCTCGACCGCGATGCCGTAGGGCAGCTCTTCGCCGAGGTTGCGGAACAGTTTTTCGCGCAGGATCTCGGAAGCGAGGAAGCGCTCGTTGCGGTCGGTGATGTCGTCAGCATCGAACACCGCCGGCCCTTCGGGCAGATAGCCGCGCGCGGCACCCAGCAGCGTCTCGGTGCCGAGACCCTTCTCTGCCGAGATCGGCAGGATTTCGGCGAAGCCGTGCAGGGCCGACAGCTTCTGGATGAAAGGTAGCAGTTCGACCTTGTCGGCGAGGCGGTCGATCTTGTTGATCACCAGCAGCACCGGCTTGTCCTCGGGCAGCATGCGCAGGATCTCGGCTTCGCCGCTGCCCCAGTTGCCGGCCTCGACCACCAGCATGATCACATCGACGTCGGCGAAGGTGGAGGTGACGCTGCGGTTCATCAGTCGATTGAGCGCATTCTTGTGTGTCATCTGGAAGCCGGGCGTATCGACGAAAATGAACTGGGCATCGTCAGTGGTAAGGATGCCGTGGATGCGATGGCGGGTGGTTTGCGCCTTCTTCGAGGTGATGCTGATCTTGGCGCCGACCAGGCGATTGGTCAGCGTGGATTTGCCGACGTTGGGCCGACCGATTACGGCCAGGTAGCCGGTACGAAAGATTTTTGTCATTTTTTTATTCCGGCCAGGGCGCGCTCGGCAGCCTGTTGTTCGGCGATGCGGCGACTGGCGCCGATGCCCGTGCTACGGATGGTGAGTTCAGGCACTTCGCATTCGACCTCGAATTCCTGGGCATGGGCCTCGCCGCGCGTGGCCAGCAACTTGTAGCGCGGCAGCGGCAGGTGCTTGCCCTGGAGGATTTCCTGCAGGGCCGTCTTCGGATCCTTGATGGCGTTTTCCGGGTTGATGCGGTCGATGGCCGGCCGGTAAAGGCGCTCGACCACCGTGCGCGCGACATCAAATCCGGCATCGAGGAAAATGGCGCCGATGATGGCTTCGAGGGCATCAGCCAGGATCGAAGGACGGCGCGCGCCACCGCTCTTGAGTTCCCCCTCGCCCAGCGC
This sequence comes from uncultured beta proteobacterium, assembly GCA_903959855.1. GTDB lineage: Bacteria > Pseudomonadota > Gammaproteobacteria > Burkholderiales > Rhodocyclaceae > Sulfuritalea. The sequence goes on from CAJBYR010000292.1 coordinate 53,118, forward strand.
AAGGTAGCTGCCCAGTTCCAGGCTCAGTGCGATCTCGGCCAATGACTCCTGGCGCACGAGATTGGCACGCAGGCGCGACAGATCACCTTCCTTGAGGCCGGGATAGCGCAGGCAGAGGGTGGCAGCGATGGCGCAGTCAAGCACCGAATCACCGAGGAATTCGAGCTGTTCGTTGTTGGTACTGGAAAAGCTGCGATGGGTAAGCGCCTGTCGCAGCAGATCTGGCCGGGCAAAGCCGTGGCCCAGCGCCGCTTCCAGCCGCTGCGACTTCATTACTTGTTGCTGGCGCCCTCGAAATCGAAGACGAGGCTGACGTTCTTGAACAGCGGAACCTTGCGCGTATAGGCGAAGGAAATCACCAGCTCGCCGCCCTCTTTGGTGATGTCGAGATCCTTTTCGGAAAGGCTCTTGATATTGTCGATCTCGGCGCGTTTGGCATAGGCAGTGCGCACTTGCGCCACAGACGCATCCTTGAGGCTGGCATCGCCGGCGGTGGATTTGACCGCCTTGACCACGTTGCCGTACTCCATGTACTCGGGGGCAATCTTCATGAACAGCAGGGCCACGATGCCAAGCATCACGCCACCGATCATTATTCCATTGAGGCTGACGCCACGCTGATATTTCATGCTACCCCCTAATGAAACGAGCCGATCCGTTTCAGATCGCCGAAATTGAACCAGATGAAGAATGCTTTTCCGACCAGGTTTTCGTCGGGTACGAAGCCCCAGAAGCGGCTGTCCTGCGAGTTGTCGCGGTTGTCGCCCATCATGAAATAGTGGCCGGCCGGAACCTCGCAACTCATGCCTTCGCTATTGTAGTTACATTTCTCGCCCTGCGGAAAGCGCCCCCCCATGGGGATGAAGGACGGCGCATCGGCCTCGACCAGGATTTCGTGCTGGATGCTGCCGAGCGATTCGACGAAGCGCGGGGTGTAGTAGAGACGATCGCGATCAAGGTAGTCATCGGTCTTCTTCTGCGCCACTTCCTGGCCGTTGATGGTCAGTTTCTTGTTCTTGTAGGCCACCTTGTCGCCCGGCAACCCGACCACGCGCTTGATGTAGTCGAGGCTGGGATCGGGGGGATAGCGGAACACGACGACGTCGCCACGCTGCGGGGTGTTCAGTTCGATGATTTTCTTGTTGATTACGGGCAGGCGCACGCCATAGGTGAACTTGTTCACCAGGATGAAGTCGCCGATCAGCAGCGTCGGGATCATCGAGCCGGAGGGGATCTTGAAGGGTTCGACGAGGAAGGACCGCAACAGGAACACGGCGAGGATCACCGGGAAAAAGCTGCCGCCATACTCTACCCACCAAGGATCGGGAGCATCTGCCGCGCGCTTCTTGCGGGCGTAAAAGTGGTCGAAGGCCCAAACCAGGCCGGTGGCCACCACCAGGATGAAAAGTATCAGGGCGAAGTTCATTTGTCTCCCACGCGCAGCACGGCCAGGAAGGCCTCCTGCGGAATTTCGACGCTGCCGACCTGCTTCATGCGCTTCTTGCCGGCCTTCTGCTTTTCGAGCAGCTTCTTCTTGCGCGTGATGTCGCCGCCGTAACACTTGGCAAGCACGTCCTTGCGCATGGCCTTGACGTTCTCGCGGGCGACGATGGTGGAGCCGATCGCGGCCTGAATGGCGACGTCATACATCTGGCGCGGAATCAGTTCGCGCATCTTGGCCGCCAGTTCGCGGCCGCGATACGGCGCGTTGGCACGGTGCACGATCAGCGACAGCGCATCGACCTTGTCGCCATTGATCAGCACGTCGAGCTTGACCACGTCGGCCGCGCGATATTCCTTGAACTCGTAGTCGAGCGAGGCGTAGCCACGCGAGACGGACTTGAGCTTGTCGAAGAAGTCCATCACCACTTCGGCCATCGGCATGTCGTAGGTAAGCTGCACCTGGCGGCCATGGTAGGCCATGTTCACCTGCGAGCCGCGCTTGCTCTCGCACAGGGTGATCACGGACCCGAGGTATTCCTGCGGCACGAAAATCTTGGTGGTGATGATGGGCTCGCGAATTTCTTCGGTCTTCTGGATTTCCGGCAGCTTGGCCGGGTTTTCCACCTGGATGGTGGTTCCGTCACGCATCAGCACTTCGTACACCACGGTCGGCGCGGTGGTGATCAGGTCCTGGTCGAACTCGCGCTCCAGTCGCTCCTGCACGATCTCCATGTGCAAGAGGCCGAGGAAGCCGCAGCGGAAGCCGAAACCCAGCGCCTGCGACACTTCGGGCTCGTAGTGCAGCGAGGCGTCGTTGAGCTTGAGCTTTTCCAGCGAGTCGCGCAGGCTGTCGTACTGGTTGGACTCGATCGGATACAGCCCGGCGAAGACCTGCGACTTGATTTCCTTGAAGCCGGGCAGCGCCTCCGCGGCGCGACGATCGGCGATGGTCACCGTATCGCCTACCTTGGCGGCATCGAGTTCCTTGATGCCGGAAATGATGAAGCCGACTTCGCCGGCGCGCAATTCCGGGCGGGTCACCGACTTGGGAGTAAACACGCCGACCTGTTCGCACAGGTGCTGCGAGCCTTCGGCCATCAGCAGGATCTTGTCCTTGGCGCGCACGGTGCCGTCGACCACACGTACCAGCATCACCACGCCGACATAATTGTCGAACCAGGAATCGATGATCAGCGCCTTCAGGGGCGCGGCCGGATCGCCCTTGGGCGGCGGGATGCGCGCGATGACAGCTTCCAGCACGTCGTCCACGCCGAGGCCGGTCTTGGCCGAACACAGTATCGCCTCGGTGGCATCGATGCCGATCACGTCCTCGATCTCGGTGCGCGCGTTGTCGGGGTCGGCGGCCGGCAGGTCGATCTTGTTCAGCACCGGCACCACGTCGACGCCGAGTTCGATCGCGGTGTAGCAATTGGCCACGGTCTGCGCCTCGACACCCTGCGAGGCATCGACCACCAGCAGCGCGCCTTCGCAGGCCGAAAGGGAGCGGCTGACCTCGTAGGAAAAGTCGACGTGGCCCGGGGTGTCGATCAGGTTCAGGTTGTAGGTCTTGCCATCGCGGGCGACGTAGCTGAGCGCCGCCGTCTGCGCCTTGATGGTGATCCCGCGCTCACGCTCGATATCCATCGAGTCGAGCACCTGGGCTTCCATTTCGCGGTCGGAGAGGCCGCCGCAGCGATGGATGATGCGATCGGCCAGGGTCGATTTGCCGTGGTCGATGTGGGCGATGATGGAAAAGTTGCGGATGTGATCCATGGGGTCAACAAAAAAAGCGCTCATTCAAGCACTTGAGCGCCTTCGAGCGGGGGATGGCTAGCCAGTTATTTTACCGGAAATCGGCCCAGATACCCGAGCACTTTCGGCGCGTCGAGGAAGTAATGGCAGAGTTCCTGCCCGTCCTCGTCAGCCAGCACCGGCACCAGTTCGTCGTATTTCGCCTCCAGTTCCGGGTCGGCATCGACGTCAAGCACCTCGATCCCGAAGTCGGGCGTACCAGGCTCGCCGCGCAGGTTTTCCAACGCGACGAGCATGTCGTGGCAGAGGTGACAGTAATTGCGGCTGTAAAGCCGCAACCGCGGTGCCGGCATCTACTTGTCGCTCAAGCCCTTGATGGTGATGAAGGTCTGCGAATCGCCACGCCGCACCAGCAGCGTAATGGTGGCGCTCTTGTCCAGGCCTTGCAGCAGTTCGTTGAACTGCGCCACCGACTTGACATCGACCTGGCTGCCCTTGGCGATCACCGAAAGGATCACGTCGCCCTGCCTCAGCTCGGTGCGGGTGCCGGCATTGCGCACATCCTCGACGATCAGGCCATGCTGCACGCCGAGTTGCTTGCGCTGCTCGGCATTGGGCACCGAGAGCACCAGGCCGAGGCGATTGGTTGTCGGCTCGGACGGCTTGCCGCGACCGGCCGTCCGGATGCTGCCCTCTTCGTCGGGAATCTCGCCGACGACGGCGGTGAGCTCGCGTGACGAGCCCTTGCGCCAGACCTGCACGGTGACCTTGCTGCCCGGTTTGGTGGAGCCGACCATGCGCGGCAGATCGCTGGATTCATTCACCGTCTTGCCGTCGTATTTGAGGATGACGTCGCCAATCTCGATGCCAGCCTTGTCGGCGGCGGCGCCCTTCTCCACTGAAGCGACCAGCGCGCCGTGCGCCTTGCTCAGGTTGAAGGATTCGGCAAGCTCCTTGCTGACTTCCTGGATGCCTATGCCGAGGCGCCCGCGGCTGACCTTGCCCTTGGACTTGAGCTGGGTCTGGATTTCCATCGCCAGGTCGATCGGAATCGCAAAAGACAGGCCCATCGAGCCGCCGGAACGCGAGTAGATCTGCGAATTGATGCCGATCACCTCACCCTTCATGTTGAACAAGGGCCCGCCCGAGTTGCCGGGGTTGATGGCGACGTCGGTCTGGATGAAAGGTACAAAGTTCTCATGCTGCAGCGAACGCCCCTTGGCGCTGACGATGCCGGCGGTGACGGTATTCTCGAAGCCGAAGGGCGAGCCGATCGCAATCACCCATTCGCCGACCTTGAGTTTGGTGGAATCGCCGAGCTTGGCCACCTGCAGGTTGCTGGCCTCGATCTTGATCAGGGCGACGTCGGTGCGCTTGTCGGCACCCAGCACCTTGGCCTTGAACTCGCGCTTGTCGGCCAGCTTGACCAGCACTTCGTCGGCACCCTCGACCACATGGGCGTTGGTCAGGATGTGGCCGTCGGCACCGATGATGAAGCCGGATCCCAGCGAGCGGTTCTTGAATTCGTGCGGCATGCCGGGAATGTTCGGGATCTGGCCGGGGAAGAAGCGGCGCAACAGTTCCTGCGCCGCATCATCGTCACCGAAAGGCGATCCGGGAATACCGCGGCGACCCTTGATCACCTGGGTGGTGCTGATATTGACCACGGTGGCACCCTGCTTCTCGACCAGTTCCGTGAAGTCGGGCAAGTCCTTGGCCTGAGCCGCCTGTGGCACCGAGATCAGCGCCGCTGCAGCAAGGACAAGCATTGTCAGGAGTTTTTTCATTTCTGTTCCTCGAATCGAATTTCTTGTGTGGGGAATTGCAGTGAAATCAGGTTCTGGTCTTTGCGCACGCGCAACTCACGCCGGCGCAGCAACAGCAGGCCGATGCCCAGGCCAAGCAGCGTTCCGGCGGCGGCCCGGCCATCGCTGCCCGCTGCCTGACCGATCATGGCGCCGGCAATGGCAAGCAGCAGCGGCAACACGTAGGACGCGAGCGACGCCTGCCACAAACCGCCATCGGCGATCGTCAAATGGACGCGATCGCCTACGCGCGCGCCGATGCCATTGACCAACCGGTAGCGGCGCACACCGGCATTTCCTGCCAAGCCCTCGACACAAGCGTCAGTGTTCTTGCAATTACCGCAACTGGGGGCGCGTGCCGGAAGTTCAACCCAGACATCGTTGCCGCCCACTTGGACCACCACGGCGTCGCACCGGCTCATTTGCGCCTCCGCTCGACGCCGTCGCCAAGACGCTTGACAGCCAGCGGCGGCACTTCGCCCATGACCACCAGTCGATGATCGCCGAGCTGGCGGCGGTAGATATTTACCGGTCCCATGGTGGCGGCGTTGGCGGCCTCGCCGC
>CAJBYR010000293.1 GCA_903959855.1 uncultured beta proteobacterium
GCCGGGACGCAAGATCACCATGCTGCCCGAGGACGTGGTCGAGCATTGCACGCTGGCCGCCGGGCAGGATGTTCCGGCGGTTTCCCTGTACCTGGATGTCGCTGCCGACTACCGCCTGCTCGGCCACGAAACCCTGATCGAACGCGTGCCGGTGGCCGCCAACTTGCGTCATCACGACATCGAGCCCGTGTTCAACGCCGCAACCCTGGCGCAGGGCCTGGGTGAGTTCCCTTGGCGCGATGAACTCAAGCTGCTGTGGGAGTTCGCCCAGGTGCTGGAGGCCGGGCGCGGCAAGCCCTCGGACAACGGCAATCGCAAGGACTACAACTTCATCGTCGACTGGACGGCCGACAGCGGCATCGCCGCCGAACCCGGCAAGGGCCGTGTCAGCATCGACGAGCGCGAGCGCGGTAGCCCGCTGGATACTCTGGTAGCCGAACTGATGATCACCGCCAATGCGACCTGGGGGGCGATATTGCGCGACGCCGGCATCCCGGCGCTGTACCGTGTGCAGACCGCCGGCAAGGTGCGCATGAGTACGGTGGCCGCTCCCCATGAAGGCCTCGGTGTCGATTGCTACGCGTGGTCCAGTTCGCCGCTGCGGCGCTATTGCGACCTGCTCAACCAGTGGCAACTGCTCGCCCTCCTGCGCGGCGAACAGCCATTCTTTCCACCCAAGTCGGCCGACCTGCTGGCGGCCATGCGCGACTTCGAGCTCAGCTACGCCGCCTATGCCGAATTCCAGCGCGGCATGGAACGCTACTGGTGCCTGCGCTGGCTGTTGCAGCAGGGCGCGGAGACTGTCATCGCACGGGTATTACGCGAGGCTCTGGTGCGACTCGATGCGATCCCGCTGGTCGTCCGGGTCCCCTCCCTGCCGGAGACGCCGCGCGGCGCGGCGGTGCGCCTGAGCGTCGAAGGCATCGACCTGCTGGAGGCCGAAATCCGTCTCCGCTACCTCGAGCCGGCCACCGAATTGGCGGCCAATCCCGGCTCTGATGAGGCCTTCGCCGACGAGGGGGAGCAAACCGCCGGGGAGTAAAATTGGCAGGCTCATGCCACGCCTGCCCAGCCTGCCACGCCTTGCCCTGCCCGCATTGCCGGCACTGCCGGCGATCCCGCTGCCGGCGTTTCTGGCCGCGATGGATCCGCCGCGACGCAACCTGACGCTGGCCTTCGGCATTTCCCTGCTGTTCCATGCCGTGCTGCTGGCAGTGCGCTTCACGCCGCCCGACTTCATGGCAAAGGCGCGCGAGCAGGCGCTCGAAGTCATCCTGGTCAATAGCAAGAGCAAGTCACGGCCGGACAAGGCCCAGGCCAAGGCGCAGACCAACCTCGACGGCGGTGGCAACACCGAAGAAAACCGCCGCGCCAAGACGCCGCTGCCGCCTTCGCCGAATACCCGCGAAGGCAACGAGCTGGTCGAGGCGCAGCGTCGCGTCGCCGAACTCGAAGCCCAGGCGCAGCAGCAGATGACCCGCCTCAAGAGCGAGCGTTCGGTGACGCTGGATCGCGGCAAACCGGAACCATCCCCCGCGGCGGAACCGGCGCGCTCCGGCCTCGACATGGCCAGCAGCGCCATGGCCATCGCCCGCCTCGAAGGCCAGATCGCCCGGCAGATGGAGGAATACAACCAGCGGCCGCGCAAAAAGTTCATCGGCGCCCGCGTCGAGGAGTACCGCTTCGCCCAGTACGTCGAGGACTGGCGGCAGAAGATCGAGCGCATCGGCAACCTCAATTATCCGGACGCCGCCAAGGGCCGGCTGTACGGCAGCCTGGTGCTGACCGTGGTGATCAAGGCCAACGGCGACCTGGAACGCGTCGAGGTCAGCCGCCCCTCGGGCCAACCCCTGCTCGACGACGCGGCGCGGCGCATCGTGCGCATGGCCGCGCCCTACGCCGCCTTTCCCGAGGCGATCCGGCGCGACACCGACATCCTCGAGATTACGCGCACCTGGACCTTCACCAATGCCGACCGGCTGCGGGCAGACTGAATGAGCGATCGCTACGCGGTGTTTGGCAACCCGATCGGTCACAGCAAGTCGCCGCGGATCCATGCCCTGTTCGCCGCGCAAACGCGGCAGGACATCAGCTACGAAGCCATCCTCGCCGAAAAGGACGGCTTTGCCGCTGCCGTCGAAGTGTTTCGTTCGATCAAGCGCGGTGCGGCGCGCGGCGCCAACGTCACGGTACCCTTCAAGGAGGAAGCCTTTCGCCTGGCGACGCGACGCACGCCGCGCGCCGAGGCCGCCGGTGCGGTGAACACACTGAGCTTTGACGCCGACGGCATCCTCGGCGACAACACCGATGGTGCCGGCCTGGTTCGCGACCTGAAACAAAACCTCGGCTGCGATCCGGGTGGCAGGCGCATCTTGCTGCTGGGCGCAGGGGGCGCTGCCCGCGGCGTGATCCTGCCGCTGTTGCTGGAAGGCCCGGCGGAACTGCTGATCGCCAACCGCACCGAGGAAACCGCAGCCCGGCTGGCCCTCGAGTTCGCCCGCCTGCCCGGCTGCGCGGTCGAGGTCAAGCCGGATGGCACGGGCTTTCCGGGCCTGTCGGGGCGCAGCTTCGACCTCGTCATCAATGCCACTTCGGCCGGGCTTTCGGGCACGGCGCTGCCCCTGCCGCCGGGAATCTTCGC
>CAJBYR010000294.1 GCA_903959855.1 uncultured beta proteobacterium
CCTACGGGGATTTTTTCACAACCTCTGAGGCGGAGGCAGGAGTCAATGTCGGTGCCACGGCGATCGAGATTGACTACTGCTTCAGGAGACGTCCCCCATTGGCCTTCCTCAGTTGATACGTTGATCCTCGGGCGCCTCGTCACCCAGCCCGCGCCCGCCCTGCCAGCCCAGCACGTCGCGCAGTACCGACCAACGGCGTTGCCGCGGTGCGGCACCCTCGCCAAGAACCCAGTAGGCGTAGGCGCGTTTGAGTGAACCCGAGGACTTCTGGATCTCCAGCCAGTTGTCGATGAAGGCGGCCAGTTCGCGGTTGTCCTTGCGCACGGCGATGCCAAGCGGCACGGCGATCGGATCGGGCTGCGGCACCACCGCCGCGAACTGCGGGTACAGCAGTGACAGCGCCGCCGCCTCCTGTGCCAGCATCACCAGCGCGTCGATCTCCGGCCGTCGCCCTTCGAAGAACTCGCGCGGCGAAGCGACGAAGGTAAAGCGGATGTCCACGCCGGGCAGGGCCTCCTGCAGCGCCTCGCGCAGCGCGGCATCGTCGCTCACCAGCCCGAGGATCAGCGGGCCGGCGCGGCGCAGCGCCCGCTGGGTAGCGAACTCATGGCGCCGCGCATCGGCCACGGCAAAGGCGACGAAGCCGTCCGCATAGGGGCGCGAATACAACACCGCCGGCAGCAGGCCGCGCAGATAGGGCAGGCTCGGCAGCACGTCGATGCGACCCTCCGCCAGCAGGGCCACGACCTCGTCCCACTCGCCGCCGACGAACTCCAGTTGCGCCACCCCCAGGTCGCGCCCCAGCCGGCCGGCCAGTTCGACATCCATGCCGACCAGCGCGCCGGCGCGGTTGCGGAAGGTGAACGGCGGCCGGTCGCGCACATAACCCACGCGCAGCGTGCCGCGCGCGCGGAGGCGCTCGAACGCGGTGCCGTCGCCGGTATCGGCCGGCGGTGGTGCCTCGCGTACGACCACCGGCAGTGGCCCGCGCGGCGCTTGCATGTTGGTGAGCACCTCGGTGCCGCGGTCGTGCAGGTCGAGGGTAGCGACCAGCAGCGCGCGGGTGCCGAAAAAGCTGGCCGCCGTCAGCGCGACGATGGCCGCGCCGGTGCCGAGCAGGCGGCGCGGGGCGAGGCGCAGAAAGCCGCCGGCCGCGCCCGCACCCAGCAGCCCGAAGGCGACCAGCGCGGCGGCCGAGAGCATCGAGTCGAACTTGCCGGTCAAAATCGTGGTCGGGATGTAGAGCTGGAAGTAGCCATGCGGTACTGCCACCAGGTCCATCAGGAACGGCAGCGCCACCTGGGCCTTGGCGAAATAGGCGAACACGCCGGCGCCGAACAGCGTCGTATAGGCCGTGCCCGACAGCGGCTCACCCGCCAGCCAGGCGGCATAGGGCACGAACAGCAGCGTCAGCAGCTTGCCGGCGTTGGGGAAGACGAAACCCAGGGGTACCAGCACCTCGATGGTGGCGTCGGTGGTGGCCGAGCCGAGTTGGCGTCGGTGCAGCAGCGCACGCATCCGCTCGACCAGGATCGGCAACACGATGAACACACTGTTGGCGACAAAGGCGGTGAGCAGCGCATCGCCGGCCACGCCGACTACCTCACGATAGCGCAGCGGGGTAAGCGCGGTGACCACGAGCGGCAGCACGCCGAAGGTGAGCAGCAGCGACGCCACCGCAAACAGCAGGAAGTAGGCCTTCAGGCGCAGCAACGTGTCCAGATCCAAGGTGCCGGCGGCCACGGCGGCGATGGCGAATACGCCCAGCGGTGTGGTGCGGATCACGAACTGGGTGACCTGCACGATCGCCTGCTCCAGCGTGTGCAGTGCCGTGAGCAGCCCGCGCTTGCGCGGCAGGCCGATCAGGGCC
>CAJBYR010000295.1 GCA_903959855.1 uncultured beta proteobacterium
CTTCGGGCTACGCCCTCCGCCGCTTCCCGCCCCCAACAGAAAAAGCGGACAATTCATGTGCTACAGAACCGGACAAGTCTAAAAACCCGCGACACCCCCGGGGTCTTCAACAGGCGGTCAGATTCAGCGCCCTGTAAGCATCCGCTTACTATAATCTTGCGGCTGCGATCAAGAAAATCAACAACCGCCGGACAAAGAACCGGGCACTACTGGAGGAGGCTATCTTGGGCTTCAAGGCTTACCTGATCACTCAGGAAGACAACAAAGTCAGCAGCGGATTCGTCGAGATGGACGAGATGCAGCTTGATCCGGGCGAAGTCACGATCGCCGTCACACATTCCAGTATCAACTACAAGGATGCGTTGGCGGCTACCGGTGCCGGGCGGATAATCCGGCGCTTTCCCTGTATCGGTGGTATTGACTTGGCAGGTCGGGTAACCAGCAGCGCAGACACTCGGTTCAATCCAGGCGATGAAGTTCTGGCGACCAGCTACGACATCGGCGTTGCTCATCACGGGGGCTATGCGGAGCGAGCGCGTATTCCCGCCAAATGGGTACACAAACTGCCTGCTGGACTGACTGCCTCAGAGGCGATGGCACTTGGTACGGCCGGGTTCACCGCCGGCCTCGGCATCGTGCGCATGGAAGAGAACGGACTTAAGCCCGCGAACGGCCCGGTTATAGTCAGTGGTGCAACGGGTGGTGTCGGTAGCCTTGCGGTCGACATGCTTGCCTCACGCGGCTATGACGTCGTCGCGCTAACCGGTAAGGAAACCGAAACTGCATATCTCATGGAGCTCGGCGCCAAGCAAGTGATGCTCCGTCAAAGCCTTGACTTCGCTAAGATAAAGCCGCTTGGCAAGGAGTTGTGGGCCGGCGCAGTCGATAATCTTGGAGGTGACGTACTGGCATGGATTGCCAGTACGATGAAGCAGGGCGGCACCATTGCCAGCATTGGTCTGGCCGCCAGCATGAGCTTGAATACCACCGTGGCCCCTTTCATCTTGCGCGGAGCATCATTGCTCGGGATCGATTCCGGTTACATCGGTGAGCCCTATCGTAGCGGTGTCTGGGAACGCCTGGCGACCGACATGAAGCCACGGCAATTGGCTGCGATGACCCGTCACATTGCATTCGCTGATCTCCCGGCCGCCTTCGAAGACTACATACAGGGCCGCGTCAAGGGCCGTGTGGTAGTTGATTTCCCGACCTGATCACCAACGCATCAACGTCCGCACTTAACAACCACAAGTTACCAACCAGCGAGGATAGTCATGGGTAAGTATGTCGATTTCCACAAGCGTTCCATCGAACAGCGGGATGAATTCTGGGCTGAGCAGGCCAAATTGATCGACTGGCAGACGCCGCCGCAGCAGATTTGCGACTTTTCGCGTCCCCCGTTCTCGAAGTGGTTTGGCGGCGGCAAAACCAATCTGTGTCACAACGCAGTCGATCGCCATGCCGCAAAGCGTCCCAACGACCGCGCACTGGTGTACATCTCGACCGAGACGAACGAGGAAAAATCCTACACCTTCGCTGAACTGAAGAGCGAAGTAGTGCGCACCGCAGCGATTATGAAGTCCCTGGGTGTCGCCAAGGGTGATCGGGTGCTGATCTACATGCCGATGATCGCCGAGGCAACTTTTGCGATCCTTGCCTGCGCCCGGATCGGTGCTATTCACTCAGTTGTGTTCGGCGGCTTCGCTTCCGGCTCATTGGCGACCCGCATCGATGACGCCAAGCCGAAGCTGATTGTCTCAAGCGATGCAGGCATGCGTGGCGGCAAGGCTGTTCCCTACAAGCATCTGCTCGATGAAGCCTGCAAGCTGGCCGAGTTCCCTCCGGCCAAGGTATTGATGATCGACCGCGGCTTGGACAAGGATTGGCCGCGTGTCGAAGGCCGCGACATGGACTACGCTACCTTGCGTAGCCAGCATATGAACGCAGAGGTGCCCTGTGAGTGGATGGAGTCCTCGGAACCGTCCTACATCCTTTATACCTCTGGTACCACTGGCAAGCCGAAAGGCGTGCAACGCGACACCGGCGGCTATGCCGTGGCGCTGGCGGCCTCGATGAAACACATCTTCACCGGCGGTGAGGGCGAGACCATGTTCTCGACTTCTGACATCGGCTGGGTTGTCGGTCACAGCTACATCATTTATGGCCCGCTGATTGCCGGTATGGCGACGATCATGTATGAAGGCACGCCGATTCGTCCTGATCCTGGCATCTGGTGGCAGATCGTTGAGAAGTACAAGGTCACGGTGATGTTCTCGGCGCCGACGGCTGTTCGCGTTCTGAAGAAGAGCGACAATAGCTGGCTGCACAAGTATGATCTGTCGTCACTCAAGCATCTGTTCCTCGCTGGCGAGCCGCTTGACCAGCCGACGCACGAGTGGATCATGGGTGAGTTGAAGTTGCCGGTGATCGACAACTACTGGCAAACCGAAACCGGCTGGCCGATCCTGTCCACCGTGCGCGGGATTGAGGATACCAAGATCAAATACGGTACCCCCAGTTTTCCGGTTTATGGTTATGACTTGCGCATCTTTCGCGAGGATGGCACTGTGTGCGAACCCAATGAAAAAGGGATCGTCGGCATCGTGCCGCCTTTGCCTCCGGGTTGCCTCTCGACCATTTGGGGAGACGATGAGCGTTTTGTCAGCACCTATTTCAGCTTGTTCAAGGAGCCGCAGGTCTATTCCTCATTTGACTGGGGTATCAAGGATCAAGAGGGCTACCACTACATTCTTGGTCGTACCGATGACGTAATCAACGTCGCCGGGCATCGGTTGGGAACTCGCGAGATCGAGGAAGCGGTCCAGGGACACAGTGCGGTTGCTGAAGTGGCTGTTGTTGGCGTGAATGACCAACTTAAAGGTCAGGAGCCGGTGGCGTTTGCCGTAGTCAAGGATCAGGCGCGGGTGGCGACTCCGGAGTTGCGCGCTGCGTTGGAAGCCGAAATCAAGAAGGTTGTCGATAACAACCTTGGTGCCATTGCTCGGCCCAAGCATATTCACTTCGTCACCGGACTGCCCAAGACCCGCTCAGGCAAAATGCTGCGTCGTTCGATTCAGGCGCTTGCGGAAGGCCGCGATCCGGGTGATCTGACGACCATCGATGACCCGTCGACGTTGGAGCAAATCAAGACTGCCTTGGGAGTTTGATAGGCCATACTTTTGATGCCTCGTTACAACGGGTAGTACGGGTCTTCTCGGATCTAGCTGGATAATCCGTTTAGGGTGACCATGCGTGTGCAAGTGAAGGGGTGTTGCGGTGCAGCACCCCTTTTGTTTTGACGCCGAGAGTCTGAATCGAGTTGCCTGCAAAATAATTGGCTCTCGCGATTGGCGGCATTGGGGGCATAATCTGCATATGAGCCTAATGCATTGTAACTTTTCAAGTATGCAGATTCCGGCACGCATGCACGCCGCAGAATGGGTAGCAGGGTAATGAACCTAGAGTCAGCGAATGAGGGTTCGGTTAGTTCTGAATCATCCGTGCCGCCAGCGCCCGAAGCGGAATCCACAGCTACACCCCATGTGCGTATTGTCGGAATGCGCGAGGACTTGTTGCATCACGATCCACTGCTTGACTGCTTGGTCGAACTGACGCGTATTCACGGCAGACCGAGTACCCATGCGGCGCTTACTGCTGGGCTTCCCCTGTCGCCCACGGGGCTTACACCTTCACTTTTCGTTCGCGCTGCCCAAAGGGCGGGTTTTGCAAGCAAGTTGGTACGCCGCAGTTTGGAAAAAATTGATCCAGCTCTTTTGCCGGTAATCCTCTTGCTTAAGGATAATGAGGCTTGCATATTAATGGGCTGGGAGAGTGCGGGAGGGGGCGCCAGATTGCTGTTTCCGGACTCGGGGCAGGGAGCGGTTACTTTGTCCGGCGAAGCGTTGGCCGAGCGTTACACTGGCATCGCGATTTTTGCACGCCCGCATTTCCGGTTCGATCAGCGAACGCCGGAAGTCGTTGAGGTTAAAGAGCGCCATTGGTTTTGGGGCGCCATCATCGATCAGCTTCCCGTCTACCGCGACATTATCGCCGCCGCCGTCTTGGTCAATGTATTTGCATTGGCCATGCCTGTGTTCACTATGAACATATACGATCGCGTGGTACCAAACAACGCGATTGAAACCTTGTGGATGCTGTCGGGTGGCCTGTTGTTGGTCATGGGGGTTGACTATGTAATCCGCCTCCTGCGCGGGCACTTCGTAGATCTCGCCAGCGCACGCATTGATCTGAAGCTTTCCGCATTGATAATGGAGCGTGTCTTGGGCATGCGCTTGGCAGCACGCCCGGAGTCCGTCGGTTCCTTTGCTGCCAACTTGCGGGCCTTTGAATCTGTCAGGGATTTCATCGCGTCGGCAACCGTGACCGCGCTGATCGATCTCCCATTTGCAGTATTGTTTTTGGCCGTCATGCTCTGGATTTCATGGCCGCTCGTGCTGTTTCCGATACTCGGAATTATCGGCATGGTTATATATAGCTTTGTCATACAGTTCAAGATGCGCGAGCTTTCTGAAACAACTTTTCGCGCCGCAGCGTTGCGCAATGCAACGCTCATCGAAAGCTTGACTGCGTTAGAGACAATCAAGGCAAATGGTGCCGAAGGCTTGATGCAGGCCAAATGGGAACACTCGGCGGCATTTTTGGCACGAGTAAGTGCGAGTTTGCGCTTGCTTTCTTCATCTGCGGTCAATGGCGCAATGACGTTGACGCAGTTGGTCAACTTGATGATTATCGTCGCCGGCGTGTATCTGATCAATGAACGTTGGCTAACCATGGGCGGACTGATTGCCTGCACCATGTTGGCGGGGCGCGCAATGTCGCCCCTTGGGCAGTTTGTTGGATTGATGATGCAATTTGAAAATGCCAAAACCGCTCTGGCAGGGCTGGAAGTCACGATGACGACTCCCGGCGAGCGAACCGAGGAGGCATCGTTCATCCACCGTCCCGAAATCCGGGGCGAAATCGAATTTCGCAATGTAAGCTTTACTTATCCGGGTCATTCGCAAGAAGTGTTGCGCAATGTTTCTTTTCGAATTCGGCCAGGCGAACGGGTAGTGGTCCTCGGGCGTGTCGGATCCGGCAAGACGACATTGCATAAATTGATGCTCGGTCTTTATCAACCCACGGAAGGCGCCGTCTTTCTCGACGGCGTTGACCTTCGTCAGCTGGATCCTGCCGATCTTAGACGCAATGTCGGATACGTTGAGCAGGATACGCTATTGTTCTATGGCAGTTTGAGAGAAAACATATCGTTGCGGGCTCCCTATGCCGATGACTTGGCGATCGTCACGGCGGCCGAAATCGGCGGCCTGTCGGAGTTCGCGAACCGACATCCGCAGGGATACGATATGGTGATCGGCGAGCGCGGAGCATCGTTGTCCGGGGGGCAGCGACAGGGCGTGGCGATAGCAAGGGCTGTGCTATTGGACCCGCCCATTTTGTTGCTGGATGAGCCGACGAGTTCGATGGACTTCACGTCCGAAAGCCATTTCAAGACGAGTCTTAGCCAGTTTGTGCAACACAAGACCATGGTTATTGTGACTCATCGCTTGAGCCTTATTGATTTGGCCGATCGCATGATCGTGGTCGATGACGGGAAAGTTGTATCCGACGGCCCGCGGCAGCAGGTGATCGATTCACTTCAGGCGGGACGCGTAGGAAAAGCAAATTGAATAAACAAGGGATGATCCAGCGTATTTGGGGAATGTTTTCGATTCTCCAGGACGGCCTTGAGGCTATCCGGGTTCGCCTTCAGCCCACGCTCGAGTGGTGGCTGTCCGGCTGGAGGGAGGATCCGACGCGCAGCGATCATGACTTCGTTCAGGATGCAGATTATTTCATGCTTCATCAAGAACCATTGCGCGCGAGGGTTTTGGTCAAGACAATCCTGATTGCGGTGGCCTTGTTTGTCATGTGGACCGCGGTTGCGTTGGTGGATGAAATTACCAAGGGTGAGGGCAAGGTGATCCCCTCTAGCCAAATTCAGGTATTGCAAAGCCTTGATGGCGGTATCGTTGTGGAAATCAACGTCAAGGAAGGACAGATTGTC
The DNA here is from genome assembly GCA_903959855.1 of uncultured beta proteobacterium. Classification (GTDB taxonomy): domain Bacteria; phylum Pseudomonadota; class Gammaproteobacteria; order Burkholderiales; family Rhodocyclaceae; genus Sulfuritalea. The sequence continues at coordinate 6,068 of CAJBYR010000295.1, forward strand.
GATGCCGGACAGGTTCTTTTGCGGGTCGATCCCACACGATTTGAATCATCTGTCCGCGAAAATCGGTCTCAGTATCTTGCTCTGACAACCAAAGCAGCGCGCCTGCGCGCGTTGGCGGAGGGGCTTCCCTTCGTTCCCCCTCCTGAAGTCGTGGTTGAAGATCCCAAAACAATTCAGGACGAACAGAGACTTTATGAAACGGCCAGATCGAATGTAGAAGCCCTGCTATCGATCGCTCGTCAGCAGTTGATTCAGCGCCAACAGGAACTTTCCGAAATGCGTGTCAAGCGCGAGCAGGCATCGCAGGCTTATGATTTAACTGCAAAAGAATTGTCTGTGACAAAGCCGCTCATCAGCTCTGGCGCCGTTTCCGAGGTGGAACTTCTTCGCCTCGAGCGGGATGCGGCCAGATTTCGGGGTGAGCGCGATATGGCGTCAGCGCAGATATTGCGTTCGCAAGCAGCCATGGCTGAGGCATCCCGGAAGATCGAGGAAGTCGAACTGAATGCGCGTAATGAGGTTCGTAAGGAACTTGCCGACACGATGGCGAAACTGAATGCCTTCTCTGAAGGTAGCGTTGCGCTTGCAGACAAGGTAAAGCACGCTTCTGTGAGATCCCCGGTAAAGGGTACGGTGAAGCGGTTGATGGTAAATACGGTTGGAGGTGTGGTTCAGCCTGGTCGGGATTTGGTTGAGGTTGTGCCGCTTGATGACGCCTTGATTCTGGAGGCCAAAGTGGCGCCGAAAGATATTGCCTTTCTGCGTCCTGGACAACCGGTAATGGTCAAGTTCACCGCCTACGATTTTTCAACCTATGGCGGCCTTGATGCGAAACTTGAACACATCGGTGCGGATTCAATTACCGACGAGCGTGGAAACACGTTCTTTCTCGTCCGAGTTCGCACCGCAAGATCCTCGCTCGGTGCAAACCTTCCCATAATTCCAGGGATGGTTGCCGAAGTTGATATCGTTACCGGCAAAAAGAGCATTTTGGGGTATCTATTGAAACCGGTACTCAGGGCCAAGCAGGCGGCTTTGACGGAGCGTTGATAGGCAGCAACTGCGCGCCTATTGCTTAGTTTCCGGCACTGCCGGGGGATACTTACCTCCGTGTGTCGGGAATGAAAGCCGCAGTTGAGAACAGTTTCTCAGCGCGCGAGTTCAAATTCGAAGTGCAACTCTGATTAACGGGTTGGGTGGGCGAGATGCGCTAGCATCCGAGCCCCTCGACCGCCAAGTCAAAGTTGCCCGGA
>CAJBYR010000296.1 GCA_903959855.1 uncultured beta proteobacterium
GCCGCCTGATCCGTCCGCCAGGCGCGCCGTTGGGGGCGGAAACCGGCTTCGGGCTACGCCCTCCGCCGCTTCCCGCCCCCAACAGAAAAAGCGGACAATTCATGTGCTACAGAACCGGACAAGTCTAAAAACCCGCGACAGTTTTACGGGGGTGCTTGCTTCAGCAGTTTTCCTTTTGGCCAGGGCTTTCGTTATGCCGCCGTATCTGGTGTGATGGCGACTTGCCAGATAGCCGATACCGGACCATGGAAACCCACCTCACCGACATCACCCGAGTCATCCAGCTGGCCGTGGCGCCCGTCTTTCTGCTGACGGCGATTGCGACCATGATCAATGCCCTGAACACGCGCTTGGGGCGCATCGTCGACCGGCGCCGGGTGGTGCAGGAAAGGCTTGGGGCGATCGAAAGCAGCGATGCGGAGCAACGCGAGATCCGCATGCTGGTCCGCCGCAGCGCCTTGGTTTACTACGCGATTTTTGGTGCCGTGCTTTCCGCCCTGCTGGTTTGCATGGTAGTGGCCGGGGCCTTTCTTGGCGCCCTGCTCGGTGTCGATCTGGCGCGCACCGTGGCCGGCCTGTTCATCGCCGCCATGCTGGCGATGATCGCCGCGCTTGGGCTGTTCCTGCGCGAGGTGTTTCTGGCGGTGCGTTCGGGAACCCACAACCAGCCATGAGTTTGCGCCACGCGGTAGCCACCGTTCTCCTCGGCCCCGTCCTTCTGAAACAGGGCAAGCAGGTACGGCGCACCGTGCTGACCTTGCCTGAACCCGCGGGCGAGCGCGAAGGGATCATCGGTGTCGGCCCGCCGCTGCGCCTGCTGATTCTCGGCGACTCCGCTGCCGCCGGAGTGGGCGCGGACACTCAGGAGGCCGCCTTGTCCGGCCAACTCGCCGTAGCGCTGGCGCCGACTTTCCGCCTGCACTGGAAGCTGTTGGCATTTACCGGGGCGACCACGCGCGACATCCTGCGTCGCCTGCCCCAAGAACCGGAGGCCGGGTTCGACGTGGTCATCACCTCGCTGGGAGTGAACGACGTCACCGGCCGGCGCTCGCTGGACACCTGGCGCCGCCAGCAACTGGAACTGATCGAAATGCTGCGGGACCGTTTCGGTGCGCGCACCATAATTCTCAGCGGCCTGCCGCCCATGCACCGCTTCCCCGCCCTGCCGCAGCCCTTGCGCTGGTACGTCGGCAGCCGCGCGCGCGACTTCAACCGCGTGCTGGCCGAGGTCGCGGCGAGCCGGCCCGGCTGCGAGTTCCTCGCCCTGGGCCATGAGATGATGGATATTTCCGCCATGGCCAGCGATGGCTTCCACCCCGGACCGCCGATCTACGCGCTGTGGGCGCGCGAAGCGGCGAAGCGGATACAACAACAGAAGGAGACAACAATGACCCCCACGCTTACTTCGTTCGCTGCCCCCAGAGGGGCGGCCCGTCGGGACGCGCCATGATCGACCTCTACTACTGGACCACCCCCAACGGCCACAAGATCACGATGTTCCTCGAAGAAACCGGCACGCCCTACCGCCTGCTGCCGATCAACATCGGCAAGGGCGAGCAGTTCGCCGCCGGGTTCCTCCAGATCGCGCCCAACAACCGCATCCCGGCCATCGTCGATCAGGCTCCGGCCGACGGCGGCGCGCCGATCCCGCTGTTCGAATCCGGCGCGATCCTGCTTTACCTTGCCGACAAGAGCGGCAAGTTCATCGCCCCCGACCTGCGCGGGCGCACCGAGACCATCCAATGGCTGTTCTGGCAGATGGGCGGGCTCGGGCCCATGGCCGGGCAGAACCACCATTTCACCCAGTACGCTCCGGAGAAAGTGCCCTACGCCATCGAGCGCTACACCAAGGAAACCGCGCGCCTGTATGCCGTGCTCAACAAGCGCCTGGCCGACCGCGAGTTCGTTGCCGGCGATTATTCGATCGCCGACATGGCGATCTATCCGTGGATCGTGCCGCACAGCCGGCAGGGGCAGAACCTCGACGACTTCGCAAATCTCAAGCGCTGGTTCGGCGCCATCCGCGAACGGCCGGCGACAAAGCGCGCCTATGCCTTGGTCGAAAAAATCAATCCCGCGCCGGTGATCACCGAGGCCGAGAAAAAGATACTGTTCGGTCAGGACGCCAGTACCGTCCGACCCGATTGAACAAAGGAGCGAGTGCATGAAATGGTTGCGATTCCGCGCCGGCGGCAGTGAGCGTTTCGGCGCCCTGGCCGGCGACAAGGTGCAGGCGTATGAAGGCGAATTGTTCGGCGAAAAGCGCGCCAGTGGCGAGGAGTTCGCCGTCGATGCCATCGAATGGCTGACGCCGACCCGGCCGTCGAAAATGATCGGCCTGTGGAACAACTTTCGCGCCGCGGCGGAAAAGAACGGCAATGCCATCCCGCCCGAACCGCTGTATTTCATCAAGGGCGCCAACAGCTACTGCGCCCACGGGCAGGCCATCGTCGCGCCGGCGAGCCATGACGGCCGCGTAGTCTACGAGGGCGAGCTGGCAGTGGTGATCGGCAAAACCGCAAAGGCCGTCAGCCTCGCCGATGCCCCGGCCCATATCTTCGGCTACTCCTGCGCCAACGATGTCACTGCACCCGAGCTGCTCAAGCGCGACGAGAGCTTCGCGCAATGGACGCGGGCCAAGAGCTTCGATACTTTCGGCGTCTTCGGCCCGGTGATCGAGACCGATTTCGACCCGGCCGGCGGCGAACTGGTGACCCTGCTCAACGGCCGCGAGCGCCAGCGTTACGCCTTTTCCGACATGATCTTCAGCCCGGCGCAACTGGTCTCGCTGATCTCGCAGGACATGACGCTGGAGCCCGGCGACGTGATCCTCTGCGGCACCTCGCTCGGCGCAATGCCGATGAAGCCGGGCAGCAGCGTCGAGGTGATCATCGAGGGTATTGGCAGGCTCGCCAACGAGTACCGCGCGGCGCCGTAGTGCCGGCGCCGCCGCGCTTCGTCCCTTCGGGAACTTTCACGATCAGCACGACGTCTGCATGCTCCTCAAGCGGCGGACTGCTGTCGCGGCAACCAGCTTGAGGCGCTAAAGGGGACCGCAAAGGACAGCACAGCATCCGTGTCAATGACCAATGGCGTGTGTGCTTTGTGTGGCGAGAGGACGGTGCGCATCACAGGGGTTGGAGCCCGGCCTCGGCCGCCGCGCGCCGAAATCAGCGTGACAGGATTGAATGACCGCAATGCGGAAATCTGGGGAACTCACACTCTCGGCCAAGAGCGGGCATAGCGGTAGGTTCGGCAACACTATTGTGAGCGGCCGGTTTGCGGTCGACACCTGCCGTAAGCTAACGTGTTTGGACACAGCTAATTTTCCCGAATGAGCTGCTGAGTCTGGCCAGTATTACCTGGCCACAGGACTATATTCAGCATCAGAAGCAATTGCCAGAAATGTCACGAATTACTACGACACCAATTCGGACGAGAACACTTCTGAATTTGGCCGCGTGATGGCCCCGTGCCCGATACACGCACGATCAATCTCGACCAAGATATCGGACACCAACCGTTCGGATTGTGTTCCCTTTCCGGCATCAGCTGCGGTGGCGCATAGCGATGGACGGCTTGGTCCGTTTCGTGTCGATTGCAAGTTCCTCACAGCCCTTTGCTTGCAAAACGAAGGCTAGGCTTTCTATCAAAACTTGCCGTCGTCTACTTTTAGCACCAGTTCCAGCGTCACCTGATCAAAGGTGAGGATGCGCTTGCCCTTGTGATCCTTGCGAAAGTCGGCGGCATCCTCCTTGGTCGCCAGGGGTACGAACTCGTCACCCATCGGGCCGAGCACGTCTGAACCGATGACGTACCAAGCCTTGCGCGCATCGATCGGCTGAAGGTTGTAGAAATCCGTCACCCAGATCGCTGCCATATCTTCGCGCTTGTGGCCCGCGGCGTATTTCGCCGGCTCGAACCAGAACTTGAACATGTCCTTGGCACCGTCGAAATGATGGGCGTGGCCGTCGTTGTAGGCGATGGTGGCGACCCAGTTGGGGTACTTCGACACCAGCATGCCGCACACCGGGCACAGATCCTTTGCGCCCGGTTTCGGCGGCTTCGCC
>CAJBYR010000297.1 GCA_903959855.1 uncultured beta proteobacterium
AGCGGGTGGCTGTAGCCCTTGATCTCGGTCCCGGGCGGCATCGGGCGATCGGCCAGCACCATGTCGAGGCGATGGATCGCCATCTCGGCCAGCAGGCGTTCGAGCCGGTCTTCCTGGCACACCAGACGCACCGACTCGGGCAATTCCAGAACCGGTGCCAGCAACCGGTAGGCGACGAACTTGGGCACCACGTCGGCAATGCCGACGCGAAATGTGACAAAGCGCTCCTCGCCACCGTGGCGCAGCATGTCCTCCAGTTCCGCGCCGGTCTGGAAAATTTCCTCGGCGTAAGACAGGGCCAGTTTCCCCGCGGGGGTCAGTTCCATGCGGCGGCCGGTGCGGTTGAAAAGCGCCACGCCGATCCGCTCCTCGAATTGCGAGATCTGGCCCGAGAGGGTCTGCGGTGCCAGATGCAGCCGCTCCGAGGCGCGGATGATGCCGCCCTCGCGGGCAACGCTGACGAAGTAATGCAGGTGCTTGTAATTCAACATGGGGCTTCTCCTTTGTTCGTCTTTTTCGAATACATCGCTAATTATTATCTGTTTGTAACGAACAGTCACCTTCCCCATAATCTGAATACCTTGCTACGAATGGGAAATCAAATGCACATCCAGATCCATGCCAACGACTTTGCCCTGACCGAAGGCCTGCGCGACCATGTCGCCAAGCGCCTGGCGTATGCCCTCAATCACGGCCGCGACATCGTCTCGCGCATCGTGGTGCGACTTTCCGATGTCAATGGGCCCAGGGGCGGCGTCGACAAGCGCTGCGGCATCGAAGTGCGCCTGAAGGGAGCATCCACCATCGCCATCGATGACACCGAAGCCGATCTTTACGTCGCCATCGACCGCGCAGCCGAACGCACCGGACGCACCCTGGACCGCCGCATCGCGCGACGTCACCACCTTGCCACCCGGCACGCCCACACTGCCCACGAGAATCCGGCCACGGAGGAACAACCATGAGCAAGGGCGGCTTGCTGATCATGGCCTCGCAGTTCGCCCCGCGCTTCTTCCAGATTCGCCGCGGCACCTGGCTGGCCATTGCGGTCGGCCTGATGGCGCTTTTGGTCATGTCTACGTGGGCCGCGCTGGCACTCTTCGGCTGGCTGTGGGGCCAGGGCAAATCGCTCGCCGAGGGCGCGCCGGAGGCCGCTCGTGCTGTCGTTGCACACGTGGAGCAGGCCGTTCCCGGCGCCCGCGAGACGCTGGGCGAACTGGTGCCGGCACTCAAACCCGAACCGCCGCCGCGCGATGTGTCGGGCACCGACATCGGTCCGGTGGCCCGCTATCCTGGGCTCGCGCGCTCACACTGGCATCGCGATGGCCGCGAGATCACGGCGCGCTATGAGGGACGCGCCGATTACGCCGCCGTGCTCGACCACTACGCCAGGGGATTCGCCGCGCAAGGCTATTCGCAAAGCGTGCTGTCCGCCGCCCCCGACGGCGAGGAGCATGACTACCGCAAGGGCGACGACAGGGTGCGCTTCAAGATCGCGCAAAGCCCGCAAGGCAAGGTCAAGGCAACGATCGTCGCCGTCCTGCCGTGACCGACCTTTGAGGAAACGAGATACATGACACCCCAGGAACAGAAAGCCATTCTCGCCATCGCCATCCATGCCGCCTTCGCCGACGGTGCGAAGGACGAGCGCGAACGCGAGGAAGTACGTCGCGTCGCCGAGAACCTGGCAACCGAGAACGGCGCGCCCGATCTTTCGCGCTTGTATCAGGACGTGCTGCTCAAGCGCCTGACGCTCCCCGTCGCGGCGGCAATGCTGACGGACGCCGGCCAGCGCCAGTTCGCCTACGAGATGGCGCTCTGCGTCTGCGAGGCCGATGGCCGCCTGGCCGACGGAGAACGGCGCTTCCTCGACGAACTGAAGCACTTGTTCGCCCTGCCGGCAACGGAGACAGACCTGATCGAGGGCGAAGTCGAAGTGCTGGTCGACCAGACCGAATTCGTGCCGCCGCAGACAGCCGCCGGCGCCCCCGCAGTCCCGTCGGCGATCACAACTGCCGAGCACGACAAATCCATCCTCAACCATGCGCTGTTGGCCGGCGCACTGGAACTGCTGCCGCAGTCCTGGGCCTCGATGGCAATCATCCCGCTGCAGGTCAAGATGGTCTACGGCATCGGCAAGGCGCACGGCGTGGCGCTCGACCAGGGCCACATCAAGGAATTCATCGCTGCGGCCGGCGTCGGGCTCACCTCGCAATACCTAGAGCAGTTCGGCCGCAAGCTGCTCGGCGGCCTGCTCGGCAAGGCAGCGGGCAAAACCTTCGGCAAGCTCGGCGGCGCCGCGACCGGCATGGCCTTCTCGTTCGCCACCACCTATGCGCTGGGCCAACTCGCCCGGCGCTACTACGCCGGCGGGCGAACCATGAACACCACCCTGCTGCGCGAGTCCTTCCAGGACCTGCTCGGCCCCGCCAAGCAGTTGCAGACCCAGTACCTGCCGCAAATTCAACAAAAGGCCGCAACGCTCGACGCCGGCCAGGTCATGGCGCTGATGCGCGCCTGAGGACACCTTCATGAACGATGCCACTTCCACTGCTGTCGTCAGCTTTGCCACCGGCCCGATGTGGGCCGGCTTCATCGCCTTCGTGCTGGCCATGCTGGCACTCGACCTGTTCGTCTTCGGCGGGCGCAAGGCGCACAAGGTTTCCGTCAAGGAAGCGGGTGCCTGGGTCGCCGTTTGGGTCAGCCTCGCGCTCACCTTCGCCGCCCTGCTCTGGTGGTACCTCAACGACACCCAGGGCGCCGAGATAGCGCGCACCAAGACGCTGGAGTTCCTCGCCGGCTACCTGATCGAACAGTCGCTGTCGGTAGACAACATGTTCGTCTTCGTCATGATCTTCAGCTACTTCGCGGTGCCGCCGGAGTTGCAGCGCCGCGTGCTGCTCTACGGCGTGCTCGGCGCCATCGTCATGCGCGCCGGCATGATCTTCGCCGGCGTCTGGCTGGTGCAGCAGTTCGCCTGGATCCTCTACGCCTTCGGCGCCTTCCTGGTCGTCACCGGCATCAAGATGATCATCTTCGCCGATGCGGAACCCGACCTCGAAAAGAACCCGCTGCTGCGCTGGCTGCGCGGGCACCTGCGCATCACGCCCGGGTTCCATGGCGAGAAGTTCTTCGTCCGCCAGAACGGCATCCTCTGGGCGACGCCGATGTTCCTGGTGCTCATACTGATCGAAGCCAGCGACCTGGTGTTCGCGGTGGACAGCATCCCGGCCATCTTTGCCGTGACCACCGACCCCTTCATCGTGTTCACCTCGAACATCTTCGCCATCATGGGCCTGCGCGCGCTCTACTTCCTGCTCGCCGACATGGCCGACCGCTTCCATCTGCTGAAGTACGGCCTGGCCCTCGTGCTGGTCTTCATCGGCGGCAAGATGCTGGCCATGCCCTGGTTCCACATGCCGATCCAGTGGTCGCTGACCATCGTCGCCAGCATCATCGCCGTGTCGGTGGTGGCCAGCCTGGCGCTGACGAAACCAAAGCTCAACACCGTTGCCGCAGGAGAGGAAGCATGAACGCCGCCCAGGTCACCCCGGCGTTCGCCAGCAGCGAACACGACACCGAAAGCCGCCTCGTCGGCCTGGTCTACGATAGCGCGCCGCCGCTTTCGGCGCCCGGCACCAATCCCTGGCTGGTCGCGGTGGATGGCTCGGACAACTCCCTGCGCGCCGTCGCCCATGCCGCCGGCCAGGCCGGTGCAATGAATGCCATGGCCCTGCATCTGGTGCATGTGCAACCCTGGCTGTCGAAGGAGGCCGCCGAAGCGGAACTGGCACACCGCGCCCTGGGCGCCACCGCACGGGCGCGCAGCCTGCTCGATGACAAAGGCCTGCCCTGGCGCCTGCATGTGGCGCTGGGCGAACCGGCGGAACGCATCATCCATCGGGCAGTCCGGATCTCGGCCAGCGGCATCGTCATCGGCAGCCGCGGCCTCAACGTGGTCGAAAGCCTGCTGTTCGGCTCTGTGGCCTACAAGGTCATGCATCTTTCCCCCTTGCCCGTGATGGTGGTGCCGTGAGGCCCGCCGTCCCGTCAGCGACCAACGGAAGTCCCTGTGGGACGCCGTCCGGTGGATACCGCTGCGCATAACTTTTTCTTCGCAACCCCAAAGGAGAATCAAATGAACCTGAACACCCAAGGCGAACCAGCGATTGCCCTGCCCCACGGCGGCGCGGAATCCGTCCTCGCCACCAACAAGGTGATCCGCAACACCTACATGCTGCTGTCGATGACGCTGGCCTTCTCCGCCGTCGTCGCCGCCACGTCGGTGGCGCTGAGGCTGCCGCATCCGGGCATCATCCTCACCCTGATCGGCTTCTTCGGCCTGCTGTTCGCCGTGCATAAGCTCAAGGACAGCGGCTGGGGGAT
>CAJBYR010000298.1 GCA_903959855.1 uncultured beta proteobacterium
GCGACTTCGTAGCCGCCTTCGATGGTGCGCGTCGACACGCCCTCGTAGTCGGCCAGGTAGCTGCCCCAACCCCAGTGGCCCAGCACCAGCATCGGCACCAGCAGGCAGAGCAGGCCGAAGATGCGGTAGATGGCGGCAAAGCCCGTCATGCGGCGATGATCGACCAACTGCGGAAAGGCGAACAGCAGCACGGCGACAGGAAAGAAGTTCTCCGGCCGCTCGCCGGCATGCAGCCAGTAGAGCCCACCCCACTCGCCGACGCGCGCGGCGACGAAGGCGATGACGCAGCAGATGCCCGCCGCCAGCAACAGGCGCAGGTCGCAGGCGTAGGCCAGCAGGAAGGCCAGCGCCGCCCATGGGATCAGCGCGCGGTCGGTCGGCGTGATGTTGAAGATCTGGCCAAGCATGACCAGGTTCAGCACGAAGCAGGCAAAGGCCACCATGCCGGCCAGCTTGGTGAAATAGCCCGAGGCGTCGCGCGACTGGATGACGATGGTCAGGGCCAGGCTGCCCAGCGCCGCGCCGAGCAGGATTGCCACCTGCGCGGCTTCCGCGAAATTGCCCCAGAACTGGTAGAAGAGGAAGAACACGCTGGCCGCCAGCGCCAGCGCGCCGAGGAAGGACGCCACGCGCATGCCCAGCGACAGTTGTTTGGCCTGCACGCTGCGGTCGATGTCGAAAGCCCCGGCAAAGCCCGCCAGCAGTGCGGCATGGTGGCTGCGCACGGCCTCGGCCTGCGCCGCATCAAGTTGCAGCACCCCCTCGCCTTCCAGCCGAGCCAGTTCGGCGCGGAAGATTGCGATCTCGTCGGCGCGCTGTTGCGCCTCGCTGCGAACCGGAGTGCTCATCGCCGGCGATTATGCCGCTTTTGCTGGAACGTAGAAGTCGTCGGCGCTGTGCGGCGTTATCGCGCAGGGTCCGAGCGAAAGCCGGGTTAACCGTTTGCTCGGGCTGCCTGCTGCAAAGCCTCGGTAGCCCACTGATTCAGGCTCTTGCCCGCCGCCTGCGCGGCAACGATAGCGCGACCATGAACTACGGGCGGTACGCGAAGCAGCAACTTACCGGAAGCCGGCTTCTCAGGATGTATGCCTTGCTGCTTACAGTCCGCCAGATAGTCTTTGACCGCCAGCTCAAACTCGGCCCTCAACTCGGCAACCGTTTCCCCATGAAAGCTGATCATGTTGCGAATGCCGAGAATGCGGCCCACGAAAATATTGTCACGCTCGTCATACTCGACGCGAGCGGTATAGCCTTTGTATGTCATGGTGTTCATGGCAGCACTCCTGCACGTTCTAATAGCTCTCGAGCTTCTTCGACCTGATAACGCTTAGCCTCCTTGCCTGGATGTGGCCGGTGGCAGCGCCACTGTTCGCCATTCAGTTCGATTCTGACGCGTGACGGTTGAAACCCAGATACAGCGGGGATGTCCGTTTTGCTCTTAGTCGCCGAAATATGCGTTTGTTATGCCGCCGCGCTGACGGGAATCGGCAGATCGAGCATCGGAACGAATCAGCCGAAAAGCTCCTTCAGGCAACGATTCTGAATTCGGTGGCCTTGGCTACCGGGCGCACATGATTGCGCTCGCGTTTCATCTCCACGATACCGTAGTTGGACATGGTCTTTAGCGTACGTGACAGATTGCCGGGCTTGCGTCCTGTCGCTTCAGCCAGCGATGTGATGGACTCCGGCCGAGTGTCCTTGATTACCTGAAGCAAAACGCGGTTTTCATCGCTGAGAACCTCTGCAAGCGACCGCATCGACGTGAACCAGATTTTTGGCTCACTGGCCTTGGGCTTGTATTCGCCGCGAGCAATTGACAAGACCCGTTCCCGGATCTTCTCCTGCGGCATGATGCCGATCACGATAGCTTTCATTTTCCTCTTGCCTCCGTCAATACTCGATCGACCTCGTTGAAGAAGTCGATCAGCAGTTGCTGTGCATCCTGAAACTCGTAGGGCACGCCCTTTTCGCTCACGTGCCGGTGCTTGTGATTGTCGGTCAGTCGTTGACCGGCATACTTGAACTTCTTTGGCGGCTTTACCGCGTGCGCATTGTCGTACCCCAGAATCCGTTTTCCTTAGGGCTCATGGAGCGTCAGGGAATAACGAACACCGTGCGGAATCTGATCCGTTGTCTCGACGCGCCATGCCTCGATCTTCACCCAGTAGCCACCATCCTGATCAATGACCTGATCGTGGAGCTCCAACAAATTGAGAATTCCATGGTCCTCACGCATGACACATCATATCATCCGATGATAATCCTTAGGGAATCCTACGGGAGCAATCCGACACCATGCTCCCTTAACAACTGTGGACTCATAGGTGCCGGATTCTTACCTGTGGGATGTACTTTTCGTCAGTGGTGAAAGTGCCACCAAATGGCCAATCCTACTGGCCACATCATGGCCATGCGCATTCGAAGCGTGAGAAAATAGCGACAATGTATTCAGCTATCTTGGGAGTGCGAATCGACGACCTCTAGGTTTCTTACCTAGAAGGAGTCGTCATGGTTGTCATTCCAGCGTATCAAACTGCCGTCATCCTTTTCGGCAGAGATGGCAGTGTTCGCGTTTTCCTATCGAAGCAGTCGGCGCGTCGCGAATTGGGCCTGTCCTGGATCCGGAAAAACGTTGGCCGCGATTTCCGGGTCTTTTCGCACACGTCGAATTTGGGCGGCAAGGTCTTCGATCGCAACGCCGTTTATATCGACTACCCCTACGTCATGCGCGATGACTTTGGGGACATATTCACGGCAGAGGACTTTGCCACTCCGTCACCGTGGCGTATCGGCTGGTCAATCTATCGTCGGTACCGGTTCTGGAATGGGGAAGGTCCCGTTCCCGGAGTGTTTCGCTGGCGTGGTGGCCATTACTTCCGTCGTCCCCAAACGCTGAACGAGCGCCGCCAGGCCGTTGCAATTACGGATGATGGAGAAGTACCGCCACGTGCCCGCCGCAATCAGCGCAATCTGGTTAACGCCAACGATGACCTGCGCATCGGCGCTCGTGACATTCGCAATTGGAAGCACTATCGCCGAACCCAGTGGAAATGATCGGGGATGCGGACCGGAATCTTGCTTGCGGTTGTGCGACAGGTTCGCCAGATACTTCGCAGTAGTCCGCAAGAAACTGCGCACGGTAGACCACGGCATGAGTAGCCCGTCAGTACCTCTCGACAGTCCCTCCAGGGTTGCTGGCTCGTGTCGCCGAAACCAAGGTTACTGTAGAACATCTGTAGTGACACCCCAGGTTTCTGGACCTATAGCAGTCGTTCAAGTAACAAGTCATCAACAGCTTGCCAGCAATCATTCGCCTTACTATAATAGTAATCGTAAGGAGAAAAGGAGATTGCAATGTCAAATGACGCCACGCTTACTAGCAAAGGTCAAACAACGATTCCCAAGGAAATTCGGGATAGTCTTTCCATGAAGGCCGGAGACCGAATGACATTCACGTTGATGCCAGATGCCACAGTAGTCATGCGGGTGAAGACCAAGAGTGTCACCAAACTGGCGGGCGTGTTACACAAGAAGGGTCGCAAGCCCGTTCCGGTTGAGCAGTTGTCGCGGTAATGCTGGGGGTCGATACCAATGTTCTCGTTCGATTTCTGGTTCGGGACGACGAAGTTCAGTTTGAGAAGGCACGAAAGCTGATCAAGCGTGAAGTCGCGGCAGGGCGGCGCGTTTTTGTAAGTCAGTTGGTTCTCCTGGAAACCGAATGGGTGCTGCGAAGCCGATACAGCCTGCCGAAGAATCTGATCATTGAAGCTATCTCGGGCTTGCTCGATGCGACCGATGTTCGATTCGAGGATGAGCCTGCCATTGAGGAGGCTCTTTTCATCTGGAAGGATACGACTGCCAATTTCGCTGATTGTATGATCGGTGCCAAAAACCGACGGCTTGGATGTCGAGCGACGACAACCTTCGACGTAAAGGCTTCTAAGTTGCCGGGGTTTATAGCTGCCTAACGATAATAGGCGAAGCGTGGTCACATCGCGTTTGCTTGAGGCGTTTCTGGCCTGCCCCGTTAAGCGCTACCTGCTGTCCAAGGGCGAGATCCCCCCCGGTACCGAATACTCGGCATTGGCCGCTGCGCGGGAGGAGTCCTACCGGCGCGAGAGCCTCCGGAAGCTGCCATCCCAAGAAATGGGACCAGACATCGCATCGGCGCTCGTGACATTCGCAATTGGAAGCGCTATCGCCGAACCCAGTGGAAAAGATCGGGGATGCGGACCGGAATCGCGCTCACGTTGGCGCTCGCCACGGCCTTGATGTGGCTTTCCTTGGTCACAAGTCCGAATCCGTACATCAGCGGTATCTGCGAAACAAGGAAGTTCCAGTAGTTCAGGGCATCAAGAAGGTGGCAAAATCTTGGGCAATCACCCAATTTCTTAGGTGAAAAGAGAAAAAATCTAAATGAATCAGCCAAAGAAAGCATGTCGCATTTACGGCATCAAGAATTGCGACACCATGAAGAAGGCCTTCGCCTGGTGCGAGGCCAACAGCATCAGCTACGAATTCCACGACTACAAGAAACAGGGCGTGCCGCGCGACAGGCTGGTGTTGTGGTGCCGCACCCTCGGCTGGCAGACGCTGATCAACAGCAAGGGCCCCACCTGGCGCAAGCTGACCCCCGAGCAGCAGGCGATCACCACCCAAAGCGCCGCCGTGGCCCTGATGATGGAACACTCCAGCGTGATCCGCCGCCCCGTGGTCGAGAACGATTCCGGCCAGATTCTGGTCGGCTTCGACCCGACCCTGTTCGATTCCTTCGTCAGGTGATGGACGCCGTCCATCGCTTCCTGCTCGAAGATCTCGACATCCGCGGCGCGCTGGTGCAACTGGGCCCCTCCTGGGCCGAGATGACGGCCACGCGCGGCTACGCGGCGCCGGTGCGCACGCTGCTTGGCGAACTGGCCGCCGTCACCGCGCTGATCGGCAGCAACCTCAAGGCCCCCGGCCGCATCGGCTTCCAGATGAGCGGCCATGGCCCGGTATCGATGCTGGTGATGGACTGCAACGAAAAGCTGCAGTTGCGCGGCATGGCCCGCAGCATCCTCTCCGATGAGGCGCCGGCCCATGTCACCGGCGTCACCGGCCTGCTCGGCGACGGCCAACTGGTGCTGACGCTGCAATCCAGGGATGCCGAAACGCCCTACCAGAGCATCGTACCGCTCACCGGCGACAGCGTCGCCGCCGTGTTCGAGCATTACCTGGAACAATCCGAGCAGCAGCCCTCGCGCCTGTGGCTGATGGCCAGCCACGAGAGCGCCTGCGGCCTGTTTTTGCAAAAGCTGCCCAATGCTGACGTGCTCGACCCCGACGGCTGGGACCGTATCGAGGCACTGGCCGGCACGGTACGGCCCGAGGAACTGCTGTTGCCGCCCGAGACCCTGCTAACGCGCCTGTTCCACGAAGAGAACGTGCGCCTCTACCCGCCGCGCCCGGCCGAATGGCATTGCCCGCGCGACGTCGAGAAAGTGCGCAACATGCTGCTCTCGCTGGGCCGCGCGGAAATCGAATCCATGCTCGCCGATGCCGAGATCATCGCCGTCGAAGATGAAATCTGCGGCCACGAATACCGCTTCGGCCCCGAGATCCTCGACGAACTGTTCCCGCCCGCAGGCCGCATCCTCCATTGACGACGCCCATCGTTTCGACAACCCTCCCAGCGCGATGAACTCCTTCGCATTGGTCACGACAAGGGCTGGCAAATTGA
>CAJBYR010000299.1 GCA_903959855.1 uncultured beta proteobacterium
GATATCTTTTGCACAAGAAACCACACCAAACGGTAAGTAGGACGAAACGGTCCGCTATCGGCTCAAGGATCCCAAGAGCAATGGTTAAGGTTTATTCAACGTCTGCCCGCTGATCCCTGTGCATCATCCCCGCGTCATCACGTCCAGGGCAGACATCGAACAAACCTTAACCGCTGCGGTCATCCATGGTGACAGCACGCTCAAACAATTTTCTACCAATCTGCGGCGTTGCACAATGCGAAGTGGATATCAATCATAGGTTCCGGATAGCCATTTTTTACAGCGAGTGGTGGCGAGGCCGCCGTCTTGCCGCCGCCGACTTTCTCGGGTCGCCAAACTCTCAGGTCAGGCAGTGCGCGAGGAGCGACGATCTAGGGCGTGTTCTCAATTGGACGCAGCTCGCCGACCAGTTGAGAACACGCCCTAGAACCCCGCAGCTTGGCGGGGTTGTCTGGATCGGTTTGATTAGGGCCGGTTCATTCGGCAAGTATGCCCTCGTGTATCGGCAACCCGGCATCCCGCGACCACTCGTTCCAGGATCCGTAATAGTTGCGGACATCCTCGAATCCGGCTTCCTTGAGCGCGATGTAGGTGTTGGAAGCCCGTGAGCCCTTGAAGCAGTAGATGATGATTTCATCCTTCTCGTACATGCCGGCCTGGGCGCAGATTGCACGGACCTGGGCGGGCGTCTTGAAGTGCTGGATGTCCTCGCTGGGCTTCATGAACTTGTACCACTCGATCCAGCAGGCCCCCGGGATGCGGCCTTTGCGCGGCGCGAAATCGCGGCCGTAAGGCGAAGAGCTGTGGCCCAGCCACTCGTCCTCATCGCGGTTGTCCAGCAGCTTGATTGCGGGGTTCTCGAGCGAGGCAAGCACGTCGTCCTTGGTCGCCAGCATGTGCATCTGGATCTCCGCTTCGAAGTCCGAAGGCGTTACCGCGGGCGTCTCGGTGGAAACCGGCAAGCCATCCTTTTTCCATTGGCCGAGACCGCCGGCAATTACGCCGACATTCTTGTGGCCGAGCATGGAAAGCTGGAAATATCCCCGGCACGAGCCGCCATAGCGAGTCGAAAGACTGTCTTCGTAGACCAGCACCTGCTGATCCTTGCGGATGCCGGCCTTTCTGAACAGTGGGACGAATATGTCCTGAAGCTCCTGCAAGCCTTCGGCGCTGGTCATCGACAGGGTAGTAAACATTTCCGGCAGGCTGACGGCTCCCGGAATATGGCCTTGCGCATAGTCCTGGGCGTCTCGCACATCAACCGCAAGGGCAGCCCCCTTGCTCAGCATCTCGTTTGCTTCGCTGGTCGTGTACATGATTTTTACAGTCATGGCATTGCTCCGATGGTTTAGGGGCTGGCTGGGGTTTTTCGCTTCGCATGTGCCCCGGCGGAATCCAATGAAGCACGTTGTATGCCGAAGAGCGTTATCGCTATAAATCATTAGCTTGGCTATCTTCAACGAGTGGAGATCCACATTCCTCGCCCCAAGCTGGCGTATGCATGCGCCAATCAAGTGCAGAAATCCGCCACCCGCAAGCGCGGACTCAAGCTTTCCTTGTTTGAACCGGACGATTGACCGCTTCGGCCTTTAACAGGCGATCCGGACGGCTGCTTCCTTGCGTAGACGCCGTACCGTCCGTCAGCGCCGACTTTCCGCGGCGGGCGTCAGGCCGCGGCTTTGCTGCCGTGAATCTAAGCGGCTGCTTCGCTGCGGCGCATCAGGTCCAGCAGAAACTCCGGCGCCAGATCGGCTCCGTTCCTCCAGGCTACCGTGCGCATTACCGGAGCTTTTCGGATTGCGGCTGTCCCTTTATGGCCGGTCTCCGACTTCACCTCCAATCCTCAACCTGCAATCCGCTGACTCGTTTGAACTCGCCAACATTCGATGTAACCACCACCAATCCCCTCGCCAGTCCTGTTCCAGCTATCAGGACATCGTAAGCACCGATTGGTTGACCCTGGGTCTTGAGCGCCGCACGAATTGCCGCGGCGGCCTGCGCATCCGCTTCATCAAACGGCAGCGTGACGATGGTTGAAAAAAGCGCGTCCAGTATCGGTGCCAGCTTTTTTGCGCGCTCAGTGTTGAGCGCCAGGCCGTAATCAACCTCCATGCGCGTAAGCGCAGATACGCCTATCAGATTCGGTGGTGTGGCTTTGACGCGCGCCAGGACATTGGGTTGGCCCTTGACGAAATCAGAGACCGTGCAGGTGTCAAGCAGATACTTCATGCCAGAGGGTCTGCTGCCGGCGGCTTGAGGCGGTCCCTGCTTGCTTCAAATAGCGGCATGTCGGCCATTCCCTTGAAGGCAAGCAGTTCGGCCGGCCACTGAGGTTTGCCGCGCCTATTCAGCCACTCGCTCACTGCTTGGCGAACCAGCGCATTCCGGCTTTCGCCAACCTTCTTGGCAACTTTGCTGAGCTGCTGACCAGTTTCATCGTCAAGGTAAATATTGAAGTTCATGATTACTCCCTCCATGCATATAACTGCTTTGTATGTTATACGAAGGAGGTGCGAATTGGAAGGTGTCCGAGAGTGATTGCGCAACCGCGTTTATGGAGTAGCAATCTTGACCGGCCGATCGACAGCCAAAATTCAAGCAGAAAATTCAAGGTGGCCTTGGTTCAATGGTTGCTCACGGGAAATCACGCTGGTCCAGCGTCCGCAATGGAGGAGTGGCGCCACTGTGGCTTGTTGGTCGAACTGAGCCAGTCAACCAAAGCCGCCCCGGCATTCCTGATTTACTGATTCATCGCCGTAGCGCCAGCGCCGACTTTTGCGCAACTAGCGGCCGAACAACTCCATGAACTGCTGGCGCAGCCAGCGGTGGCCGGGGTCGTCGTGGTAGCGCTCGTGCCAGCATTGGCGGACGTCGAAGGCGGGGATGTCCACCGGCAACGCCAGCAGCTTGACCGCGTCCTGCGGCGAGATCCGGCTGCCGACGCTGTGCGGGACGATGGCGATCAGGTCGCTGGCGGCGACGATGCTCGGCAGCACCAGAAAATTCTGCACCCGCAATGCGATCCGGCTTTCCAGGCCCTGCGCCACCAGGGTGCGCTCGATGATGCCGTGGCCGGTGCCGCCGGGCATGGCGATGGCATGGCCGGCGGCGGCGAACTGGCGCGCCGTGAGGCGCGTGCCTATGGTCGGGTGGTCACGGCTGACGATGCAGACATAGCGGTCGCGGAACAGGCGCTGCTGGTAGAAGCCGGCATCGAAATCGGGCAGGTTGCCGATGGTCAGGTCGGCCGCGCCGTTGCGCAAGGCCTCGCGTGCCTCGTCGGTGGAGAGGGCCAGGGTGCGCAGGCGCACGCCCGGGGCGATGCGGTTCAGCCGCGCCAGCAGCCGCGGCAGGAAGAAGGCCTCGCCGAGATCGGTGATGTGGATGGCGAAATCGCGCGCCGAGGTGGCCG
The DNA here is from genome assembly GCA_903959855.1 of uncultured beta proteobacterium. Lineage (GTDB taxonomy): Bacteria > Pseudomonadota > Gammaproteobacteria > Burkholderiales > Rhodocyclaceae > Sulfuritalea. Next base: position 3,413 of record CAJBYR010000299.1, read on the forward strand.
CGTCGAAATCCTGCCGGCTGCCCAGCGAAGCACTGATCGCCGCCAGGGCAGAGCGGATCGGTTCGGCGATCGAGTCGGCGTAGGGTGTCGGCACCACGCCGTTGGCGTGGCGCACGAAGAGCCGGTCGCCGGTGGTCTTGCGCAGGCGCGCGAGCGCGTTGCTCACCGCCGGCTGGGACAGGTCGAGGCGGGCGGCGGCACGGCTGATCGAGCCCTCGGACAGCACGGCGTCGAACACCACCAGCAGGTTGAGGTCGAAATCCTTGATATTCATGATGTGAATGGATTGTATTCATGCCATTCACTGTACGCAAACCGGGTTTTGCCCTAGAGTGCGCTGATACAAACCGGGACCACCCGGTGCCTACGAGGAGACAAGCATGCTTGAAGGCTGCGTGCCCTGGCCCGCCGATGTGGCGGCGCGTTACCGCCAGCGCGGCTGGTGGGAAGGCATCACGATTCCGCAACTGCTGGAACGCAGCGCTGCGCGCCATCCTGGAAAAACTGCATTGGTCTGCAGCGATCTGCGCCTGAGCTATGCCGATCTGGTTGCCGGCTCACGGCGACTGGCCTGCGGTTTCCTCGACGCAGGCATCAAGGCTCAGGATCGCGTGGTGCTGCAACTGCCCAATGGTCCCGAATTCGTCTTCGCCTATTTTGCGCTGACGCGCATCGGCGCGATTCCGGTGACGGCGCTGCGCGCCCATCGCCACAGCGAAATCCGCCACTTCCTCAAGGCCTCGGGCGCTTCTGCCTATGTCATTCCCGATCGCCTGGGCAACTTCGATTACCGCGAGATGGCGCGCGAAGTCGGGCCCGATGCGCCGGCCTTGCGCCATGTATTTGTCGCCGGCGAACCCGGACCGGAGCAGATTGACCTGCGCGCGATGATCGCCGCGCCGCTGTCGGACGCCGCCGTCACGGCGCGCCTGGCCGGCCACGATCCCGACCCGGCGGAAGTCACCACCATGCTGCTTTCGGGTGGCACGACCTCGCTGTCGAAGCTGATCCCGCGTACCCACGAGGATTACGTGCTCAACGCGCGCCTTTGCGGTCGCGCCGGCGGCTTCGACGAGGCCACCGTGTTCATGGCCATCCTGCCGCTGGGGCACAACTACAACCTGGCCTCGCCGGGCATGCTCGGCTGCTTCTACTACGGCGGCATGGTGGTGCTGGCGCCCTCGGGCGATGCGGCGGATGTGTTCTCGCTGGTGCAGCGCGAAAAGGTCAGCGTGATCGCCGCCGTGGTGCCGCTGATCTCCAACTGGCTGAACTCGCCGGTTCCCGACGACTACGACCTGTCCTCGCTGAAGGTGATCCAGAACGGTGGCGCGCGCCTGGCACCGGAACTGCGCGGGCGGATTCGTGAGCGCTTGGGCTGCATCGCCCAGGAAATCTACGGCACGGCGGAAGGCCTGATCAACATGGTGCCGCTGGATGCGCCGGTCGACATGCTGCAGAACAGTTCCGGCGTGCCGGTGTGCGAAGACGACGAAATCAAGGTGCTCGACGACGACGGCAATGAAGTGGCGGATGGCGAACCCGGCGAACTGGTGACGCGCGGGCCCTATACGATCCAGGGCTACTACAACGCGCCGGAAAAGCAGGCCGAGGCCTTCACCCCCGACGGCTTTTATCGCATGGGCGACATCGTCAGGAAGCAGGGCCGCCACGTATTCACCGAGGGCCGGCGCAAGGACCTGATCAACCGCGGCGGCGAAAAGATCAGCTGCGAGGAAGTCGAGAACCTGATCTTCGGTCACCCCAAGGTCAAGGCCGTCACGCTGGTGGCGATGCCCGATCCGGTATTCGGCGAGAAGGCCTGCGCCTTCGTGGTTGCCAGGGACGGCGAGATCCTCGGCTTCGAGGAACTGATCGCCTTCCTGCGCGCGCAGAAGATCGCCAGCTTCAAGTTGCCGGAACGGCTGGAGGTGGTGAAGCAGTTTCCGCTCAGTCCGGTGGGAAAGATACTGAAGCGCCAGTTACGCGAGATGATTGCGGCAAAAATCGAAACCGAGAAGGCAGACGCATGAAGATACGCATCATCGGCGGCGGTCCCGCCGGGCTTTACTTCGGAGCGCTGATGAAGCGCGAGGATCCGGCGCACGACGTGGTGGTGTTCGAGCGCGGGCCGCGCGACGCCACCTGGGGTTTCGGCGTGGTGTTTTCGGACAAGGCGCTGGAGTTCCTGCGCGCCGACGACGAAGCCATGTACCAGTTGCTGACGCCGCTGATGGAGACCTGGCCCGACCTCACCATCGTGCACAACGACACGCCTGTGCCGATCACCGGCAACGGCTTTGCCTCCATCGGCCGCCTGGAGTTGCTGAGCTGCCTGTATGCCCATGCCGAATCTCTGGGCGTAAGAATCGAATTCGACAGCGAGGTGACCGCACTGGATCATCCCGCGCTGGCCGGCGCCGATCTGATCGTCGGTGCCAACGGCGCCTTCTCCTGGGTGCGCAACGAGAACGCCGAGAAGTTCGGCACCGAGACCGACCTGCGTCACAACCGCTTCATCTGGTATGGCACCAGCAAGGTATTCGACAGCCTGTCGCTGACCTTCCGCGAAACAGAGCACGGTGTGTTCTGCGCCCACCATTACCGTTACAGCCCGACCATGAGCACCTTCCTGGTCGAGGTTACCGACGCCACCTGGCAGCGCGCCGGTTTCGCCGGCATGGACGAGGCAGAGACGATCCGCCATTGCGAGCAGGTGTTCGCCAATGACCTGGATGGCAAGCCGATACTTTCCAACAAGTCGTATTGGCGACAGTTTCCCGCGGTCACCAACCGGCACTGGAGCGTCGGCAATGTGGTGCTGATGGGCGATGCCCTGCGCACCGCGCATTTCTCGATCGGATCAGGTACGCGCCTGGCCATGGAAGATGCCATCGCCCTGTGGAAGGCTTTGCGCGATACCGGCAGCCTGGCGGAGGGGCTGGCGCGCTATCAGGAACGCCGCCTGCCGCCGATGACCAAGATCCTCGATGCTGCCAGTGCCAGCATCCGCTGGTACGAGCGCATGGATCAACTGATCTGCCTCTCGCCGCTGGATTTTGCTTACAGCTACATGACGCGCACCGGCCGGGTCGACCATTCCGAAGTGACGCGGCGGGACCCGAAGCTGGCTGCCGCCTGGGAACATAGCCACCCGGAAATCTTCTACGAGTTGTCTTGACGCGTTTTTGCATTGCGCTTAATGTATACAGTATCCAATAAGAAGTTTGATGCCCGCAAAATGCCGGGCTAAAAGGAGGAATTGCCGTGACTGAAATTGCCGTGACGCGACCGGGAGAAGCCAAGCTCAAGGATTTGTTCAAGCCGGGTAAAGTCGGCAAGTTCGAGGTCAAGAACCGCATCAAGTACGGCGCATGCTGCGTCTCCAATTACAACGGCCGCGACGGCACCATCACCCCGCGCGAACTGGCGCGGGTACGCGTCATTGCCGGCACCGGCTGCGGCCTGATCACCAACCAGGGCGCGTATCCCGATCCGTGGGGCGAGGGCAAGGCGTATTTCCGCCAGGTCGCGATCCACGACGACAAGTTCCTGCCGCAATTCGAGATGATCGCGCGCTACATCCACGATGCGGGTGCCATGGCCATGCAGCAGATCCTGCACGCCGGCCGTTACGGCGGCATCGACC
>CAJBYR010000300.1 GCA_903959855.1 uncultured beta proteobacterium
CCCTGAAATGACAAAAGCGGCCGTAGCCGCCTTTGCCGTCGGAAACAAAATCAGTCGATGTGGTAGTTCGGTGCTTCCTTGGTGATCTGCACGTCATGCACATGCGATTCGCGGATGCCGGCCGAGGTGATTTCGACGAATTCGGCTTTGGCCCGCATCTCGTCGATGGTGGCGCAGCCGACATAGCCCATCGATGAACGCAAGCCGCCCATCAACTGGTGGATCACGGCGATGACCGGGCCCTTGTAGGGCACGCGACCCTCGATGCCTTCCGGCACCAGCTTTTCGACATTGGCGTCGGAGTCCTGGAAGTAGCGGTCGGCGGCGCCGTCCTTCATCGCGCCCAGGCTGCCCATGCCGCGGTAGGCCTTGTAGGAGCGCCCCTGGTACAGCACGGTTTCACCGGGTGCTTCCTCGGTGCCGGCGAAGAGGCCGCCCAGCATCACCGAATTGGCGCCGGCGGCGATGGCCTTGGAGATGTCTCCGGAATAGCGGATGCCGCCGTCGGCGATCAGCGGTATGCCGCTGGCCGCCAGCGCGTTGGCGACCATTTCGACCGCCGTGATCTGCGGCACGCCGACACCGGCGACGATGCGCGTGGTGCAGATCGAGCCGGGGCCGATGCCGACCTTGACGCCGTCGGCACCGTGATCGACCAGAGCTTTGGCCGCGCTGGCCGTGGCGATGTTGCCGCCGATCACTTCCACCTGCGGGAAATTCTTCTTCACCCACTGCACGCGCTTCAACACGCCTTCCGAATGGCCGTGGGCGGTGTCGACCACGATCACATCGACGCCGGCCTCGGCCAGCAGTTCGGCGCGTTCCTCGGTGCCTTCACCGACGCCGATCGCGGCGCCGACGCGCAGGTGGCCCTGCTCGTCCTTGCAGGCAAACGGGTGTTCGCTGGACTTGAGGATGTCCTTGACGGTCACCAGGCCGCGCAACTGGAAGGCGGCATTGACCACCAGCACGCGCTCCAGTCGATGCTTGTGCATCAACGCCTTGGCTTCCTCGGGCGCACTTCCCTCCATTACCGTGATCAGCCGTTCGCGCGGCGTCATGATGTTGCTTACCGCCTGGTCGAGATTGGTCTCGAAGCGCGTGTCGCGGTTTGTGACGATGCCGACCACCACGCCGTTATCCACCACGGGCAGGCCGGAAATGCGATAGCTGCGGGTCAGGGCCAGCACTTCGCGCACGCTCATGGTCGGCGGCACGGTGATCGGATCCTTCAGCACGCCCGACTCGAAACGCTTGACCTTGGCCACTTCGGCGGCCTGCGCCTTGGGGTTCAGGTTCTTGTGCACGATGCCGATGCCGCCTTCCTGGGCCAGGGCAATGGCCAAGCGCGCTTCCGTCACCGTATCCATGGCGGCGGAGAGCAGGGGCAGGTTGAGTTGAATCTTGCGGGTCAGACGGGTAGAGAGGCTGACGTCGCGCGGGAGGATCGCCGAATGGGCGGGAACCAGGAGGACGTCGTCAAACGTCAGCGCCTTCTGGAGCATTCGCATGGTAATTTCCTAGGTGCCAAAACGGCATTATACGCGAGCCGGGAACGTGCTTCGGCAGTCGCTGCCAGGATCAGGTGTCCTGTGATTCCACGTCCCCGCCGCCCTTTTTCATGACCTTGCCCTCGGCCGCACGCTGTTTGCGGACTTCCTTGGGATCAGCAATCAGGGGGCGATAGATCTCGACCCGGTCGCGGTCGCGCAGCACGGTTTCGGACTTGGCGAGCTTGGCGAAAACACCCAGCTTGTTCTTTTTCAGGTCGATTTCGGGGTACTTTTCCAGCAGTCCCGAAGCCGCAATCGCTTGTGCCACGGTGCTGCCCCCGGGCAGGTCCAGTTGTGCTATCTCCTGTACATCGGCCAAGGCATACACGACCTCGACATGGATGGATTCAGCCATAAACTTTTTGCGCCCGCTTGACGAAGGAATCAACGAAAGTGTTGGTGATGTGGTGGAACACCGGGCCCAGCGCCTTCTCCAGCAACTGGCTCGAGAACGTGTAGTGCAAGCGAAATTCTACCTTGCAGGCCGTATCGCCCAGCGCTGTGAAGCGCCAGTGACCGTCGAGGTGATCGAAGGGTCCGTCCTTCAGCTTCAAGTCCATCAGGAAAGGTTCCTGCTTGGTGTTCTCGGTAGAGAAGTGTGACTTCAGGCCATGGTAGTTGATGAACACCGTTGCTGCCGTTCTTTCCGCAGTGCGCTCATGGATCGTGCTGCCGCCACACCAGGGAAGAAATTGCGGGTAGTCCTCGATGCGATCGACAAGCACGAACATCTGCGCCGGGGTGCGCTCGATAAGGACGGATTTCTCGACCAGGGCCATCTGGAATCGCGGGAAAGGTGGGAAAAGGGGCTACGGTAGAATTGCACATTTTATCGCCCAGTCCAATGAGCATCGTCGACAACAAGAAGGCCTTCCACGATTACTTCATCGAGGATCGCTACGAGGCCGGACTGGCGCTGGAAGGCTGGGAGGTCAAGGCAATCCGCGCCGGACGGGCCCAGCTCAAGGAAGCCTACGTTATCGTCAAACGCGGCGAAGTCTTCCTCATCGGCGCACACATCACACCCCTGCTCTCGGCATCGACCCACATCCACCCGGACCCGGTACGCACCCGCAAACTGCTATTGCACGCCGAAGAAATCGACAAGCTGATCGGCAAGGTCGAACGTGCCGGCTACACCCTGGTACCGCTGGACCTGCATTACACCAAAGGCCGGGTCAAGCTGTCGGTCGGCCTGGCCAAGGGCAAGAAACAACACGACAAGCGGGATGCCGAAAAGGATCGCGACTGGGTCCGCGAGAAGGCCCGCCTGATGCGCGACCGGCGCGGCTGACCTGCGCGTCGAGGAGTGACTCCCACTACCCTGCTCTGGCTGATCACCGGCTGCCTGATGCTGCAGCCGCTGTCCACCGATCTCTACCTGGCCACCCTGCCCGGGATGGCGGCGGACTTCGGGGTTACGGCGGCAGACGTGCAGCACACCCTGTCACTTTTTGTGATCGGGTTCGGTACCGCGCAACTGGTCAGCGGACCGATGTCGGATCGCTTTGGCCGACGACCGGTACTGATCGGCGGGCTGACGCTATATCTCCTTTCAAGCATTGCCTGCGCGTTGGCGCCGGGACTCGGCTGGCTGGTCGCGGCGCGCTTCGCCCAGGCGGTCGGCTGCTGCACGGGTGTCGTGGTTGCGCGCGCAATCATTCGCGATGCCTACACGCCATCGGAAGGCGCCCACATACTTGCCAAGGCAAGCTCGATGCTCTCATTGGCGCCGTTGCTTGGTCCCGTACTCGGAGGCTATTTGCAAGTTGCTTTCGGTTGGCGCGCCGCCTTTGTTGCCCTGACCTTGGGCGGTGCTGCGGTATGGATTGCCGCCTTACGCTGGATGCAGGAATCCAACCGGCAACCAAACCTGGACGCGATGCGCCCGGGTCACCTGGCACGAACGTACCTTATTGTCGTAAAAACGCCCGGATTCTGGGCGTACGCCCTGCCGGGTGCACTCTCATATGCATCAATCTTTATTTTTATCTCTGGAACACCATTTGTGCTGATCCAGTTGCTGGGCGTAGCACCCGAGAATTACGGCTACCTGTTCTCGTTGGGAGTAGTCGGTTACCTCAGCGGTACATTGGCATGCAGGCGCCTGCTCCACACAATCGGGATTCAGGGAACCCTCCGGCTTGGTACGTCGATCGGCCTCGGCGCCGGACTCGGGTTTCTCGTTCTGGTGCTCGCCGGCGTCCAGCACTGGAGCCTTGTCGTAGTCGCGTTGTTCCTCGTCATGACTGGGCACGGGGTCAATATTCCATGTACCCAATCCGGCTCCCTGGCTCCATTTTCAGGCAATGCCGGTGCCGCCGCCGGCCTGTTCGGATTTGTCATGATGGTCGTCGCGCTGCTTGCCGGCATCTGGGTTAGCAAAACCCACGATGGAACCCTGATTCCCCTGGCATCAATCAGCGCGACCATATCCGTCGCCCTGTTTTTCAGCACGCGCCTCCTCGCGAGATTCGGAAAGCACGACTAGCCCCGGCTTCCCCTGCCCGGCAATACATAAGCAAACCCGATAGCGATCCCCAAAACCAGTATTGGACGCGTCAGGCCCGGTTTGCCATCATCCTGAAAAGCTGCCTGATACAAAAAATAAGGCTTGCAGCAACGGGATGGAGCGCATCACCGCGCCGGGATGCATTTTTGATAACAAGGACGATAGAGAGCGCTTGCCAACGCGCGGCGCAATGTCGCTCTTTGTTCGGCAAGCGATGTTCGGTTGGACAACTACACAGGAGAGATTGAAACAATGAAGCTGGTCACATTCACCGCAAATGGCAAACAGTTGGTGGGAGCACTCGAAGGCGATGATGTTGTTGTCCTCGATATCCCTGACATGCGCTCCCTGTTTGCACTGGGAACTCCGGTTCAAGACCATGCGCAAAAGCTGAAGACCAGCCAGCGCTACCCGCTTGCCAGCGTTCAACTTCAGGCACCGATCATTCCCAAGAAATTCTTCCATACCGCCGGCAACTACGCCGAGCATGCTCAGGAAGGTGATCGTGCGAACTGGGTCGCCGCCATCAAGCCATGGATTGTTTTTTTCCAGAACGTCGACGCCATTGTCGGACCCGATGCACCGGTGATCTATCCGGAACACCTCACCAAGCAACTCGACTATGAACTCGAACTGTCGATCGTGATCGCCAAGCCGGGCAAATACATAAGCGTCGAGGACGCCAAGGATTACATCGGCGGCTACGTCATTTTCAACGATATCACCGCACGCGACATTCAGCGCCGGGAAATGCAGTCCGCCAATTTTTGTTTCAGTAAATCGATCGACACCTTCTGTCCCATCGGCCCCTGGATCGTGACTACCGACGAGATCTCCGACCCCTATGATCTCGATCTTGAATTGCGCGTCAATGGCGAAAAGCGCCAGATCTCCAACACCAGCCACATGTCGGTGACCATCCCGCAGATCATCTCGAAATTCTCGCCCGCCGGATACTCTGCCGGCGACATCATTTCGACAGGTACCGTTTCCGGCGTTGCCGCCTTCAGTGCGGACCCGGAAGCCTGGTTCCTCAAGCCCGGCGACCTCATCGAAGCCGAGATCGAGAAAATCGGCGTCCTGCGTAACCGCGTCATCTCCTGGAAAGAGGCATACGGCGTCGATGCCCCTCCGTTCACTCCCTTCTGAGGCAATCCCGAACATGGACCGCACAAAGATCTGGACCGGAACCCTGAATGAGGTCGCCCTCGCCGGCCGGCCGAGACCCAAAGTTGGCTTCTACGACACCACCTTGCGCGACGGTGAGCAATCGACCGGAGTCATGTTCGATCCCGAACAGAAGCTGGAAATCGCCAGGATGGTGGACCAACTCGGCGTCGGACGCATTGAAGCTGGCTTTCCGCGTGTTTCCGAAGACGACCGTGAAGCTATCAAACTGATCACTGCTGCCGGTCTGAAGGCAGAAATATGGGGCTTCGCCCGTGCCATGCCCGATGATGTCGCTGCGGTCGCCGATCTCGGCTTGCGCCACAGCGTCATCGAGGCGCCGATTTCAAACCAGAAGCTCAAGGCGCTGGGCGTGTCGCGCGAAGCGGTGCTCGACCGAATCAAGACCGCGGTGGAATACGGTGTCAAGCAGGGCATCCACGTCGCGTTTTTTGGCGTTGATTCCACCCGTGCCGATCTCGATTTCTTCGAGCGGATATACAAAACAGCACGCGACGCTGGTGCGGCCGAATTCGTAATCGTCGACACCCTGGCGATCGCCACGCCGGAAGCTGTCACCTACCTGATCGGCAAGGCGCGAGACTGGCTGGGCAAGGATGCCGTGATCCACTTTCACGGCCACAACGATTTTGGATTGGGAACTGCAGATGCGATCGCGGCGGTCAACGCCGGCGCGACCTGGATCCAGGGCACGGTCGATGGCATCGGTGAGCGCGCAGGAAATGCCAATCTCCCCGAGATCGCCTTCACCCTTGAATTGTTGTATCAGGTCGAAACCGGATTTGATTTCAGCCGCGTTCGCGAAACGTCGAAACGCCTGCGCGAAATTGCCGGCTACCAATTGGAGCCCTGGAAATCAGTGGTGGGCGATACGCTGTTCGTCCGCGAAACCGGCGCAGTCGCTGCCCAGTTCCACATTCCCGAGGCGATAGAGCCATATTCGTCCTCGCTCCTCAATACCCCGCGCGGAATCGTTCTCGGCAAGAAAAGCGGGTTGGCATCGATCAAGCTCAAGTGCGAGCAATTGGGCCTGAACGTTGCCGAAGACAGCTACCCCGGTCTGCTTGCTGAAATCAAGAAACTGGCCATCAGCAAGCGTCGTCTGGTGACCGATGAAGAATTCGGAAATCTCGTCGGCGCCACATCCAAGGCCGCCTAGGCCGTGGAGTCAATTTTTTGCCCACATGCGGAATCATGGTTTCGGTCCGCACAAACACATCGATCACAAAACTGAGTATGGGGACAGACATGAGCAGGGGACGATTTCAGGACCAAGTCGTATTCGTGACCGGTTCCGGACGTGGGTTCGGCGCAGTGCTGGCCGATGCCTTCGCCAAGGAAGGCGCGCATCTGGTGATTCATTACAACAGTTCCGGGGCTGGCGCCGAAGAGGTTGCCAAAGCGGTTCGCGCCATGGGGCGCAAGGCAATGGTTGTGCAAGGCGATATATCCAGCCTCGCCGACGTGCAGCGGATAACCACGGCAGCCTTCGCGGAGTTCGGCAAGGTTGATGTCCTGGTTAACAATGTGGGCGATATGGCACTCGAACAGACGTCCTGGCGCGAGATGGACGAAAAGGTAGTCGATCACACCCTGGCTGTGGATATCAAGGGCACCATGTTCATGATTCACGAGGTTGGCCTACGCATGCTGGACACCGGTGGCGGCGTGATCGTCAACATCGGATCTCAAGTAGTCATTGCCGGTAGCCCGCGCGCGCCACAGTATGCTGCGGCCAAGTACGGGGTCATCGGACTTACCAAGTCCTATGCGCGCGCCCTGGCGCCGAGCGTAAGGGTCAATACCCTCGGTGCGGCATTCATGGAAACCGAGGCGTTGAAGAACCGCCACGACTGGAAGAATGGCCGTCGCGAAGAAGTCCTGCGCCAGACCCCGCTGGGGCGGATCGCCACCCCTGAAGACATGGTCGGTCCGACCTTGTTTCTTGCAGGGCAGGAATCGCGTCACATGACCGGGCAGTTCATGCTATGCAACGGCGGCCTGGCAATGGTCGGTGCGTAAGCTCTTTCTCGCCCCCGGTGTGTCGGCCTCCTGTATCCACGCAATACAACTGTGAATCCATGATGACTCTCTGGTTGCTGACGGCTCCCCATTCGCCATGAACACAGCCAATACTTCGTTCGACAGCAAGCCGGAAAGTGGAAGGTTGCGCCTTGAGCGTGATGGCCACGTTCTGGTCGCCACACTCGACGATCCTGCGACGCGAAATGCACTCTATGGCAATGATCTGTTTAGCGACTTCGAGGCGCTCGTCACCAGAGCCAATGCTGACCTGTCGGTACGCGCGGTAATCCTGACCGGCGCCGGATCTGCCTTCAGCTCCGGGGGCAATATCCGGGAGATGCATGACAAAACCGGCATGTTCGGTGGCGCACCCCACGAAATCGCTCAGAACTACAAGGATGGCATCCAGCGAATTCCCCGCGCGCTCATGGCAATGGACGTACCCCTGATCGCCGCAGTCAATGGCCCGGCTATTGGTGCCGGGTGCGACTTGGCCTGCATGTGCGATGTGCGTATCGCATCGACACGGGCAACATTTGCGGAAAGTTTCGTACGGGTCGGGATTGTCGCCGGCGATGGCGGATCCTGGCTGCTGCCGCGCCTGGTCGGCTATGCGCGAGCCGCAGAAATGGCCTTTACCGGTGAAGCCATCGATGCCAAGCAGGGATTTGCAATCGGCCTGGTGTCCAAGGTCGTTCCCCACGAAAAGCTCATGGAATCCGCGCTCGATCTCGCCGGCCGAATTGCCGCCAATCCTCCGCATGTGCTGCGTTGGAGCAAACGCCTGCTGCGGGAGGCTCAGCACGAACGGCTAGATACCATCCTCGACATGGCTGCCTCCTATCAGGCCCTCGCACACCAGACGTCGGACCATGCGGAAGCCGTGGCGGCCCTGCTGGAAAAGCGGACTCCCGGTTTCACGGGGCATTGAATGGCCATGACATCTCCACTTCTCCTGCAAGAATGGCCTTCCGACGACGTCGTGCTGCTGCGCATCAACCGGCCGGAGGTGCGCAATGCCCTGAACCTGGCCCTGCGTCGGGCAATCGCCGCGCAGTTCCAAGAGCTGGGAACGCTCGAAAACGTGCGCTGCATCGTCCTGACGGGAAATGAAAAGGCATTCTGTGCCGGGGCTGATTTGAATGAGTATGTCGACGCCACCCCGGTCGAAATCATTTCCCGCAACATGCACCTGTTATGGGGCGCGATATCGGAGTGCCCGAAACCGGTAATCGCCGCGGTCAACGGCTACGCGCTGGGCGGAGGTTGCGAACTGGCGATGCATGCGGACATCATCATCGCCGGGCAATCGGCGGTTTTTGGTCAACCGGAAGTTCGCGTCGGCCTGATCCCGGGGGGCGGCGCCACCCAGCGCCTCACGCGGGCAATAGGCAAGTTCGCGGCAATGAAGTTGCTGCTTACCGGCGCAAGCATTAGCGCCCCGGAAGCCCACGCGATGGGCCTCGTCAGCAGCATCACAGACGACAATCAAGTGCTGCCCGAAGCACTGAAACTGGCGAGTGAAATCGCCGGCATGCCCCCGCTGGCGATACGACAGATCAAGGAACTGGTGTTGGAAAGCATGAATGGCGCGCTCGATGCCGGCTTGCGCCAGGAACGCAAGGCATTTCAACTCATGTTCAGTACCGAGGAAAAAACGGAAAGGGTCCGCGCGTTTCTGGCGAAAAGGCCAACCAGGGATTCTGCCAACCAACCATCATCAAACCGCAAGGAGGACATAAAACCATGAAAAGCATTCACGCCATATGCTCGGGTGCCGCGCTCGTACTTGGAAGCCTGACCCTGTTCGCCAGTACGTCCGTACAGGCACAGAATTTCGAACTGAAGGCCACCCACTTCCTGCCACCGAACCATGCTTTCCACAAGGAACTGACTCGCTGGGGCGACGAACTTGCCAAGAAGTCCAACGGCCGCCTGACGATCAAAGTCTTTCCCTCCGGGCAAATGGGCCCCACCCCCCGCCAATTCGACCTCGTGCGCACGGGAGTGGCAGACATCGGCGTAGGGCTTTCCGGTGCATCGCCCGGCCGTTTCCCGATGACTGAAGTTTCGAATCTTCCCTTTGTGGTCACGGAAAGCTCGCGCTCCTCGAAACTGATGACTGAACTTGCGCCGAAATATGTCGGCCAAGAGTATGCAGGGGTCAAACTGCTGCAGATCATTCTGACGCCCCCGCTCAAGTTCCACATGAGCAAGGCCAAGCTCAATACGCTGGCTGACTTCAAGGGTCTGCGTATTCGCTATGCCGGGGAACTGTTCGCCGAGTCGATCAAGGCTTTTGGCGGAACTCCGGTCGCGGTTCCTCCCGGTGAAGTCGTCGATGCAATGAGCAAGGGCACCGTTGATGGCGCCATGTTCCCCCACGAGGGCGCCCAGAGCTTCCAGGTGAGCACTGTGGCCAAATTCTCCTACGAACCTGGTATCAATGCCGCCAGCTTTTTCTGGGTGATGAATCCGGCGAGTTACGAAAAGCTGCCTGCAGATCTCCGTGCGCTGATCGACCAGACCACCGGCCCGGCAAATGCCGAGCGTATCGGCAAGGAACTCGACGACGCTGAAGTGGAAGGGCGCAAGCACCTCGAAAGTAAAGGGGTCCAGCTCGTCACCTTCAATGACACCATGCGTCGCGACATGACGAACGTGGTCAAGCCCATCATCGACACGACGATCAGCAAACTCGAAGCCAAGGGCCAACCCGCACGCCAGTTCTACGACGCACTGGTCAAGGGTGGCGTCCGCTAAACACTTCCCTGCCCCGTTGCGCAACGTGCGACGGGGCGATTGTTCGGAGCAAGGTCGAAATGGCAGTTCGCAATCTTAGCGAGAGGTTGGTGCGGGTCTGCACCGCGTTTTCCGCCGTGGCCCTGGTATTGATGATGGGCGCAACAGTGGTGGATGTATTCATGGCCAATGTGTTCAAACGCCCTATCGTCGGCGTGTTCGATCTTGTCGAAACCACGCTGGTGCTGTCGGTTTTCCTTGGCTTTCCGGCAACATTTCTCGCGGGTGGCCATATCGCAGTGGATGTGGTTGACCTGGTCGCGTCGCCAACAACACTTGCCCGCCTGAAGATTCTTGCCAAACTGTTTTCGCTGGTCTTCCTGGCATTTCTGGCCTGGCAGATGGTGGAACCTGCGCACGATGCGTACAAGTTCGGCGAGCGCAAACAGGAACTCGGGCTGCCCCTGTACGCACTATGGATTCCGATGATCTTTGGTATCGCAGTTTCCGCGCTGATGGTGATTGTGAGCTTGTTCGAAAAGAACAAACCTGCCGCGGAGAACACCAAGTGACCCTGTCCGTGCAAATGATCGGCGCCATCGGCATGCTGGCGCTTCTGGTCATGATATTCCTTCGCATCCCGGTTGCCATTTGCCTTGGCACTGTCGGCTTCCTTGGCTATGCAGCGCTGGAGGGCTGGGCCAGGGCAACCAAGGTGATTGGTGCTGCCCCGTTCGACATCGCATCGGGATACGCGCTCTCGGTGGTGCCGCTGTTCGTGTTGATGGGCGAACTGGCGTCCGCGTCCGGCATGTCTTCGCGCCTGTTTGCCGGAACGAAATCAATGTTCGGCACCCTGCGCGGATCGCTGGCCTACGCCACCATTGGCGCCAACGCCGCCTTTGGCGCTGTTTGTGGCTCCTCCGTGGCGTCTGCCGCAACGATGACACGAATTTGCGTTCCTGAAATGCGGCAAAACGGATACGACGACCGCCTGTCAACCGGTTCTGTTGCGGCGGGTGGCACCTTGGGCATCCTGATTCCGCCTTCGCTGATATTCGTGATCTATGCCGTGATCGCACAACAATCGGTACCAAGGCTCTTCGCCGCGGGCCTTCTGCCTGGACTGGTGCTCACAGCGCTCTACATTGCAGCCGCGGCTGTTATGGTGAAAATTTTCCCCTCCTGGGCCCCTTGCGGGGAATTTGAACCCAGGTCAAGGCGGATTCGCAACCTCGCCGGCATGTGGGAGTTCGTATTGCTTTTCGCGGTGTCGGTAGGAGGCATTTATGCCGGCCTCTTCAGTCCGACCGAGGCGGCCGCCGTCGGCGCCTTTATGGCGCTCGCAATCGGTGCGGTGCAAGGCAAATTCAACGTGGCCGTGCTCACCAAGTGCTTCACGGAAACGGTGAAGACGACCTGCATGCTCTTCATGATCATCATCTGCGCGATGATCTTTTCCTACTTCGTGGTTCAGGCGCAATTGCCGGAAGCACTCATCGGCTGGATCAAGTCGGTAGGCATGTCACCGCTGGCGCTCATGATCACGCTGATCGTCACCTACATCGTGCTTGGCTGCTTTCTGGAAGGCATCGGCCTGGTCCTGATCACGGTGCCCGTGTTCCTGCCCGTGGTGGTCGCGAGTGGATACGACCCGATCTGGTTCGGCGTGCTGGTGGTGGTGGTCGTTGAAATGGGCCTGATCCACCCGCCGGTGGGAATGAATCTCTTTGTCATCCAGGCGCAGGTGCCGGATATTCCGATTCTCTCCATCTACAAGGGAACTCTGCCCTTCCTCGTTTCGCCGCTGGTTCTGATCATTCTTCTCCTGGTTTTTCCGGACATCGCTCTGTACCTGCCGCGCCTGCTGTACGGCACATAGACAAACCATGGATCACCCCGCCGCAGGCGGGCCGATCTACCCGCGAGCAATCTTCTCAGGACAGATACCTCTAAGCCTTCACGCCGCGCTTCCCTGCGCCACCCTGCGCAGGACATCGGCAAAGCGCGCGGCAATCGGAGAAAGCTCGTCATTTGCCCGCCACATCAGGCCCACGGGGCGCAACGGCCCAACATCGGTCAGTTCAACCGTGCTGATGCGTCCAATTTCTCGTTCGACTTCCACCAGGCGTGGCGACATGATGGTGACACAATTCGAGCTCATGACAATCGCCTTGATCGCCAGAATCGAGTTGGTATTGATCGCCCTGGTCGGCCAACCGATACCGGCGGATGCGAACATGTTTTCCAATTGGCGCCGAAACGCGCTACCACCTGCCGGAAGCACCCATTTCACGCCATCCAGATCCTTGAGCGACACCGAGGACAAACTCGCCAGGGGGTGTTCCGACCGCAAGATCAGTGACCAGTCGGCGAGCAGCAGGGGTTCGGTTTCGACATCGGGATAATCGGGCCCGACACCAAGGCGGCTGATAACCAGATCAAGTTCCCTGGCTCTCAGCATCGACAGTATCTTGTCGTCCAGGTCCTCGACGACCGACACCGACACGTTCGGGGTTTCGCGCAGCAGCGATTCCAAGGCAATCGGCACCAATCCGACCGCCGTTATCGGGGTAATTCCCAGCGCAAGCAGGCCTTCGACGCCCAGTGAGCGCAGGCGGGTATCCACTTTGGCACGATCCAGCAGAGACTCCAGCGCCTGGGCATGAAACACCAGTGTCTTGCCGAATTCTGTCAGTCTGGCACCGTGGCGATCGCGATCCAGGACACGCACGCCAAGGCCATGCTCGAGTACGGCGATGCTCTGCGACAAGGCAGGCTGCGATACACCAATCGCCTCGGCGGCACCGCTCAGCGAGCCGTGCCGCGCCACGGCGAGCAGTTCGAGCAATCGGCGCGGATCAAGTCGCATCTTGACTCCTTTTGCTCAATAAATGAAACGTGCTTCCAGGTCGAGCAGACCCACATCGCGCAGCAACTGCATTGCGCGTTCCCGGGCATTGCCACGCGGCGTGCCTTCACGGCGAGCAATGATGAGCTCGTTTTTCATGGAGTGCTCCCAGCCCACCAGTTCCGTGACATTCAACCGGTAGCCGTGGGCTTCCAGCAGCAGGCAGCGCAGCACGTTGGTGACCAGGCTGCCGAATTCGCGGGTGTGAATCGGATGGCGCCAAAGCTCGGCCATTGCCGAGGCAGATAGCGAACTGTTCTTGTGTTTGCGCATCACCGCCGCGACTTCCGCCTGGCAGCAGGGCGCCAGCACGATGAAGCTTGCCTGGCGCTGCAACGCAAAGCGGATTGCATCATCCGTGGCGGTGTCACAGGCATGAAGCGCGGTAACGACATCAACCTGAACCGGCAACTCGGGCGAGGCGATCGCCTCGGCGACGGGCAGATTGAGGAAGCCCATGCGGCCGAAGCCCAGCCGCTGCGCCAATGCGCGTGACTTGTCGACCAGCTCGGCACGGGTCTCGATGCCGAAGACCCGGCCGCGATCGCCGGCCTTGAGATACAAGTCATAGAGGATGAACCCGAGGTAAGACTTGCCGGCGCCGTGGTCGACGAGGTTCAAATCGCCGCGCGCATCGAGAACTTCCTTCAGCAGGGGCTCGATGAACTGGCACAGGTGATAGACCTGCTTCAGCTTGCGCCGGCTGTCCTGATTCAGCCGCCCGTCGCGGGTCAGGATGTGCAGTTCCTTGAGCAGTTCGGGCGACTGCTCCGCACGGATTTCGGGGATTCCGCTCACGGCGGGACTCAGTCGTCGGCGGGAAGTCGAATAATGTGCTGGCCGGACTTTTCGTCGCGCTCCAGCACCAGCAAGCGGTGTTTCATGGCGTCTTCGAGCAGTTCGCCAAAGGAACGGTAGCCATAGTAGGACTCGCTGAAACCGGGCTTGCGCCGCTTCAGGGTCTGCTTGACCATCGACCCCCAGATCTTTTCGTCTTCGCCGCGCTCCGTGATCAGGGCTTCAACGGTTTCGACCACAAGATCAAAGGCTTGCTGCCGCTTCACGTCCTCAGGCTTCTCCTCGGCCTTCGGCTCGGAAACCTTTGCCGTACCTGCGGCCTTGGCAGCTGGTTTGCGCTGCACGCGCGGCTTCTTGCCGGGCAGTTCGCGCACCAGGTCGTCGTAGAAAATGAACTCGTCGCAATTGGCGGCGAGAAGATCGGAGGTTGCGGCCTTGACGCCGACGCCTATCACCCGCTTGTTGTTCTCGCGCAGTTTCGATACCAGCGGCGAAAAGTCGGAATCGCCACTGATGATGACAAAGGTGTCGACATGGGACTTGGTATAGCAAAGATCGAGCGCATCGACCACCATGCGGATGTCGGCGGAATTTTTCCCCGACTGTCGCAGGTGCGGGATTTCGATCAGCTCGAACGCTGCCTCGTGCATCGGTGCCTTGAACTCCTTGTACCGCGCCCAATCGCAATAGGCTTTCTTGACCACGATGCTGCCTTTGAGCAGCAGGCGCTCCAGCACCTTGTTGATGTCAAATTGCGCATGCTTGGCATCGCGTACGCCCAAGGCAATGTTCTCGAAGTCGCAGAACAGGGCCATGCTGATGATTTCTGAATTTCCGGCCATGGAGTACCTTACAAGTCGTTGGTAAAGCCAAGTGTCTCATTTCCAGTGCGGAAACGGCACGAGGCGGCATAATTCGCTCCCTGTGATTCTGCCTTCAGCGCCTCTCCCAATGTCCCCCGCCCTGCAAACCTTGCGTCGCGTATTCGGCTTCGACGCTTTCCGTGGCGCCCAGGCGGAAATCGTCGACCACATGGTCTCGGGCGGCGATGCCCTGGTGTTGATGCCCACGGGCGGCGGAAAATCCCTGTGCTACCAGCTGCCCGCCCTGTTGCGCCCCGGCGTGGCAGTAGTGGTGTCGCCCTTGATCGCACTGATGCAGGATCAGGTGGATGCCCTGCGGCAGGCGGGGGTTCGAGCGGCCTTTCTCAACTCCTCGCTCGACCGCGAGGCGGCGATGGATGTCGAGCAAGCGCTACGCACCGACCAGCTCGACCTGATCTACGTTGCCCCCGAGCGCCTTCTGACGACGCTGTTTCTTGCCCAGCTGGACCAGCTGGAGCGCA
This sequence comes from uncultured beta proteobacterium, assembly GCA_903959855.1. Classification (GTDB taxonomy): domain Bacteria; phylum Pseudomonadota; class Gammaproteobacteria; order Burkholderiales; family Rhodocyclaceae; genus Sulfuritalea. The sequence goes on from CAJBYR010000300.1 coordinate 15,075, forward strand.
GCGGCAAGCTCGCGTTGTTCGCCATCGACGAAGCGCATTGCGTCTCGCAATGGGGCCACGACTTCCGTCCCGAGTACATTCAGCTCGCGGTCCTGCATCAGCGTTGGCCGTCGGTGCCACGCATTGCGCTGACCGCGACAGCCGACCAGCTGACGCGGCGTGAAATCATCGAACGCCTGGGACTGCAAACGGCGCGGATTTTCGTCGCCAGCTTTGATCGGCCGAATATCCGCTACAGCGTCGTCGAGCGTGACAATCCGCGTCGCCAGTTGCTCGACTTCCTTTCCGGTCACCGCGGCGAGGCGGGCATCGTGTATTGCCTGTCGCGGCGCAAAGTGGACGAAACGGCGGAATGGCTGGGCCAGCAGGGCATCACCGCCCTGCCCTACCACGCCGGGCTTGATCAATCGATCCGGCAGCAGAACCAGCAGCGCTTTCAGCGCGAAGAAGGCGTCGTCATGGTGGCGACCATCGCCTTCGGCATGGGCATCGACAAGCCGGACGTGCGCTTTGTCGCCCATCTCGACCTGCCCAAGAGCCTCGAAGCCTACTACCAGGAAACCGGCCGCGCCGGCCGCGATGGCGAGCCGGCCGAGGCATGGATGACCTACGGCCTCAACGACGTGGTGATCCATCGCAATCGCATCGAGGAATCCGTGTCCGGTGAAGAGCAGAAACGCGTCGAACGCGGCAAGCTTGACGCCTTGCTGGCCTGGTGTGAAACCATGCAGTGCCGGCGTCGTGGCTTGCTGTCCTATTTCGGCGAGGAGGCCGGTGCCTGCGGCAACTGCGACACCTGTATCGACCCGCCCGAATCCTGGGACGGTACCGTGGCGGCGCAAAAGGCCATGTCTGCCGCCTTGCGCACCGGGCAACGCTTTGGCGTCGGCCACCTGATCGACGTCCTGCGCGGCAAGGCAACCGAGAAGGTGCGGCAGTTCGAACACGATCAACTGCCCACTTTCGGCGCTGGTGCCGACCTCGACGACGGGCGCTGGCGCTCGGTGTTCCGCCAGTTGCTGGCCGCCGGCTTGCTGCGCGCCGATGTGGCGGCCTTTGGCGCACTGAAGCTCACCGATGCCGCACGACCGGTACTGAAAGGCGAGCAGCAACTCGGCCTGCGCCGGCAAGCACCGCGCCGTGGCGCCAAGGGTAAAGAGTCGGCGCCGGCGACACGGCGATCCGGCGTTGAAGCCGTCCTGGACGACGCCGGGCAACGCCTGTTCGACTCGCTTCGCCTCTGGCGCACAGAAACCGCGCGCAGCCAGGGGGTTCCCGCCTATGTCATCCTTCACGACCGCAGCCTGCGCGAAATCGCCAACCGGCGGCCAAGCAATCAGGCAGAGTTGCTCGAGATCCCGGGCATCGGCCAGGCCAAGGCCGACCGCTATGCGGAAGCCCTGTTGCAACTAGTGGCTTAAGCGCAGAGAAAAATCCTTCCCGATGCAAGCGCAGCGCGATGCCGCAGGCGATAATAAGCGGCTTGTAAACAGGGAAGTTTCGCAATGAAGCGCGTCGACGATTTTCGCCTGCAGCTGGGCAAGCATGAACTGGTGCCCATCATGGTGGGCGGCATGGGAGTGGATATCTCGACGGCGGAGCTTTCGCTGGAAGCGGCACGCCTCGGGGGCATCGGCCATATCTCTGACGCCATGGTGCCCACGGTTTCGGACCGGCGCTTTAATACCAAATACGTAAAGAATAAACTCAAGCAGTACAAGTTCAACGTCGCCAATACCGACAAGGCGGTGGTGAAGTTCGACCTCGGCCTGCTCGCCGAAGCCACGGCCCTGCATGTCGGTCGCACCATGGAGGCCAAGCGCGGCGATGGACTGATCTTCATCAACTGCATGGAGAAGCTGACCATGAACGCGCCCAAGGAAACCCTGCGCGTTCGCATCAAGGCGGCGCTGGACGCCGGCATCGATGGGGTCACCCTGGCGGCCGGCCTGCACCTTGGCAGCTTTGGCCTGATCGAAGACCATCCACGCTTTCGCGACGTCAAGCTCGGCATCATTGTTTCCAGCCTGCGCGCATTGCAGCTCTTCATCAAGAAAAGCGCACGCACCAACCGCTTCCCGGATTACGTCGTCATCGAGGGGCCGCTCGCCGGCGGCCACCTGGGCTTTGGCATGGACTGGTCGCAATTCGACCTCGCCACCATCGTCGCCGAGATCCGCGAGTGGCTCAAGGCCGAGAACCTCGATATCCCGCTGATACCTGCCGGCGGCATTTTCACCGGCTCCGACGCGGTCGCCTTTCTGGATGCCGGAGCGGCGGCGGTTCAGGTGGCCACCCGCTTCACCGTGTCGAAGGAGTGCGGCCTGCCGGAGGACGTGCAGCAGGAGTACTTCAAGGCCGGCGAGCCCGACATCGAAGTCAATACGATTTCGCCAACCGGCTATCCGATGCGCATGCTCAAGAACAGCCCGGGCATTGGCGACGGCATCCGTCCCAATTGCGAGGCCTACGGCTACCTGCTCGACTCGAATGGCAGTTGCCAGTATGTCGAAGCCTACAACCGCGAGGTGGCTTTGCATCCCGAGGCAAAAAAGGTCAAGGTCCTGGACAAGACCTGCCTGTGCACACACATGCGCAACTTTGAAATCTGGACCTGCGGGCACTATACCTATCGCTTGAAGGACACCTCGCGCCGCAACGAGGATGGCAGCTACCAGCTATTGAGCGCCGAACATATCTTTCGCGATTACCAGTTCAGCACCGACAACACGATCGCCTTGCCGGCCTGAATAGAACCTCAGGCGGGGAATACCCCGGTCGACAAGTAGCGATCGCCGCGATCGCAAACGATGCTGACAATCACCGCATTTTCGATCTGCTCGGCAATGCGCAAGGCGACGACCATGGAACCGCCCGAGGAAATGCCGGCAAAGATGCCTTCCTCGCGCGCCAGTCGCCGCGCCATTTCTTCGGCTTGCCCCTGCCCCACGTATTCGATCCGATCGACACGCGAACCGTCGTAGATCTTGGGCAAGTAGGCCTCGGGCCATTTGCGAATGCCCGGAATCTGCGCGCCTTCCTCGGGCTGGCAGCCGATGATCCGGATCGCCGGATTCTTTTCCTTGAGGAAGCGCGAAACACCCATGATGGTGCCGGTCGTCCCCATGCTTGAAACGAAATGCGTCACGCACCCGTCCGTATCGCGCCAGATCTCCGGACCGGTCGCCTCATAGTGCGCCAGCGGGTTGTCATCATTGGCGAACTGGTCGAGCACGACCCCCTTGCCTTCCTTCATCATCGCGTCGGCGAGGTCACGCGCGGCTTCCATGCCGCCCGCCTTGGGCGTCAATAGCAGTTCTGCGCCATACGCGCGCATGGTCTGGCAACGCTCGATGCTCTGGTTCTCCGGCATGATCAGGATCATGCGATAGCCACGCATCGCGGCCGCCATCGCCAGGGCGATGCCGGTATTGCCCGAGGTGGCCTCGATCAGCGTATCACCGGGCTTGATGCGGCCGCGCGCCTCGGCCTGACGGATCATCGACAGTGCCGGACGATCCTTGACCGAACCGGCAGGGTTGTTGCCTTCGAGTTTGGCGAGGATGACGTTGTTGCGCCGCTCGTTGTCGGCGCCGGGAATGCGCTTGAGGCGCACCAGCGGCGTGTTGCCGACGAAATCCTCGATCGATCTGAAATTCATCGCGCCAGCCACTTCACGTAGTCAGCCACCCCCTGCTCAACCGTAGCGAATTCGCCGCTGTAGCCGGCATTGCGCAATTGCTTCAGGTCGGCCTGGGTGAAACTCTGGTACTTGCCCTTGAGGGCGTCCGGGAAGGGAATGTACTCGATGGTGCCAGCCGCCACCAGCTGTTCAAGCGTTTGCGCCGGCTTGCCATCCAGGGCGCGACAGGCATTCACGGTGGCGGTGGCCAGCTCGTTGAAGCTTTGCGCCCGGCCGGTGCCGAGGTTGTAGATGCCCGAAATGCGCTCTTCGAGGAAGGCCATGTTGACCTTTACGACGTCGCCGACGTAGACGAAATCGCGGCGCTGCTCGCCTCTCTCGTAGCCGCCGTAGCCTTCGAACAGGCGAACCTTGCCTTCGGCGCGGTACTGGTTGAAGTGGTGGAAGGCCACCGAGGCCATGCGTCCCTTGTGCTGCTCGCGCGGCCCATAGACGTTGAAGTAGCGGAAGCCGGCGATCTGGGAGTCGGCGCCGGCCGCATCCGGCCCGATTCGGCGACGCACAATCTGATCGAAAAGGAATTTCGAATAGCCATAGACATTGAGCGGCGCCTCCGACTGCCGCTCCTCGCGGAACACGCTGCCTCCGCCATACACGGACGCCGAAGAGGCATACAGGAAAGGAATTTCCTGCTCGCCGCAGAAATCCAGCAGCGCCAGCGAGTAGCGGTAGTTGTTGGCCATCATGTAACGGCCATCGGTTTCCATGGTGTCGGAACAGGCACCCTGATGCAGGATGGCCTCGATACCGCCGTCCAGTTGCCCGTGCTCGACCAGGTCAAGGAACTCGCGCTTGTCGAGGTAGTCGGCGACTTCGCAGTCAGTAAGGTTGAGGAACTTGTCGGCTTTTTCGAGATTGTCTACGGCAATGATGTCCGTGACACCGCGCTCGTTCAGTGCTTTGACCAGGTTTGCGCCGATGAACCCGCAGGCGCCGGTGACGACGTAGTACATGAGATTCCTAATTGAGCTGTTTCAGTTCATCCAGCGAACACGTTGCAGTGCCCAGTTTGCCAACGACAATACCGGCCGCCAGATTGGCCTGGCGCATGGCTTGCGGCATCGACAGCCCGCACCCGAGCATCACCGCCAAGGTCGCAATCACCGTGTCTCCGGCACCGCTGACATCATAAACCTCGCGTGCCACGGCCGGCACGTGTTCCATCGCGGCAGCCGAAAACAAGGTCATCCCTTCTTCGCTACGGGTCACCAGCAGCGCGTCAAGCTTGAGTTCCGCGCGCAGCCGACCGGCCTTTTGCTGCAGCTCCGCATCATCCCGCCAGCCGCCAACCACCTGGCGCAATTCTGAACGATTGGGGGTCAACAACGTCGCCCCGGCATAGCGGGCGTAGTCATCGCCCTTGGGGTCGACCAGCACCAGCTTGCCGGCGGCACGCGCACGCGCAATCATCTCGGTGATGTGAGCAAGCCCGCCCTTGCCATAGTCGGAAAGGATCACCACATCGCAGCCCGCCAGGCGGGCATCGAAATCCGCCAGCTTGGCTTCCAGCACTTCGTGGTCCGGCGCGTTTTCGAAATCGATGCGCAGCAGTTGCTGCTGGCGGGCAATCACGCGCAGCTTGACCGTGGTACTGAGCTTGGCATCCTCGTGCAAGCTGCACTCGATGCCCGACTCGGTCATCAGACGTGCCAGGCTGCGGCCGGCATCGTCGGAGCCGACAACGGACAACAGAACCACCCGCGCCCCCAGTGCAGCGCAGTTGCGCGCCACATTGGCGGCACCGCCGGGCCGCTCTTCGCTGCGCTCGACCTTGACCACCGGCACCGGCGCCTCCGGTGAGATGCGCGACACTTCGCCGAACCAGTAACGATCCAGCATCACGTCGCCGACGACCAGGATGCGGGTGTTAGATGTATCGGGAACAGTAAGAGACATAGTTCGAGCGGAGCGAGCCAGAAAATCGCCTCCCCTGTGAGGGGGAGGTCGGGAGGGGGCGGGACTGATGAAACAGGCAGGCTGGCTTCACAGCCTGCCTATGGCGTAGTACTCGAGCCCGGCCCGGCGCGGCGCGGCGGGCTCGTACAAATTGCGGCCATCAAAGATGACGGGGATCTTCAGTTTGGCCTTGATGGCCGCGAAATCCGGACTGCGGAACTCTTTCCATTCGGTAACGATGGCCAGCGCATCGGCACCGTCCAGCGCCGCCATCGGCGTAGCCGCATAGCGGATGCGCGGATCGTCGCCGAGCATGCGCTTGGCCTCGTGCACCGCGACCGGATCATAGGCGCAGACCGAGGCGCCGCGCTCAAGCAGTTCCCTGATCAGCACCAGGCTCGGTGCCTCACGCATGTCATCGGTATTGGGCTTGAAGGCCAGCCCCCACAGCGCGAAAGTCTTGCCGGAGAGATCCTGGCCCAGCCGCTTTGCAATCTTGCCGCCGAGCACCGACTTCTGCGCCTCGTTGGCGTCCTCTACGGCCTGCAGCACCTTCAGGCCCTGCCCCGCCTCGCTGGCGGTGCGTATCAGCGCCTGCACGTCCTTGGGGAAGCAGGAGCCGCCGTAACCGACGCCGGGATACAGGAAATGAAAGCCGATGCGCGGATCCGAGCCGATGCCCTTCCTGACCAGTTCGATGTCGGCGCCCAGTTTCTCGGCCAGGTTCGCCAGCTCGTTCATGAAGCTGATGCGCGTCGCCAGCATGGCGTTGGCGGCATACTTGGTCAGCTCGGCACTCTTCACGTCCATCAGGATCAGGCGCTCATGGTTGCGCTGGAAGGGGGCATACAGTTCGCGCATCAGTTCGACGGCGCGCGCGTCGTCGGCGCCGACGACGATGCGATCGGGCTTCATGAAGTCCTCAACCGCAGCACCTTCCTTGAGGAACTCGGGGTTGGAAACGACACTGAAATCCATAGCGGCGTTGCGCTTCTGCAACTCCTCGGAAATGGCAGCGCGAACCTTGTCCGCCGTGCCGACCGGCACCGTGGATTTGTCGATCACGACGCGATAGCCGTCCATGTGGCGACCGACGTTACGCGCCGCGGCCACCACATATTGCAGGTCGGCCGAACCGTCCTCATCGGGCGGCGTGCCGACGGCGATGAACTGCAGCACGCCGTGCGCCACGGCGGCCTCGATGTCGGTGGTGAAACGCAACCGCCCGGCGGCCACGTTCTTCCTCACCATGGCTTCGAGGCCGGGTTCGTAGATCGGGATGCCGCCGTCGTTGAGGATGCGGATCTTGTTGGCGTCGAGATCGAGGCAGAGCACGTCGTTGCCGACGTCCGCCAGACAGGTGCCGGAGACGAGTCCGACGTAGCCGGTGCCGATGACAGTGATTTTCATGATGGGCTTAGAGAGTGATGTCGAATTCTTCGGTGCGCCGTGGCGGATAGGTTTCCCAGCCGCCGCAGCCCGGGCAGCGCCAGTAAAACTGGCGCGCCTTGAACCCGCAGGCGTCGCAGCGATAGCGCGCGACGCGGCGGGTGTGGTTGTGGATCAGGTTCTTGATCAGTTCCAGGTCGGCACGCCGCTCCGGCGGCGCCACCAGGATCTGAGCCTCAAGCAGTTTGTCGAGGCCAAGCAGGGTCGGATTGCGCCGCAGCTCCTCGCGCACCAGGGCATAGGCAGCCTCGGCGCCTTCGGTGTCGAGTTCGACACGGAACACGGCATCAAGAAGGTCGAGCGAAGGATGCCGTTCCAGCCAGCTGCGCAGCAGTTCCCGCCCCTGCTCCATGCGTCCAAGCTGCACGTGCGTGGCCATCAACTTCTCGGCAATCAGCGCAAGGTAGATCGGGTTCTGCTGCTCGATGCGCTTCCAGTGTTCAATCGCCGTATCGCCGGCGCCGACTTTCGCCGCCAGTTCGCCCAGCAGCAGGGTGGCGCGCACGCATTTGCGGTTGGCCGCCAGAGCCTCGTTGAGCAGGTCGCGGGCCCGGTCATGATTGCCGTTGAGCATTTCCGTCGCCGCCATCTCGCAGCGAAACTCGGCGATTTCCTTCTGCCACAGGTGATCCGAATGGTTCGGCATCGCCTCGGCCACGGTAATTGCCTTGGCCCATTCCTTTTCCTGCTGGTAGATCTCGAGCAGGCTTTTCAAAGCCTCCTCGTCGCGCTCTGTACCGCGCAGCTTGATGAAGATTTCCTCCGCTCGATCGAGCAGCCCGGCCTTGAGGTAGTCCTGGCCAAGCTCGGAGAGCGCGTGCAGGCGCTGGGCCTGGGAAAGGCCATCGCGATCGATCAGGTTCTGGTGCACCCGGATGGCGCGATCGGTCTCGCCGCGGCGGCGGAACAGGTTGCCCAGGGCAAAATGCAGTTCTATGGTTTCGGGATCGACACGCGCCGCCTCGATGAACGCTTCGATCGCCTGGTCGGGCTGCTCGTTGAGCAGAAAATTCAGTCCCTTGAAATAGGAGCGCGGCAAGGCGCGCGATTCCAGCAACAGGTGTTTGATGTCGATGCGTGCCGCAACCCAGCCGAGGCCAAAAAATACCGGCAGGACCAGCAGCCACCAGAGGTCGATTTCCATGCGCTCAGGCGGAACCGGGATCGCGCTTGCGGCGCGGATTGAGGAAGACGCCCAGGGCGGCAGTCAGACCGACTGCGACGCCTATGGCGAACACGGCAAGGATCACCACCGATACCGGCGCTATCCAGTTCTGGTCAAGGAAAAATCGCAATTCCATCGGCCCGCTGTTCTTGATTGCCAAGCCGAACAGACCGATGAAAACCACGATGCGCAACAGCCAGACCAGCAGCTTGATCAGGAAAGTCATGGTGCGGAAGAACGACGACCGGGAACAGGTGACGGCATTTCGGCGGCTGTCTGCACCGTTCGAATTACCGTCTCCCGCCCGCAGCCATCAACGCTCTGTCCCGTAATCGACCCTCTCGCGCAATTCCTTGCCGGCCTTGAAGTGCGGCACGTATTTCTCGGGCACCTGCACCTTGTCGCCGGACTTGGGATTGCGGCCGGTCCGCGGCGGCCGGTAGTTCAATGCGAAGCTGCCGAAGCCGCGGATCTCGATGCGATCACCCTTGACCAGGGCCGAGGTGAGCGCATCGAGGATCATCTTCACGGCGAAGTCGGCATCCTTCGCCACGAGCTGGGGAAAACGCTCCGCCAGCCGGGCGATGAGTTCCGATTTGGTCATGGTTATCAGGCTTAATGCTGGTTGAGCTTGGCCTTGAGCAAGGCGCCAAGGTTGGTGGTACCGCTGCTTGCCGACGAGGTGTCCGCCGCCAGCTTCTGCATCGCCTGGCTCTGCTCGACCTGATCCTTGGCCTTGATCGACAAGTTGATCGAGCGCGTCTTGCGATCAACGTTGATGATCATGGTTTCGATCACTTCGCCGACCTTCAGGTGCTGGCTCAGGTCTTCGATGCGATCACGCGAGAACTCGGACACACGCAGGTAGCCTTCGACTTCCAAGCCCAGATCGATCACCGCACCGCGCTGGTCGACGCTGGTCACGGTACCGGACACCAGGCTATTCTTGTCGTGGGTAGCCACAAAGCTGGTGAAGGGATCGCCATCGAGTTGCTTGACGCCGAGCGAGATACGCTCTTTGTCGACGTCGATGGAGAGCACCACCGCCTCGACTTCATCGCCCTTCTTGAAGTTCTGCTTGGCTTCCTCGCCGCTGGCGGACCAGGACAGGTCGGACAGGTGCACCAGACCGTCGATGCCGCCGGGCAGGCCGATGAAGATGCCGAAGTCGGTGATCGACTTGATGGCACCGCGAACCTTGTCGCCCTTCTTGTGGTTCATCGCGAAATCGTCCCACGGGTTCGCCATGCACTGCTTCATGCCGAGCGAGATGCGGCGACGGTC
>CAJBYR010000301.1 GCA_903959855.1 uncultured beta proteobacterium
CGGACCCACCACCTGAAAGCGCAACGATGACCCTTACCAGCACGCACGACGACGGCCAGGACTCCGACGACCTGCAAGCCCTGTTCGACAGCGTCGCCGCCACAACCGCACCGGCCCCCAAGCCGATTGCCGCGCCAGCCGTCGATGCGGCGGGTGATTCCGACGATTTGCAGGCCTTGTTCGACAGCGTTGCGGCCACTGCCGCACCGTCTGCACCCCCGGCGCCGGTGGCGGACCCAGCCACCGGCGACAACGACGAACTGCAAGCCCTGTTCGACAGCGTCAGCCAGACAGTAGCGCCGGCAGTCGCCGTGTCGCCCGCGCCGACTCCCGATGGGACGGATCCGGAAGTCGTCTTCAACCGTCTGGGCAACCTGGCCAGGCAGTTGCACGACAGCCTGCGCGGCCTCGGCATGGACAGGCTGATCGAGGATTCGGCGCGCCAGATTCCCGATGCCCGCGAGCGCCTCGCCTACATCGCCAAGATGACCGAGCAGGCCGCCTCGCGCGTTCTCAATGCCACCGACATCGCCAAGCCCATCCAGGACGACCTGATCACGCGCTCCAAGGCGCTGTCGCAGCGCTGGGACGGCATGTACGCCAACCAGCTTTCGGTCGACGACTTCAAGCAGCTGGCCAACGACACGCGCAGCTATTTTTCTGCTGCGCCCGGACAACTCAAGCTGACCAACGACCAGCTGATGGAAATCATCCTGGCCCAGGACTTCCAGGACCTGACCGGCCAGGTGATCAAGAAGATCGTGGAACTGGTGCAGGGACTCGAATCGCAATTGCTCGCCGTGCTGCTGGAAGCGATGCCGGCCGACCGCAAGGCGGAAACGCCCGAGGGCCTGCTCAACGGTCCGGTGGTCGGCGCAACCATCGGCCGCGAAGTCGTCAGCAACCAGACGCAGGTCGATGACTTGCTGGAAAGCCTGGGCTTCTGACCCATGAAGTCACCAAGGAGCACGCCATGAGCGGTTTTGAGGGAATGGAAGACCTGTTGCAGGACTTTCTCGTCGAGGCGGGGGAACTTCTCGCCGGTGTCGATAACAAGCTCGTCGACCTTGAGCAGAGCCCCGGCGACCACAAGCTGCTGAACGAAATCTTTCGCGGCTTCCACACCATCAAGGGCGGGGCCGGCTTTCTCAATGCCACGGAACTCGTGACCTTGTGCCACCTGACGGAGAACCTGTTCGACAAGCTGCGCAACAACCAGATGACCCTGACGCCGGAGATCATGGACGTCATCATGTCTGCCACGGCGGGCGTGCGCACCATGTTCGACACCCTCGAAGGCGGCATGCAACCCGGCGCCGCCGATCCCGCGGTGATTGCCGCCCTCAAGCAGGTCCTGACCGGCGAATCCGCCGTGGCGAAACCGGCCACCCCCGTGCCTGCCCCTGCCCCCACCCCGCTGCCGGCCGCCGGCCCCGACTGGAACGCCATGTTTCAGGCCGTTACCGGACCGGCAACGGTGACCGCCCCCGCAGCCCCCGCCGCTGCCGCGGCGGCGAGCGGCGCCTTGCCGGTCAGTCACGACGTCACCGGCGCCAAGCCGGAGCAGGTGATTGCCGCCGCGATCGGCCGGCGCGCCACCGACAAGCCGGGAGCGCCGGCGCCGGCTGGCCGTCGCGAAAACGAAAAGGCGCGCGACAGCTCGATTCGCGTGGACACCTCGCGCCTCGACCAGGTGCTGAATCTCTCCGGCGAAATCGGTTTGACCAAGAACCGCCTCAATGCCCTTCGCTCAGACATTCTCAACGGCCATACCGATACGGAAACCCTGCACGCGCTTGACCAGGCGGTGAGCCAGCTCGACCTGCTGGTATCGGACATGCAGAACGCGGTGATGAAGACCCGCATGCAGCCGGTGGGACGCCTGTTCCAGAAATACCCGCGCATTGCCCGCGACCTCGCCCGCAGCCTGGGCAAGGATGTCGAACTCGAACTGGTCGGCGAGGACACCGAGATCGACAAGACCATGATCGAGGATCTCGGCGACCCGATCATCCACCTGATCCGCAATGCCGTCGACCACGGCGTCGAGTCGCCCGAAGAGCGCCGTGCCGCGGGCAAGCCGGAGAAGTCCCACGTGCGCCTCGAAGCGCGTCAGGAAGGCGACCATATCGTGATCCTGATCAACGACGACGGTCGCGGCATGAATGCTGAAAAGCTGCGCACCAAGGCACTCGAAAAGGGCCTGATCACCATGGAGCAGTCGAATGCCATGGATGAGCGCCAGAGTTTCGAGCTGGTCATGCTGCCCGGCTTTTCGACCAAGGACGTGGCCTCGGATGTTTCCGGGCGCGGCGTCGGCATGGACGTGGTGAAAACCAACATCCAGAAACTGAAAGGCAGCATCGACATCCGCTCCACCATGGGGCGCGGTTCCACCTTCATCATCTCCTTGCCCCTGACCCTGGCCATCCTGCCGGTGCTGCTGGTGCACCTCGGCGGCCAGCCCTTCGCCGTGCCGCTGTCGATGGTGCGCGAAATCATCCCCATCCAGCTTTCGGCGATCCAGGAAATCGGCGGTCGCGCTACCATGGTGGTGCGCGGCGAAGTGATGCCGATGTACCCCTTGAACCACCTGCTGGGCTGGCCGACCGAGCGCCCGCCGGCCTTTGGCGTTCTCATGCAGGGGCTTGACCAGTCCTCGTTCATTCTCGCCATCGACGGCTTCATGGGGCGCGAGGATGCCGTGGTCAAGTCGCTCGACGACTTCCGGCCCAAGGGAGTTTCCGGCGTCACCACCTTGTCGAACGGCAAGATCGTGCTGATCCTCGACATGAAGGAACTCTTCAGCATGAGCAGTCCCGGGCGCGGTGTGCCCCGCTCGGCCTTCCTCATTCCCCAGGAACAAGCCGCCTGATTCCGCTAGCGGCAGCAAGCCCGGACGACTCCGGAACAATCGCCGGGGCCTGGTATGCCCATGTCACCGGCCCGCGGCGTGCGCAGATGCCTTACGAGGCCGACCTGCCGGCACGCCCGATGGCCAGCATCGCGGCCCTGGTGGCCATGGCGCTGGCCGATGCCCGCGAAGTGCTGGTCCTGGTTCCCGACGACGCCGTCCTGCCCGAACTGTCGAACGCACTCGACCTGGCCATCCGCCCGCTCTGCCTGGTGTTGCCGGCCGCCGATTTTGCCGCCGGCATCGCCCTGCGGGCCACGCTGTCCCTGCTCAAAAGCCGGCTCTGGCGGGACAGCGACGACAGCCACTCGCCTTCCTGGTCGGCATTGCGCCAACGGCTCGATGCCGCGCCGGCACTTTGGCGCGACGCGCAGGCCTGGATCGCCGAGCCGGTCGACGACAATTCCGTGCGCATCGGCTACGCGGCATTGTTCCCGGCGCTGATCCTGCCGCTGGCGGCTTGGACCGCGGCGGCGGCGCGGCCGGATGCGATCACCGTGCTGTACCGGTGCGACGCGCCTGCCGACCTGAATGCCGATGTCGCCGGGCTGTTGCGGCTGGGCATCCCCAAGGCGCCGAGCAGCAGCAAGACGCTGGCCCTGACCGATGAAACCACGCGACTGCTGCTCGAACGTACCCGGCTCACCCAGGACATTGCCGACCTCGAACTGGAGCTTGCCAGCGTGCAAGGCGAACTTGCCGAATTCATGCGCGACTACTATCAACGGGTCGGCAGCCTGATGACGGAGCATGACGCCTTGCAGGCCGACCTGGCCGCACGCAAGGCGGCGCATGCGCCGGACGATGCCGGTTTGCAGGCGGCGGCGGCGGCAAGCCGTGATCAGGCGCAAGAATCGGCATCCGATTCCGGCCGCTTCGCCGAGGCCCTGGCGCCGGATGCGCCCGCCTTCAAGCCGGACCGCGAGGCCAAGCAGATGTTTCGCCGCCTCGCCCAGCAGATCCACCCGGACCGGGCCATCGACGAGGAGGACCGGGCCTGGCGCACCCAGCTGATGAGCGAGGCCAACCGCGCCTACCGGCACGGCGACACACGCAGCCTGCGCGAAATCGCGGCGCTGTGGGACGAGCAACCCGCCAGCCGCCGCGGCGGCGGCGATCCGGGCGCATCCCTGCTGCAGGCGCAGTTGCAGCGCCTGCGTGCCCGCCTGTCAAGGATCGAGGGCGAGCTGCACCGGCTGTTCGGATCGCAGCTCTACGAACTGTTCATCGCGGCACGCCAGGCCGGACGCCAGAATCGCGACCTGCTCGGCGAAATGGCCGGGCGGCTGGAATCCGCAATCATGGAGTTGCGGCAAGCCGCGCAGTGAACCGGACACTGCGTGCTCAGGCACCGCGGGTTCGTCGCTCCAGGCTGGCCAGCAGTTCGGTTGCAGCGGCATGCCCGAGGCGTGCGGCAGCGCGCAACCAGCGCAACGCCTGGCGTGGCGCCGCGGATTCCGGCTCGCCACGAAGGTAGTAGCTTCCCAGTTCGTAACAGGCATTGGCCTCGCCCTGTGCCGCGGCACGCTTCAGCCAGTGCAGGGCGGTTGCAGCATCACGGTCGGCACCGTCACCGTGCAACAGGCAGAAACCGCAGCTGTACATGGCATAGGCATCCTGATGCTGGATGGCAGCACGCAGATACCATTTGAAGGCTTCCACCGGATCGCGCGCTACGCCGCGACCAAAGTACAGCATGTCGCCGAGGATCAACTGGGCATCAACCAGAGCCGCCGCCTGGCGGTACCAGGCCAAGGCCTGGGGATGATCGATCGCGGCCCCCGTGCCATGACGCAAGCACTCGGCGAGCATGAACGCCGCCCGCCGGTGACCGCTGGCGGCAGCACGGCGCAGGCAGGCCACGCCCTGCGCAAGGCGCGGATCATCCGCCGTTTTGGCGGCGCCAAGAAGCGCCATGCCGCGCTCGAACCAGAAGCGTTCCAGTTCGCCCCGCGCCTGCTCCCAACCTGCTTGCAAGGCCTGATCCAGCTCGGCAATACCCTTCTCGACGTCGGCCGGCCCGCCGATGCCATAAAGCAGGCAGCGTCCGTATTCGGCTTGCCCGTGGGCATCGCCGGCTTGCGCCGCGCGCGCATAGGCCTGTCGCGCCGCCGCCGGATCGGGCAGCCCGCCGTCCCCCAGTTCCAGCACTTCGCCGAGCCAGACCCAGGCCTGGATCTCGCCCTTTTCCGCCGCCAGCAGGTAACAGCGCAAAGCCTCGGAACGATTCTCGGCAACGCCATCGCCGCTGCGGTGGGCATGGGCGATCTTCAACAGCGCGCGAACATGCCCGACGCGTGCCGCTTTTTGCCAGTGTCCGAGGGCGGCGGCGGCATCACGCGAGGTGCTGCCGACACCAAGCGCAAGGCATTCCCCCAGCTCGAACTCGGCATCGCGGCTGCCGCAGGCGGCGGCCCGTCGATACCATTCCAGTGCCGCATCGGGATCACGCGGCATGCCGGTGCCGAACATGGCACATTGGCCGAGCAGGAACATCGC
>CAJBYR010000302.1 GCA_903959855.1 uncultured beta proteobacterium
CGCTACATGCAGCTCTCGGCCGAATTCAACTGGGAAGTCTGCGTGCCGTCCAACGCGGCACAGGTCTACCACATGCTGCGCCGGCAGATGCTGAGGAAGCAGCGCAAGCCGCTCATCGTCATGACGCCGAAGTCGCTGCTGCGTCACAAGGACGCAACGAGTTCGCTTGAGGAACTGGCCAACGGTACCTTCCAGACCATCATCGGCGAGACCGACAAGGTCGATCCGAAGAAGATCACGCGCATGGTCACCTGCGCCGGCAAGGTGTATTTCGACCTGCTCGCCGCAAGGCGCGAAAAGAAGATCGACAACGTCGTGTTGATCCGTGTCGAGCAGCTCTATCCCTTCGACGACCGCCGGCTGCACGAGGAGATGCTGAAGTATCCCAACCTCAAGGAACTGATCTGGTGCCAGGAAGAGCCGATGAACCAGGGCGCCTGGTATGCCAAGCATCATCGCCTGGAGCGGCTGATCAAAAAAGGCCAGACCCTCGACGCGGTGGCGCGTTCTTCATCGCCATCCCCGGCCGTCGGCTATGCCGCCAAACACGCCCAGCAGCAGAAGGAAGTCGTCAACGCTGCCCTCGGCATCAAGGAATAACGGAGAAATCATGATCATCGAAGTCAAAGTCCCGCAACTGTCCGAATCGGTGGCCGAGGCCACACTGTCCACCTGGCACGTCAAGGAAGGTGACGCCGTCACCCGCGACCAGAACCTGATCGACATCGAAACCGACAAGGTTGTCCTCGAATTGCCTGCCCCCGATGCCGGAGCGATCGTCAAGATCCTCAAGGCCAACGGTGAGCTGGTAGTTTCGGGTGAAGTCATCGCCCATATCGATACAGATGCCAAGGGCGCCGCTGTCGCTCCTGCCGCCGCCAAGCCGGCCGCAGCGCCTGCACCGGCTGCAGCCACTGCCGCGACGGCAATGCCGGCGGCGCGCAAGATCATGGATGAGAAGGGAATCTCCGCCGCCGACGTGCAGGGCAGCGGCCGCGGCGGACGCATTCTCAAGGAGGATGTCAGCGGTGGCGCCAAAGTCGCTGCGGCAGCCGCTCCGGCCGCGAAAGCCGCCGTGTCCCCGGCTCCGGTTTCTGCGGCCAAGCCGGCCTTGCCGCAGCCCAATGTCGTCAACGCCGACGCCATCATCGCCGACCGTCCGGAACAGCGCGTGCCGATGTCGCGCCTGCGTGCCCGTGTCGCCGAGCGCCTGGTTCAGTCGCAGTCGACCAATGCCATCCTCACCACCTTCAACGAGGTCAACATGGCCCCGGTGATGGAAATGCGCAAGAAATACCAGGAGCGCTTCGAGAAGGAGCACGGCGTCAAGCTTGGCTTCATGTCCTTCTTCGTCAAGGCGGCAGTGGCTGCGCTGAAGAAATATCCGGTGATCAACTCCTCGGTCGATGGCAATGACATCGTCTATCACGGCTACTTCGACATCGGCATTGCCGTCGGCAGCCCGCGCGGTCTGGTAGTGCCGATCCTGCGCGACGCCGACCAGATGAGCCTGGCCCAGATCGAAAAGAAGATCGCCGAATTCGGCTCCAAGGCCAAGGATGGCAAGCTGTCTCTCGAAGACCTGACGGGCGGCACGTTCTCGATTTCCAACGGCGGCACCTTCGGTTCGATGCTGTCGACGCCGATCATCAATCCGCCGCAGTCCGCCATCCTCGGCGTGCATGCGACCAAGGATCGTGCTGTTGTGGAAAACGGCCAGATCGTGATCCGCCCGATCAACTACCTGGCGCTGTCCTACGACCATCGCATCATCGACGGTCGCGAGGCGGTGCTGGGTTTGGTAACGATGAAGGAAGCGCTGGAAGATCCGGCCCGCCTCCTGCTCGACGTCTAACCCTGGAGAACCCATCCCCCAGCCCCTTCCCCGCGGGAAGGGGTGACGGAAGTTCGCCGGCCCTGGCCGGCTCCCTATTGAACAAGGCCACCTCCTCGGGGCGGCCCATCGGAGGCTGAAATGGCCAACAAGCAATTTGACGTAGTAGTAATCGGCGCCGGCCCCGGCGGTTATGTGGCGGCGATCCGCTGCGCGCAACTGGGCCTGTCCACGGCCTGCATCGAGTCGGAATCCTATGACGACCCGAAGGGCGAAGTGCGCCTCGGCGGCACCTGCCTCAATGTCGGCTGCATTCCGTCCAAGGCGCTGTTGCGCTCTTCCGAGCTTTACGAGGAAGCGCAGCACGGCTTCCAGATGCACGGCATCTCGGCGCAGGGCGTCAAGATCGACGTCGGCACCATGATCAAGCGCAAGGACAACATCGTCACCCAGCTCACCGGCGGCATCAAGGGCCTGTTCAAGAAAAACAAGGTCACGTTGCTGGCCGGCCACGGCAAGTTCGTCAGCCGCGAGGACGACCGTTGGCGCGTCGATGTCAATGGCGAGATCGTCGAAGCCACGCACGTCATCGTCGCCACGGGTTCCAAGGCGCGCCACCTGCCCGGCATCCCGGTCGACAACAAGATCATCTGCGACAACGCCGGTGCGCTGGCCTTCGATGCCACACCGAAGCGCCTCGGCGTGATCGGCGCCGGCGTGATCGGCCTCGAACTCGGCTCGGTCTGGAAGCGCCTCGGCTCCGAAGTCACCATCCTCGAAGCCATGCCCGATTTCCTCGCCTCGGCCGACCAGGCGGTGTCCAAGGAAGCCTGGAAGACCTTTACCCAGAAGCAGGGCCTGAACATCCAGCTCGGCGTCAAGATCACCAAGGTAGAGGCTGGCAAGAAGGGCGTCAGCATCGATTACGAACTCGGCGACGAAAGCAAGACC
>CAJBYR010000303.1 GCA_903959855.1 uncultured beta proteobacterium
GAGTAGCTCATGCGCGCCATGCCCGCCATGTCGAGTGCCGGGTAGGCGTCGTTCTCGCAGGCCAGCACCAGGATGCGCGGCTTCTCTTCGTCTTCCTCGGGCACCTCGACCGCCTTGACCTGGCTGCCGACGGTATCCACCGAGTAGTTCTCGAAGGAGATCACGCGCACCGGGCAGGCGCCCATGCAGGTGCCGCAGCGGCGGCAGCGCTCTTCGTTGAATTTCGGGAAGCGCTTCTCGTCTTCGTCGATGGCGCCGAAGGGGCATTCGACCGTGCAACGCTTGCACTGGGTGCAACCTTCGAGGCGGGCGGTGGGGAATGACAGGTCGCCCGAGCGCGGATGCGCGGCGCGGCCAAGGGACGCGTTCTCGACGGCCTGGATCGCCTTCAGCGCGGCGCCGGTAGCGTCGTCGGTGGCCTGCAGGATGTCCATCGGCCTGCGCACCGGGCCGGCGGCGTAAATGCCGGTGCGGCGGGTTTCGTAGGGGAAGCAGATGAAGTGGGAGTCGGCGAAGCCGTGCTTGAACTGCGGCACGTCCGGACCCTGGCGGTAGTTGAGCTTGAGCACCGAGGTGGTTCGCATCGCATCGCGCTGGACCTTGGCTTCTTCGTTGCCGCCTTCGGCCGCCGTTACCACCGGGTTCCAGGCTTCGAGGTCGACGCCGGCATTCGGCACTTGGCCGGTGGCCAGGACCACCAGGTCGGCGGCGATGGTGTTCTCTTCATCAAGGATCAGGTCCTTGAAGGCAACTTTGCAAATGTCGCCACCGGCGACCCGGCTGGCCTTGCCCTTGGTGAAGATCACACCCTTTTGCTGGGCGCTGCGGTAGAAATCTTCGCCCATGCCCGGCACACGCAGGTCCTGGTACATGACCACGGTGTCGATGTCGGGGTTCTGGTCCTTGAAGTACATCGCCTGCTTGATGCTGGTGCCGCAGCAGTGGCCCGAGCAATAGGAGAGATGCTGTCCGGTGGTGTCGCGCTGGCCGGCGCACTGGACGAAAACCACCGAAGTGACGTCCTTGCCATCGTCGCGTTTGATCGGTCCGCCATTGGCCTGGCTGGCAAGGGCCTCGAGCCCGGCCTGGTCGATCACGTTGGTCTGGCCGCCGCCGAGTTCGGGCAGCCTGGCCATGTCGTAGGGTTTGAAGCCCGTGGCCTGGACGATGGCGCCGACGGTTTCTTCGGTCACCGTGCCTGACTCCTGCGCGACCTGGATCACGAAACGGCCGGGAGCGCCGGAGGTGTCGCCGATAGTCGAATTCAGATGCAGCGTGATCAGCGGATTGGCGGCGATCTTCGCCGCCATCTCGGCCACGCCGGTATCCTGGGCTTCGGCATAGGGCGCCTTGAAGGGCTGGCGCTTCCACAGATTGGCGGCCATGCCGCCCAGTGCGCCGCTCTTCTCGACCAGCACGACCTCATACCCGGTGTCGGCGATTTCCAGCGCCGCGGTCATGCCGCTCATGCCGCCGCCGACAACGAGGATGCGCTTCGACGATGCTTCCTTGACGTTGCCGGCCGGCTGCTTCATTTTCTTGACTTCGGCACAGCCCATGCGGACGTAGTCGGCGGCCATTTCCTGGCGCACTTCATCGTGTTCCTTGCCGGTGGCGACGACCCACAACACACCTTCGCGCAGGTTGGCACGCGACATGGCGACGCCGTCAAACTGGAAGGCCTCGGTCTTGGCGCGGCGCGAACAGGCCGCGATGCAGACGTGCGTGACCTGCTCGTTGGCGATGTCGTCGCGGATGGTCTGCACGCCTTCGGCATTGCACAGGAAGGGATGGCTCTTGACCAGCGCCATCTTGCCTTCCTTCTTGGCGATGTTCTCGAGCTGTCCGACCTTCATGGCGTCGCCGATGCCGCAGCCGGAGCAGATGTAGGCGGCGTACTTGGGTGTCACAGGTGTAGCCGGGGCGTTCATGCGGCCTCCGTGGATGCAGTTTTATGAATCACCTGGATTGCGCGCAAGGACGCCGCCGTGGCGCTTTGAACCGCGCGATTGACGTCCAGCGGGCTGGCTGCGGCGCCGGCGCCGAACATGCCCTGGTCTCTGGAGCCTTCGATGAAATTCGAGGAATCGAGGATCACGTCATCAGGCAGTTTGACGCCGGTGATCTCGGGTTCCATACCGACGGCCAGCACCACCAGATCATGCTCAGTGGCATAGCGGTGGTAACCCTCGGTGTCCACGCCGTGCAGGATCGGGTTGCCATTCTCGGTGTTCTCGGCGATGCGCGCGACCTTGCTCTTGACGAAGCTGACCGTCGCGTCCTTCTGCACCATCTGGTAAAAGTCCTCGAAGCGGTCAATGGCGCGGATGTCGATGTAATACACCGTCGATTTGCCTTCCTCGCCGAAGGCTTCGCGCACATACTGCGTCTGCTTCAGGGAGGCCATGCAGCAGATGCGAGAGCAGTGGCGCAAGTGGTTTTCGTCGCGCGATCCGGCGCACTGGATGAAGGCGACGTTCTTCGCCTCCTTGCCGTCGCCGGGGCGCAGGATCTTGCCCCCGGTGGGGCCCTGCGGATCGGCCAGGCGCTCGAATTCGAGGCTGGTGATGACGTTCTTGAAGCGGCCGTAGCCGTAAGGCTGGATCTTGGCCGCATCGTAGGGACGCCAGCCGGTGGCATAGATCAGGGCGCCGACCTGCAGCGTCACGGTCTCTTCCTTCATCTCGAGATCGACAGCGCCGACCGGGCAGGCCGCCTTGGCCTTTTCGCCTTCGGGCGTGCCGACGATGGAGGGATCGATCACGTAGCGCTGCGGATAGGCCATGTTGTGCGGCAGGTAGGCTGCCTTCATCGTGTCCAGCCCGTAGTTCCACGGGTTCGACACTTCGGCCGAAACGGCCTCGGCACATTTGCCGCAGGCGGTGCAATTTTCATTGACGAAGCGCGGCGCAACTTTCAGCGTCACGCTGTAGTTGCCACGACTGCCGGAAACCGCGGTGACCTCGGTCATGGTCATCAGGCGGATGTTGCGGTTCTGCTTGATGCGCCGCAGGTTGATTTCCAGCCCGCAGGTCGGGTGGCACATCTTGGGAAAGTAGCGGTAGAGCCGCGCCGTGCGGCCGCCGAGGACTGGTGTCTTTTCGACCAGGATCACCTGCTTGCCGCATTCCGCGGCTTCGAGGGCGGCCGTCATGCCGCTGATGCCGCCGCCGACGACCAGGATGGTCTGGTTGGTTGCTATTGAAGCCGTCACATCGAGCTCCCGGGTTGATTTTGTGCGCCGCGAATTTTAGCGGTTGCTGCATCAAGGCCTTGTGCAAGTTTCCAATGTTGCAATAGAAAAGCTGAATGCACTGCAGCAATTGCGGTGGATGCTTGCCTGGTGACGAGCCTCAGGCCGGATTGGCGATGCGGGGAAGTTCGCGGATTTCGAAACTCAGCGTGTCGAGGTCGCCAAGCACCCAGGTTGCCGCCGGAGCGCCCAGGCCCGCAACCGTGCCGGGATTGACCAGCCAGGTCGTGCTGCCTTTGATGTTGGGCTGTTGGCGGATCTCGGTTTCGTGGCTGTGGCCGCAACAGACCAGGTCGTAGTCGCCGGTGCAGGCCATGCCGTGGCCGATGTGCGGGTAGTGGGTGAGGAAGATGCGCCGGCTGCCAAGTTTGAGCGTGGCATCCTGTCCATAGTAGTGAAGCTGGTCATCCGAATTGTGCGCAATGCGTGCGATGGACACCGGGTCGCCGAGGTTGTTGCCGTGGATGGCGTGGATCGGGATCCCGAGTTTGAGGGATGCGCGCAGGGTGTTGCCGCCGATGATGTCGCCGCAATGGATCACGGCTTCGGCGCCCTCGCCGATGGCGACGCCTATTGCAGCGGCCATCATCGGGCCGCGGTCGTGGCTGTCGGAGAGGATGCAGATTCTCATTGAGAGCCCATGTCAGTAGGAATCGTACCCCGCGCCAACCAGCCCTTTGGGTTGAGACCAGAATCGGCGTCTGCGGCGTTGCAGCGCTTGCCAATGGAACAACCATTGGCCGCACACTGCGCCTTGCATCCATCCGATTCTGATCTCAACGCGGGGCACGATTCCTACTGACATGGGCTCTTGCCTTCGCCCGGCCGGAAGCCGAAGAGCTGGTCGAGGCGCATTTCGCGTATCAACTGGTCGGCTGCGACCTGGCCGTGCTCCCGGATCACGTCGGCCACGATCAGGCGTGCCCCATTGCGGTTGTAGCCGCCGCCGAAGCTGACCTGGGTGGCGAGCAACTGGCGGGCCTTTTCCAGGGTCATATCACGATCGGTGGCAGGTAGTTCTCGTCATCGCTGCTGTCGGGAACCTGTTTTGTCGCGCCTTCGGGAAGCGCTGCGCTGCGTGTGCCGTGGTGGTCGGCCTGCAGTTTGAGCAAGGTAGTCACGCAGTCACCGAGGTTGTCGTACACATCGCGGCCGGTGCCGAAGATCTCGCTCGGCGAATAGAAGAACTGGCAACGGAAGCGTTGAGCGCCGGTCTTGGCGACGACGAACTCGCAGCCCAGTTCGCCCCAGTAAAGTGCGGGGCAGGGCGTCGGCATCTTGTCTTCCGGACTGAGCAGCATTTCGACCTCGACAGCTTGCAAAGGCACGATGCGGCTGTAGCGTTCGAGCAGGATCTGGTTGACCAGCTGGAATTCGGTGTCGGTGAAATCGGGAAGGCTCATTGCAGTGGGTTCTCGTCAGGGTGTGGCGAATTGTCGTGGCCGGCTTCGGCCAGTGGCCGCATACTCTACAGCGACGCCTGCTGCACGGGCAATCATTGTTGCTTATCGAAAAATAGAAATTATCCCCTTGTGCGCGAAGCAGCCAACTCGTCAGAATATCGGAACTTTCTAATGTAGCTCTCCCGGACAGCCCCTACGCCAATCGTGCAAGCCACTGCTGCCAAAACCCTGCCGCTGCAGGAAATCAAGACCACCACCTGCTACATGTGCGCCTGCCGCTGCGGCATCCGCGTGCATCTGCGCGACGGCGTGGTGCGTTACATCGACGGCAACCCGGATCATCCGCTGAACAAGGGCGTGATCTGCGCCAAAGGCTCGTCGGGCATCATGAAGCAGTATTCTCCGGCGCGCCTGCTGAAGCCGCTCAAGCGCAAGGTCGGGGCCGAGCGTGGTGCCGGCGAGTTCGAAGAAATCGAGTGGGAAGAAGCCTTCGCCACGCTCGCCGAACGCCTCGGCAAGATCCGCGCGACCGACCCGAAGAAGTTCGCCCTGTTCACCGGCCGCGACCAGATGCAGGCGCTGACCGGCATGTTCGCCCGCCAGTTCGGCACGCCCAACTATGCGGCACACGGCGGCTTCTGTTCGGTGAACATGGCCGCCGGCATGATCTACACGATCGGCGGCTCGTTCTGGGAATTCGGCGGGCCGGACCTCGATCGCGCCAAGCTGTTCGTCATGATCGGCACCGCCGAGGACCATCATTCGAATCCGCTGAAGATCGCGCTGTCCAAGTTCAAGCGCGACGGCGGCCGCTTCATTTCGATCAACCCGGTACGTACCGGCTACTCGGCGATCGCCGACGAATGGGTGCCGATCCGCCCCGGCACCGACGGCGCGTTGCTCCTGGCCATCATTCACGAGATCATCGCCACCGGACTCTACGACCGCGAGTTCCTGGTCCAGTACAGCAATTCCGGGCAACTCATTAATGCCGACGACGCGAGCGACGAGTTCGGCTTTTTCGTGCGTACCGAAGTTCCGACCGAGGAAGCCTGCTACGAGCCGCAGGACAAGCTCTGGTGGGATCGCAACACCAATCGCGCGGTGGTCACGCACAAGCCCGGCGCCGATCCCTACCTGCTGGGCGAATTCAAGCTGCCCGACGGTACGCCGGTGAAACCGGCTTTCCAGTTGCTGCACGAGCGGGTCAAGGACTACACCCCGGAATGGGCCAGCCAGATCACGGGGATTCCGGCCGAGGTGATCCGTCGCCTGGCCTACGAAATGGGCGTCACGGCGCGCGACCAGAAGATCGAACTGCCGATCGCCTGGACCGATTCCTGGGGCAAGGAGCACGACACGGTGACCGGCAACCCGGTGGCTTTCCACGCCATGCGCGGCCTCGCGGCGCATAGCAACGGATTCCAGACCATCCGCGCGATGTCGATCCTGATGTCGCTCCTGGGCACCATCGACCGTCCCGGCGGCTTCCGCCACAAGGCGCCTTTCCCGCGGCCGATCCCACCCTGCGCACGCACGCCCAACGATCCGCGGGCGGTGCAGCCGAACCGGCCGCTGGACGGCATGGCGCTGGGTTGGCCTTCGGACCCGGACGACCTCTTCGTCAACGACGATGGCAGCCCGGTGCGCATCGACAAGGCCTTCTCCTGGGAGTACCCGCTGTCGGTGCACGGCCTGATGCACAACGCCATCACCAATGCCTGGCGCGGCGATCCCTATCGCATCGACACGCTGCTGATCTTCATGGCCAACATGGCCTGGAACTCGACCATGAATGCGGTCGAGGTAAGGAAGATGCTGAACGACAAGGCCGAGGATGGCGAATACAAGATTCCCTTCCTCGTCGTCTGCGACGCCTTCCATTCCGAGATGACGGCTTTCGCCGACCTGATCCTGCCCGACACGAC
>CAJBYR010000304.1 GCA_903959855.1 uncultured beta proteobacterium
AATGCGATCTTTCAGGCTGCCAGTGGCTGTTTGCCACAGCAGTTTGTCCTGGCCCGCAAGCTTGAAACTGCGGTCGCTTTGCAACAGGCGGATGATTTTGGCGGGGTCGATCGGAGGGTTGGGGACAAATTGCAATTGTATCGCGGCAGGCCCGGCATCCAGCTTCGCCAGGCCCAGGGAACGGCCGCCCAAACGCAGGCGATGGGTCTCGATCAGGGCCAGGGTTTGCGGCGGCATTTCGCCGTAACGATCGATCAGTTCTTCCTGCATGGCGATCAGGTCATCCTCGCTGTCGCAGTTGGCAAGGCGTTTGTAGAGCGTCAGGCGTTCGTGCACGTCGGGGCAGTAGTCGTTGGTCAGCAACGCCGGCACCCGCAGGTTGATTTCCGAGGTGACGGCCAGCGGTTGGGTCAGGTCGGGCACCTTCTCGCCGGCCTTCAGCGCGCGCACCGCGGCATTGAGCATGTTGGTGTACATGGCGAAGCCGATTTCGTGGATCTCGCCGCTTTGCGACTCGCCCAGCACCTCGCCGGCGCCGCGGATTTCCAGGTCGTGCATGGCGAGGAAGAAGCCGGAGCCGAGCTCCTCCATGGCCTGGATGGCTTCCAGCCGCCGCTTGGCCTGCGCCGTCGGCTTGGCGTCCTCGTGGGTCAGCAGGTAGGCATAGGCCTGATGGTGGCTGCGGCCGACGCGACCGCGCAGCTGGTGCAATTGCGCCAGGCCGAACTTGTCGGCGCGGTTGATGACGATGGTGTTGGCGTGCGGGTTGTCGATGCCGGTCTCGATGATGGTCGAGCACAAGAGCAGGTTGTGCTTCTGCTGGGTGAATTCGCGCATCACGCGCTCCAGTTCGCGCTCCGGCAACTGGCCGTGACCGATCACCATGCGCGCCTCCGGCAGCAGGGTCTGCAGTCGCTCCTTCATGTTTTCGATGGTGTCGACTTCGTTGTGCAGGAAATACACCTGGCCGCCGCGCTTGAACTCGCGCAGGCAGGCTTCGCGCACCTGACCGCTGGACCATTTGCTGACGAAGGTCTTGATCGCCAGCCGCTTCTGCGGCGGCGTCGCGATCACCGAAAAATCGCGCAGGCCTTCGAGCGACAGGCCCAGGGTGCGCGGAATCGGCGTGGCAGTCAGCGTGAGCACATCGACCGAGGCACGCAAGGCCTTCAACGCCTCTTTCTGGCGCACGCCGAAGCGATGCTCTTCGTCGATGATGATGAGGCCGAGGCGCTCGAAGGCGACGTCCTTTTGCAGCAGGCGGTGGGTGCCGATCAGGATGTCGATCTTGCCCTGGCCCAGCAGGGCGATCGCCTCGTCCTGTTCCTTCGCCGACTTGAAACGCGAGATTTCCGCCACCTTCACCGCCCAGTTGGCGAAGCGGTCGGCGAAGTTCTGGTAATGCTGCTCGGCCAGCAGCGTGGTCGGGCAGAGTATGGCCACCTGCTTGCCGTCGGCCACCGCGACGAAGGCGGCGCGCATGGCGACCTCGGTCTTGCCGAAGCCGACATCACCACAGACCAGGCGATCCATGGGCTTGCCGGAGCGCATGTCTTCGATCACGGCATTGATCGCGGTCTGCTGGTCCGGCGTCTCCTCGAAGCCGAAGCCGTCGGCGAAGGCTTCCAGGTCGTGTTGCTTGAACTCGAACTTGTGGCCCTCGCGGGCGGCGCGCTGGGCATACAGGTGCAGCAGTTCGGCGGCGGTGTCGTGCACCTGCAGGGCGGCCTTCTTCTTGGCCTTTTCCCACTGGCCCGAGCCGAGCGTGTGCAGTTGCACGGCTTCGGGATCGGCACCGCTGTAGCGCGATATCACCTGCAGTTGGGCGACCGGCACGTAGAGCTTGGCGCTGTTGGCGTATTCCAGGTGCAGCAGTTCGGTGGCGCCTTCGCCGAAATCCATGTGCACCAGGCCCAGGTAGCGTCCGATGCCGTGCGCTTCATGCACCACGGGGTCGCCGATCTTGAGTTCCGACAGGTCGCGCAGCCAGCCTTCGAGATTGGCGCGGCGGGCGTCGGTGCGGCGCCCGCGGGGGCGCGCGGTGGCGGCATACAGTTCGTTTTCGGTGATGACTGCGACGTCATCGAGCACGAATCCGCCCGACAATGGCCCGACGCCCAGCATGAACCCTTGCGGCGCGGCGAGGAAGGAGGCGAAATCCTCGCAGGATGCCGGCAGCATGCCGTACTCGGCGAGGAAATCGCTCAAGGTCTGGCGCCGCCCCGCCGACTCGGCCAGGAGCAGCACGCGGCCGCCGAACCGGCCGAGGAAGCTGCGCAGCAATGCCAGCGGATCGTCGGCTTTGCGATTGACGGCGAGCGGCGGCAGTTTTACGGTGGGTGCCGCCTGGCCCTGTGCTACCTTAACGTCTTCACCAGCGTCTTCGCGCGAGGGGATACCGCCGGGCATATCCTTCGCTTTGAGAAGGTACTGCGGCAGCTTTTTCGCCGCAATGAAGAATTCCTCGTCGCGCAGAAACAGCTGGTCCGGCGGCAGCACCGGCCGCGAACGGTCACCGCCGAGCATCTTGTAACGGCCCTGGGTATCGCTCCAGAACTCGGCGATTGCCCCGGGTACATCGCCATGCAGCAGCAGTGCGGCATCCTCCGGCAGGTAGTCGAAAAGCCTTGCCGTGGCCTCAAAGAACAGTGGCAGGTAATACTCGATGCCGGCGGGCAGGATGCCGTTCGAGACGTCCTTGTAAAGCCCGACGCGCGAGGCGTCGCCCTCGAAGGTCTCGCGGAAGCGCTGGCGGAAGGTAGTGCGACCGGCGTCACCAAAAGGAAACTCGCGCGCCGGCAGCAGGCGGATCTCGGGAACGGGGTAAAGCGTGCGTTGCGTATCCACATCAAAGCTGCGGATGGTTTCGATTTCGTCGTCGAACAGCTCGATGCGGTAGGGCAGTTGCGTGCCCATCGGGAACAGATCTACCAGGCCGCCCCTTACGCTGTATTCGCCGGCCGCGACCACCTGCGTGACATGCTGGTAGCCGGCTACGGTCAGCTGCGATCGCAGGGCATCGAGCTTGAGCCGTTCGCCTTTCTTCATGAAGAAAGTGTGGCCGAGCAGGAAGGCGGGTGGCGCCAGCCGGGTCACTGTCGTTGAGGCCGCGGCGATCAGCAGGTCGCACTCCTTGCGTGAGACCGCATACAGGGTCGCCATTCGCTCGGACACCAGATCCTGGTGGGGCGAGAAACTGTCGTAGGGCAGGGTTTCCCAGTCGGGCAGCAGATGGCTGCGCAGTTCCGGGGCAAACCACGCAATTTCTTCGGCCAGGCGTTGGGCCTCCAGCGGACTGGCACACACGACAAGCAGCAATCGGCCGGGAAGAACGAGCCGGGACAGCGCCAGGGCATCGGCGGACGGAGGGAAGGGCGGCAGGTCGAGGCGTTGGCCGGGCTTGGGCAAGCCGGGCAGCGTCAGCTGAGACTTCATTGTCGGGTACAGCGCTGGGGCCGCGAATTATACGTGGCGGTTTGCGTGCGCCATTCACGGCGTAGATCGATCTCCCCGGAATGAAGCTGCGGCGAGCCTCGCCCGGGACGGTCACTCACATCAATAAGGCCTTCGGCAATTGATGGGTCTACGGCGAAAACAATAGCCATTTCGAAGTATTGAAGGGTAAAGTGATAGCAACTCCTCAAGTATCATAGCGGTGGGGCAACACGGCCTGTGCGTTGGATTGGCAGCGCTCAACTTCGGAATGGCAGGGCAGATTTGATACACCAGAAGCGATCGGCAACCGGCCGTTTTCGCAACGCAGCGTTTGCCTGCGCGAGTGTGTTCGCCTGTGCATTTGTTACCCAGCCGGCGGCGCAGCAGACGCCTGATGCGGGCGGCTTGCGGCAAGAGATCGAGCGCGAACGCCTCGATCTGCCGCGTCCGGCCGTGAAGCCGCCGCAAGCCGCGCCGCGGCCGGTGACGGGGCCGCGGGACGGCGAGCTTGCGGTGAAAGTGCAAGCCTTCACGGTTACCGGCAACACCTTGGTTGCTACGGACCGATTGCTGGCCGCCTTGTCCGGCTTTCTGAGTCGTCCACTTTCGTTTGCCGATCTGCAACTCGCGGCCGGTGCCGTGGCTGACGTGTATCGGGATGACGGATGGGTCGTCCGCACCCTGCTTCCCCCGCAAGACCTTTCATCAGGCACGGTACGCATCGACGTCATCGAGGCGCGCTTCGGTCAGGTTCGGATCGAAAGCAAAGAGATCCTCGACCAGTTGCGGGTAGGCGAAGATCGCCTCCTGGGCATCGCCGGTTCCGTGTTGACTACCGGGGCCCCGATTCGCAGCGATGACGTTGATCGCGTATTGCGCCTGCTGGATGAGTTGCCGGGGGCAGGCGCCCAGGGGCGCATGGCGCCGGGAGAGGGCGATGGGGTCACTGATCTGATCCTGAGCGTCAGGGACAAGCCCATGGTCGGTGGCGACGTGCGTA
>CAJBYR010000305.1 GCA_903959855.1 uncultured beta proteobacterium
CGGATCGCTGCTCGCGGTCACCTTCAAGGCCGTGGGCAAGGAAGGCCCGACGCAGGTGCACGTGGCGACCGCGGTACCGTCGGTGGCCGGTGGCGGCACTTTGCCGGTGAGGGGCGGCGGCCCACTGCAACTGCTGGTTGGGAACGCAGGGAAGCAGTGATGCGTAAAGCAGGCGGATTCACGCTGATCGAGCTGGTGATCACGGTCGCCATCGTCGGGATCCTGGCGGCGATGGCCGTTCCGCTCAAGGAGATCGTGGTCAAGCGCGGCAACGAGCGGGATTTGCGCAACGCCTTGCGCGAGATTCGCGGTGCGCTCGATGCCTACAAGCGTGCAGTTGATGAGGGAAAGGTAAAGCACAGTGTCGGCGATAGCGGCTTTCCTCAGAGCATCGACGAGCTTGCCGCCGGTGTCGAGGACATCAGCAACGCGGAGCGGCAGAAGATCTACTTTTTGCGCCGCGTGCCGCGCGACCCTCTGCATCCCGATCCAAGCCTGCCGGCGGCGCAGACCTGGGGCAAGCGCAGCTACGTGAGCGGCCCAGACGAGCCGCGCGAGGGGCGTGACGTGTTCGACGTGTATTCGCTGGCAAGCGGGCGCGGCCTAAACGGGGTAACTTACCGTGAATGGTAAAAAGAAGGCTGGCGGCTTCACCCTGATCGAGTTGCTGGTAGTGATGGCGATCATTGCCACCCTGGCGTCGATCGCCGCACCGCGCTACTTCAACAGCCTGGAGAATTCCCGCGAGGTTGCGCTGCGCGCCAACCTCAAGGTGATGCGTGAAGCCATCGACCAGTTCTACCAGGACACCGGCAAGTGGCCGGCATCGCTGGAAGACCTGGTGAAAAACCGGTACCTGCGGGCGATTCCGGTGGATCCGGTGGCGGGCGACGCCAATTCGTGGGCCCCCGTGAAGCAGACCGGGACGACGATAGCCGGCATACGCGATATCCGCAGCGGCGCCCAGAGTACGCCACGCGACGGGACGCGCTATGAGGACTGGTAGCGCGCTGGCCCAGGCCGGCTACACCTACTTTGGGCTGTTGCTTGCGATCACCGTGGCGTCATTGACTCTGTCGGCCGGAGCCAGCCTGCTGGGCAACGAGGTCCGCCGCGACAAGGAGCGCGACCTCATGTTCGCGGGTGACGCCATCCGCCGCGCCATCGAGCACTATCACCTGAAGAACCAGGGCAGTCCCGAGCCCTTTCCGAAGCGGCTCGAAGCCCTGCTGCGTGATCCCCAACAGGCGACGGTGCAGCGCTATTTGCGAAAAATCTATCGCGATCCGATGCATGAACCTGATCTGATCGGGTCACAAGCGATGAGCGGATCCTGGATCCTGATCCATGACGCGAATGGGCAGATTGTCGGCGTGCACTCCAATTCGCAGCGCGAACCGCTGCGCAAGGACGGGTTCCCCGCCGACTACGTCGCCTTCCGCCAGGCCCGCAGCTATGCGGATTGGAAATTTGTCGCGGTGGGTGGGGCGCCCGTGGCGCAGGGTGCATCTGGAAGCGGAAGCATGGAGGGGGCGCGATGA
>CAJBYR010000306.1 GCA_903959855.1 uncultured beta proteobacterium
CCCTTTTATTGCGCCCGATATTCCTGTTGATTCTTGCGGCAATTCTGCGCGCGAATCCCTTCAACCGACTTCATCCGGCGACGGGGCTCTCGTTTGGCACAACTGCCGGGGGTGTCAGATGAATTTTGCAGGGGCGACTAGATATCGTCCGAACCTATTCCGACGAAGGCAAGAGCGGGCTCAGCATGAATGGCCGCGACGCGCTGCAACGGCTAATTCGGGACGTCCAATCGGATGATGTCGACTTCACCATCATTCTTGTCTACGACGTCAGCCGCTGGGGACGATTTCAGGACGCCGACGAGTCGGCGTATTACGAGTACATCTGCAAGCGCGCCGGAATTCAGGTCAGCTACGTAGCCGAGCAATTTGAAAACGACGGCTCACCCGTCTCCACCATCGTCAAGGGCGTCAAACGTGCCATGGCGGGGGAGTACAGCCGGGAACTGTCAACCAAGGTCTTTACCGGCCAATGTCGGTTGGTTGAGTTGGGTTTTCGTCAAGGGGGCACCGCGGGTTACGGTCTGCGCCGGGTGCTGATCGATCAGGCCGGAAACATCAAGGCGACACTCTCGCGGGGCGAGCAAAAGAGCCTGCAAACCGATCGGGTCATCCTGGTACCCGGGCCGGACGACGAGGTACGCATTGTGAACCTGATGTACCAGTGGTTCATCGAGGAGGGTCTTAGCCTCGTTGATATTGCCGGCCGGCTCAACGGCATGGAGGTTCGCACTGAATTGGGACGTCGCTGGGGTCCAAGGCCCGTGCGGGATGTACTTACCAACGAAAAGTACATCGGCAACAACGTTTATAACCGCGTGTCTTTCAAGCTCAAGAAGCTCGAGGTCATCAATCCGCCCGAAATGTGGATCCGCAAAGACGGCGCGTTCGAGGCGATCGTTCCGCCCGCAGTGTTCTACACCGCCCAAGCCATCTTTCAGGCCCGCGCTACCCGCTACACCGACGAAGATGTGCTGGATCGTTTGCGCGCGCTTTACCGTGACAGGGGCTCCTTATCCGGTGTCTTGATTGACGAAGCGCCGGATCTTCCTTCGGCCGCAGTGGTGGGAGAGCGTTTTGGTGGGCTACTGCGCGCCTATACGCTGGTCGGGTATACCCCTGCACGGGATTACCAGCATCTTCAGACCAACAGTCA
This sequence comes from uncultured beta proteobacterium, assembly GCA_903959855.1. Classification (GTDB taxonomy): domain Bacteria; phylum Pseudomonadota; class Gammaproteobacteria; order Burkholderiales; family Rhodocyclaceae; genus Sulfuritalea. Next base: position 1,157 of record CAJBYR010000306.1, read on the forward strand.
GTTGCGCCGGCTCTACCCCGAGATTCTCAAACGTACCGAGCGACAAATTGCCGAACTCGGCGGCACGGTGCGCCGCGATCCGACCAATGACCTGCTGCACCTGGGGGATGAGCTCACGATCTCGCTGGTACTCGCCCGCTGTCAGGAGCTTAAGTCCGGTAACCGGCGCTGGCGGGTTGGTTTCGACACGGGCTTGGCTCCGGACATGACCCTGGCCATCAGGCTCGACGCGGGAAATGCGGTCGAGCGCGACTACTACCTGCTGCCGCACCTGAACTTCGGCCAAACCCCGCTGCATCTGTGCGATCAGAACGCGGGAGAACTGGAGTGCTTCCGCTTTGAGACGCTGGAGTTTTTTTACCGGATGGCGCGGCGCACCGATATTCGATCGGCGCTGCATGCTGACCATCGATTTCAACCCGCCACACCACAGGAGAAAAAATCATGATGAGGGAAACCCCCGAGGCCGTTCGCCTGATCCCGATCAACCGGATCGAGGTACTGAATTCACGGGAGCGCAATACCAAAGTCTTCGAGGAGATCGTTGGCAACATTAAGGCGATCGGTCTGAAAAAGCCGATCACCGTCACCCAACGCGAGGGGGCGGACGGTGAACCCAAATACGTCCTCGTCTGCGGCGAAGGGCGTCTGAATGCCTTCCGGTTGTTGGGGGAGACGCATATCCCAGCGCTGGTGGTGGAGGTGGACGACGAAGACGCCTTCATCATGAGTTTGGCCGAGAACATCGCGCGGCGCCAGTACCGGCCGCTGGAAATCCTTGCCGACATCGAGTCCCTGCGCCAGCGCAGTTACGGCCCCGAATCCATCGCGCAAAAAACCGGGCTCTCGCCGCAGTACGTTAACAACATCATCTTCCTGCTGGAGCGCGGCGAGGAACGGTTGATCGAGGGGGTGCAGAAAGGCCAGATCCCACTCACTACGGCCCTGGAGATTGCGCGTGCGGCGGACACCGACAAGGAACTGGGTGCTGTTCTGCAGCAGGCCTATGAGAGCGGGCAGTTGCGTGGTCGGCAATTGATCGAAGCGCGGCGCCTGGTGGAAAAACGCGCCGAGCTGGGGCCGGGGGTGGCCCATGGCCCGGTGCCGAAGTCGGTACCGGTAATTTCCCCATCCAGCTTGGTCAAGACATACCAGAAGGAAGTGGCGCGCAAGAAGCAGATGGTGGTCAAAGCCGAGTATTCGCAAAACCGGCTGCTGTTCGTGATCGAGGCATTGCGCAAGCTGCTGGCCGACGAGAACTTTATCAATCTCTTGCGGGCCGAAGGGCTGGAGAGTCTGCCAGCACCCTTGGCTGACCGCATCAACCTGGGAGGAGCGATGTAATGGACATGGCATTTCTGAACGTACTGGTCGGGTTTGAACTCAAGACCCAAACGATTGCCCTCGATGCCCTGTTGCCCAGCAAGAAAGTGCCGGACGGGGCAATGAGTTCGCGCAAATTCCAGCAGATCAAGGCGTCCATTGTGGAAGTCGGGCTGATCGAACCTTTGTCGGTATCGCGGCCTGACGTCTTCAAGGACGAGTTCCTGCTGCTCGATGGCCACATGCGGGTGCTGGCGCTGAGGGAAATGGGCGAGGCCGAGGCGCCGTGCCTGATTGCCACCGATGACGAGACCTATACCTACAACAACCGGATCAACCGCCTGTCGACCATTCAAGAGCACTACATGCTGCGCCGGGCGATCGACCGCGGGGTGTCGAAAGAGCGGTTGGCGCGGGCCTTCAACCTGGACGTCAGTTCGATCGACAAGCGGGTGAATCTGTTGGAGGGCGTAACGGCCGGTGCGGTGGTGCTGCTGCGTGACCAGCAGTTCAACCCGGAGGTGGCGCGCGTATTGCGCAAGATGCGCCCCGAACGTCAGGTGGAGTCCGTGGAACTGATGATCGCTGCCAATGCGATCAACGTGACCTATGCCGAGGCGCTACTGAATGCCACGGCACCGGAGCAACTGGCCGACCACCATCGGCCGCCACGGATCCGACCCACGGTGACACCGGAACAGATGGCGAAGCTGGAGCGGGAAATGGACAAGGTGCAGGGCCAGTACCAGCACGCGGAACAGACCTACGGGGCGGATCTGCTGCATCTGGTGGTAGCCAAGGGTTACTTGGCCAAGTTGCTGGCGAACGACGCGGTGCGGCGGTATTTGACCCAACATCAGCCGGAGATATTGGAGGAGTTTCAGGCCCTGGTCGATACCGAGGCGCTAGATGCAAAGGTCCTGGAGGCGATACGGGAGGACGCTGAAGACGATCATGAGGACGATCGAATGAGCGACATCGCGGTGGCGGCATGATGATAGATATCACGCGCATCCTGCTCAGCGAACTCCTGCAATTGCAGGAACAACTGCCAGTCGAGATTCAGCGACGCCGCAGCTTGGAGCGCGACCGGGTGATGGAGGAGTTATCTGCTCTGGCTCGCGCCCGTGGCTTTGTGCTGGAGGACTTGATTGGGGGCAAGTCGATATCGGCTACGATTCCGGAGCACGCAGCGACACTGTTGCCCCAGTTGCCAGTGCGGCGGTTGCGGCGCTCACCGCCAGTTAAGTATCGCCACCCGCAGCAGTGTGACCTGACCTGGACCGGGCGTGGCAAACGTCCCCGCTGGGTGATGGCCTGGCTGGCAGATGGGAAACGGATTGAGGAGTTGGGCGTGATGTAGTCAGCGCAACAACAATTGGACTTCGGCGGCACGGCGTGCGACCAACCCGGGCAACACTTTTCCGGCGCCGTATATCCATCGGCGTAGCTCTTGCCCAGCGCTTGCCCAATCGCGCTGATTTACCCGCCGCCGCAATGTCGAAGCCTGCAGCCGGCCAGCGCCAAGATTAAACGTGAAATCCACAACAGCGGCGAGCCGCGCCTCGGGTTCGGTAGCAAGCACCGGGCAGTATTTCAAGGTGGCCTGCAGAGCGATCTGCAAGTCGGCGCTGAGGTAGGCCTCGCCTTCGTCCTCAACGATCGGCGGATGATCGAGTTGGCAAAGATGTCCGAAGCCAATCGTCCAGTAGCCTGCTAGGCAGATATAGGGATAGGCCCGGTGGGGATCGTGCTTCGGCAACCGATGGAAGCCCTCGAAGCGCTTGGCCAGATCGATCGCGGCCTGCGGTACCTCATTGGCTAACCTCATCACGACCGCACCCGTTCAAACACCCTCCCGATGAACCAAAAATTCAGCACGCCAGCCCACAGCGCCTGATCGGCTTCCGTCCAGGCATGCAGGATCGCCGCACCCCAACCAGCACCAGCAGTGACCGCCGCGACAAACGCTGCCGTCTTGGCTGCACAATACAACAACATAAACCAATACGTCAGCACTGGCCGCACACTGGACGACAGACCATCCACCCACTTCACGCCCGAAGGCCGCCCCTGCCCCGCGACGGCTTCCTTTAGCGCTTCGATCGCCCCGCTATTCCACGCCGCGTTAGCGGCGGCTCCAATCTCACCCATGCGCTGCGCACCGCGCAACTTCTCGAACTCCAGCGCTTTGTCCTGCATGGAAAGTTCGTGACTGCGCTCGCCATTGCGGTCCAGCCATTTAAGAATTTCAGGCGCGAGGCGAAACGCGCCACCAAGCAAGCCACCGAGCAGTGTCTCGATCATTGCGCACCTCCGAACAGTTTGAGTTTTACGAAGGCGCCGGCAAGCAGCGCCATCACCATGCCGGTGACCAGCATTTTTACGATGGTGAGGCCGGCGGTTTTCTTGGCCTCGGTGAAGGCATCCAGAAGTCCGCGTAGTTCATGGATGTCGCGGGCAGCGTCCGGACCATCGAGCCCCACTTCGGACAAGGCATGCCGGGCTCCGCGCTCGGCAGCGCGCTCCAGAATTGCCTCGAACTCTTCATGCGGCAGCGTCACCATCTTGCGCCGCTCAATCTGTGCATCAGTCATGTTTGCTACCTCCATAACGCAAAAACCCGCCAAGGGCGGGTTGTGGATCAATTCATTCTCCGGACTTCAGACGGGATAGCTCTGCCCTGCACTGGGTGCCTGAGTTGCCAGTCCGTTTCTCACCAGCACGCGCTCCCCGACCACCAAAGCGTCGATGGCCTGCACGGTCATCACACCCCGTTCCGACGCGACACGAACCTGCTTCCCCTCCAACGCCACAACCACACCCATCCGGGCTTCCTGGGGAGCAAGTAGCCGCGCCAGTTCTTTCAGCGCAAACGTCATCGTGGCTGCTCTAGCGTGAGGTGCGTCTCGATTGCGGTATCGGTCACGGAAATCTGGATGCCGGTAATTTTTCCCCGATACGGCGTTGCGGCGGACGGATCCATCGCCTCAACGATTTGACCCAGTCGCAGCCCGGGGCGGAACACGACCTCCATGTCAATCTGGTTAAAGGCGTGCGCATTGGCATCCATCTCGGCGACGCCCCGCTGCAATAGGGCAGCGTCGGACAACAGCGGTTCCACAATAGGCACCCCGATGCGTTGGCCATCGCCTCGATAGACCTCGATCACGCTCATGCGGCAGCCCCTTTGATCAAGGCAAGGATCGAGAAATCGGTCTCGCCATTGAGGGTTGCCGGCGAGGTCAAGGCATACACCTTGGCCAGGACGTCATAGCTCACCTTGGCCACACCGACGCCTTTCACTGCCGACTTGACGGTGATCTTGTCGGCCTGAAGCGTCAGCGTGCCAAGATTGCGTCCATACCAGGTCGCTGCTGTGGGACCGGCGTGGACGGGTTTGCCGAGCGCCGCCGTATCGCTATCCTCGAACATCAGTTCCTCGGTCACGTTCACCACCGCGGTCCCAGCCGCACTGAGCGAACCCGCGGAACAGATGGTGTCGGTGATCGACACATTGTCCGAGGTATAGACCAGGATGAACGCGGTCTCGCCCGGAGCGAATGCGGTTTTACCGGCATTGAGTCCGGTCGGGCGGGTATCGACCTCGGCGGACAAGTGTCCAGCCGTGTCACCGTCGGCATTGCCGAACTGAACGCGTATCGTGGCATTTGCCATAGGGATTTCCTCCGGGAAGGGTGGGATTGCGCTGTGTGTCAGGTATCGATCAGGACGAACTGGACTTCTTCATCCCGCGCCAGCGCGACGCGCCAGTCAATCGATGTGGTGGTGTAGGTGATGCGCAGCAGGCTGTATCCGGCGGTTGCCGCCTGCAGGGTTTGACCGTCAGCGGTAACATCGCCAAGGTCGCTGTGCTGCCAGGTATGGGCGAGTTGTGCCGCGACGGGGTAGCGCGTGTTCCCGCGCCCCTCGATGATCTCGACCGTTTCGGTTTCGACGCGGGTCACATCACCCAGGGGTGTCACCACCGTATCGGGATGTCCGGTGTGCGCCAGCACAATGGAACGTGGCACCCCAAGCCAAGCCCGCACCGTGCCCTGATTTGGATCCTCGGCATCAGCGACATACTCGACCCGATCGCCCCTGACACCCCCACCATCGCCCGCACCCTCTTCGTTGGCCAGTGTTACGCGGTTGAACCCGCGTGAAGGGGCGATCTGAGCGCGGCTGGCAATAACTTCGGTATCAAACAGCCCATGGGCGACACTCGCGTCACCGTAGGCCGGAATACTGACCGGGTGGCGCCGGCGACAAATCACGGACCCTTCGGGCGTGCTCTCGACAATGCCACCCACGGCGGCGGCGATGGTGCGGGCCGCCGAGAGCGGTGTCACACCATCCAGCAGGAGACCTCCGGCAGGGATGATCCAGTCCGGCAATTGCCACGCCACGGTTCCGATCAGGGCCTCGACGGCAGCGAACGCGGAGATCGCCTCCGTCTGGTACCACCGTGTTGTCGCCGCGAACGGCGCATCCAGCAAGGCAATCGGTGACACGGCGGTGAGTTCCAATTGCCGGGCCGCGATCGACTCACGTGACAGCGTCTTGCCGTCCACGATCAACTGGAACACCTCCAGCCCGAGTACAAGGTTGATCGGATCGCCGATGGCAATGCCGGAGAACTCGCCGAGGTCCAGCAATTCCAGCCGCGCGATCCAGACCGGGCTGTCCTCGTCGCAGGAGAGCGTAGCCTGGGCGAGCTTGAGCACGCTGTCATGCCACACCAGTTCCGGCGTATTGAAGATCGCTTGCATGGACGTATCGGCCAACAGGGACCACGGCGTGACTCGGCGTGACGCGACGGGGTTCACCTCCGTGATCGCATAGTCCAGACGATGCCGGGCGTGGGCAGGCTCGGTCAGCGCGTAGGCCATGCGCACCGAGGCACGGACTGACGACAGTTCCGACCAGGAGGCACGCCAGCTGGCACGCAGGAGCGGACGATCGCCGTAGGGAAACGCGGCGCGACCTCGATACGGCGTTGTCTCGCCATAGCCAAGCCTGCACCGGCTTCGCGTCAGCCATCGATCGCCGTAGGGGTGGAGGGTTCGCACATGATGCTGGCGCCACTCACCATAGGGCAAGCGAACCCGATTTTCCAGGCGCAGCCCCCAGCGCCATTCCTGGCGCAAGGCCAGCGAGAGCGACCAGACGGTGGTGTGCGACCAGGCGCGAGGGCGCAAGAGATCCCAGGGTGCCTGATGCACGACCGTGCTGCCGCGCACAAACCCCCAGTGCGTGGCATTGGCCACGAACACTTCGGTTTTGCCCCACGCCACTTGATGTGCTTGACGCACGAGCGTGGGTGGCGGCGGCGGGGGTGGTGGTGGTACTTCACCGCCGCCGGCCGCATACACCCCCAGGGTGAGTTGCAGCGCGAGGTCGAACGCGATGCTCATGGCGGTGTGTTCCCGTCAGGGAAAGATCGTGAAGGAATCGGGAGCCGGTAGGGCAAACGCCGAGGTGGTGGCCGGGTTGCCGGTGATCAGGGCGATCCAGCCCGGCGCGACAGTTGCGCCAAGCGCATGCCCATCGGTGATCTGCATGATGGCTTCCAACTCGCCGAGCAGCGCCGCTGACAACGCCGGCGTTGCCGGCATCACTGGAAATATGGGGGCCACCAGTTGCGACAGGGGCGAACCGGTATGGCGCATGGCCAGGAGATTCGATCCACCCAGCGGCGAGAACAGCTCGAAGAACGGCGTGCCGGTTAAGGATGCCGCTTGCTGTTCGATGCCATCGGCACCCATGGCATAGGGCGGGAACCACCGTTTGATGGCACTTTTGATTTCGAGGAGTCCGTAACGCGCGACAATCCCGCTTTGCCGGTCGGCGATATAGCGCCGTATTGGCGTGCCGACCGTCAGCGCGTCCAGAACATAGCCGGTCGGTTGCGCCACATCCACATGCAGCTGCGCCAGCCACCACCACCCTGCGGCGCCATCGGCGGCGAACCAGACCTCGGAGTCGGCATCGAAGCCCCAGGTATCCTCGGCGATTGCGATCTGGGTACTCATCTTCGTGTCACCCCATTGCGTCTGGCCGCTGAGCATCACCGGGCCATTGGCATCGAATCCGATCATCCAGCGGGGAACGTCATCGTGGGCATCGGTGGTCGCCGCTCCCGCTTGAATAAAGTAGAAGTATTCCTCGAGGCCAATATCCACCTGGTCAAACAGCACCTCGACAAACCCCGCGCCGGCCAGGTAGGACAGGATTCGCGCGTAAAGATCGTCGTACATCGTGACGGCATCCATGCCGCCGGCAGGAAACGACATCTTGAATCCGACCCGGCTCATGCACTTTCTCCATGGATCGCCAGCGAAGCGAAGTCGTTGGCGAGACTGAACGTGCCCGCGGGCACCTGCCGTCGGTACCAGATCGGTAGCGCGGCCGGATGGGTGGCGAACGTGATCTGATTGCCGGTTGCCCATGTGCCGCTCCAGCCCACGGCCTTCATCGTGAAGTAGGGTGTACCGGTCGCGGGGTTCAGCGGGGCATAGTCCGCTGCCGTCGATCCGGCGGTCGCGAGCGCACCGAGCATCTGGCCGGATACCGTGAAGGCGCTGGCGCTGGTAAAGGTCAGTGTCCAGGTTTCTTCGATCGTGCCCTTGTTGTGGGCGACCAGATTGCCCAGCGTCGCGGTATCGAAATTGCCAGCGGCACTGGACTTTGAGAACGCGTCCCACTGCCCGACAATCTGTGCGACAGAATAGACGCTGCTGACCAGCGTATTGACCACCGCGTAGCTGTTCGCCAATGCCGGACTCACGGTAAGCGTCGCAAAGTCTGCACCGTAGGTCACGTCACTCACGGTGGTCCACTCCTCGTTGCCACCGCTGCCGGTGCTCGGGCGATCGGAGACGCGGATGAGATCCCCCATGCGGAACGGTTGCAAGCTCGCGTAGCTCGCAGGCAGTTCGCCGATGACCTGGAGTACGGTGGCCCCACCGGCCACGGCGGCGTTCAGGGTGCCGATCCCATAGGGACGTGTGGTTACCAGGTCTTCGGTATCGGTTTGCGTCCCCGCCGCGAAGGTGACAAAGTCCCCCGCAGGGGTTAGCGCATCGAGGAACACCCTGACGTTGGACAGGGCCACATCCTGCGCACTGTGAATGTGGATGAAGGCTTTTCTGAGCTTGACGGAGCCGGCGAGTCGCTCAGCCTGGGAGACATCGGGGAACAGATTGTTCTTCACGCCGGAGACGAGTTGGGCGCCGGCCATGCGCCCACCGTTTTGCGCCGGGGTCGTGTCGGACATCAACGTTGCCGGGCGCCAGAGAATTTCATTGTCGAGAATGGGCATACGTTTTCCTATCAGACGGTCATGAGTTTCAGGGTGGCGAGGTAGTAGTCGCCGGGTGCAGGAGTGGCGAGGTTGACCAGCGGTTTAGCCTCGAACGCGGGCACGTCGTGATGGCGAAACATCACCTGGAAGACCTGGCCGCGCAGTTGCAGGGTGTAGATGCCTCCCGGGCTGCTGGCCCTGACCTGAAGCGCTTCCACCAGATCGCGTCGCATCCACCCGGCATCGGGTTCGGACTCCAGCGTGATCGGCATGCCGCGCTTCAGGCCACCGTAGAACACGACCAGCGAACCGTCCAAAGTACGCTTGACTGTTTGCGCCACCGATCGTGCGGAGAATTCGTCTATCCAGAGGAGGCCGGGTGGCAATGCAATGCCGTCGATAGCGATGGTCATAGCACTTTGACTTTCACAGACGCGGTCGAGGCCGGCGCACTGATCAGGATTTGGCCCGCCTGAGTCAGTGCGGGAATAGCACTGTCATGATCAGAAATTGCTTTACGGGAAACGACCAGGACGGGTCGCTTCGTAATTGATGGAAAGCTGACGTTACGTCGGTTGGCGGCGCTCTTATACGGGTGGGTATCAAGGAGAAACTGCTGCAGTTCATCGGTGCTTCCGTTACGAACCGGTCCAGACCACGCCGTAAATGCCACGGACGTCGCGTCGTACGCAAGAGCTCCATTCGGGTTGATCGTTAGCGGGTTTCCGTAGCGTGCACTGGCTGTCGTCGATGTCCACAGACTGCGCGTAAAGGGCTCGCTGAATGGGTTCCATCGGTGTGACTCGATCTCGGCGGCAAAGACCGTTTGCCACGGGGTGCCTACCACGGTGTTGATGACCTGCCCGCTCAATGCATATTGGCTGTCATAGACGCCCGTATTGAACATATTCGGGTTACCGGCCCCACCATAGCTGCCGTAGTAGTTCGATAACACAAACACGACACCGATCCCGGTGGTGGTCCAAATGTACTGAACCGTGCCGGACTGCGTCCCGGCAGCCACCCCGTTAGCCATCAGCGTGACCGTCGCATTGATTTGCTCCACAACTTGCCCTGCTGGGTTGCTGCCTGCGTTGATGTTCTGCGTGGTCCGGGTAACGCTGATGGACATGCCCGACGTGCCGGTATCGATTTCGCCGGCGACCGTTCCCGATACGGCGAGATTGAGCGGAGCGAACGGCATTGGATCCGCTGGCAACGGGGAGTAAGTCACTACGTCCTCTCCAGGTGGACCGCCGGCCCCAAGGGTCGAGATCCAGAAGCGTTGGCCGGCTGGTGAGTAGACTCCCCACAGTTCAGCGACCTGCTCATCGGTCGTGACCGTGAGTGCGCCTGCGGTACTCGCGATCTGCGTATAAATTCCGTCGGCAATAGCGCCGGGGGCGCAGGCAAATCCCGGAACCGGGGGCATTGCGCCAGCGAGGTCGGCCATCACGTCAGCAACGCCCACCCGCACCACTCCGCTCTCGATAGGACTGAGCGGATGGATGTAGGTGATCTCGCTGCTCTCCGTCCGTGCGGCCAGCGATCGAACAATCGTGATCGTCACCCCCGACATCGCCACGCCACCCGATAGGCTTGCCCGGCCCAAGGGCATGCGGGCGACGATGGTTGCGGCAAACTCCAAATCGTTGATCAGCGTTACGCGTACCAGGATGCCGATTCCGCGTACCGGTTCGATACTGAGCAGCCGGTAAGCCGCCTTGTAGGCTTTGATGGTGCGGACTTCAACGATTTCCCGGACCACGGCGGCTTCGGCCACGAACGGTGCGTTGCCGGCGGTGAGAAGGTTGATGGCGCCGATGGTGCGGGTCGCCTGCTCGCACAGTTCCCCGTCATAGCGAACATCGATCGCGACCCCCGTCATCGCAAAGTCGACGACCCCGGACTCACGGGTCCAGGTTCCTGCCGGATCAAAGTAAGCCCCGTCATCCGGCGCCTCGAAAGTACTCCAGGGAAACGAGCCGCTATACCCCCGCCCGAAATCCGGTGTGACCGGCCACGACGCTCCGGTCGCCCCCTGCGGCGTGATCGTTTGGGCAAACCAGAAGCTGCGCCCACTCGGCGAATGGCTATAGCGATGCACCACCAGCCAGCGCGGCCCCAGCGGTCCTAACTGCGGAAAGCCGGGCAGGTCGATGATCATCCGTGCCGGATCGAAGGCAATGCCACGCGCTTCGAGTTCCGCCGCTGGCGCCGGCTGCCGGATCAGATCCCAACTGACCCAATGGTTGAATACCCTGCTGCTGCTGATGCGAAAGCTGCCACCGGTGAATAGCGTGTGGATCACCTGCGACCACGGCAGGGTCTGATCGGCCGCGCTGAAGACGGCGGTATCGGCCAACTCGCCACTGCCGGTCTTGGTGGGCGCGGTGCCTTGTGCAGTCATCACAGTGTTCTGCAGATACGTGTTACCGCCCACCGCGACCGGCCAGTGCAGGATATGGAAGGCGATGGGCGGACACGCGGTCGCGTTTCCCCTGCCGCCTGATCCATTGGCATTAAGCGCGCTGAGACGCAGCGGAAGGAGCGCCTTCATTCCCGAAGCGCCGGCGTTGGCGGCGGATCCCGCACCGCCATCCCGCAGATGACTGGCCACACGAACCGCTACGCCGGTTGTCGGCGTCGGCTCAGGAGCATAGCGGCTGGCGAGGCACTGATCGATGGCATCCGCTTGCGCGGCGGCCACCTGTTCGGTGATCTGCACACGCAGGCGGGATTGCGGCCGCCAGGCATCCAGGGCGACGGTCAATGAGTCCAGCCAGTCGAGCAACGTCACCTCGCAGCGGCTGATGTGCCCGGATTCGATCAGTTCCTGATGGGTCGGCGTATCACAGTCATAGAAATGCACCGTGACAGCAGATGGAGGATGGGGTCGCGCGCTCACGAGGCCCTCGACAATTCACGCAGGGCACTGGCGAGTGCCATCGCGGTTTCACGCGACGACTGCACGGTATGGGCCTTGTTGCCGACATGGAAACGCAGATCCACGACATCACGGGCGGGCGTCGACGTGGATCCGGCACTCATCGCGACCTGGGAGATGACGGACGACACGGCACCGCCCACCGCAAAGCGCGGCAACGCCGGCAGGAACCCCGCATTCACCGTCTCGAAGAAGGACTGACCAAACTTGCGCACGGAGGCCGCACGCACCACGAACTCACCGGCAGACAACAATGCGGGGATGGAGTCGGAGGTCTCGGACCCCGGCCCGGTGATCCGGCCTGACATGCGCCGGAACCCGTCTACCAGCGCCTGCCCGCCCTCGGCCAGCCGCTGGATCAAGCCCCCCGAGGCATTGCTCTGCACCTTCTGTACATAAATCGTATGAACGCTGCTGGTCGGACGGGTGAGTTCCGACAGGGCCTGGCGCCAGAAGCCCAGATCCGGACGCGGCGTGTGTGTGGCTTCGGTCGGGGCCGTCAGGGTGATCTTGATGTCTTGGGCGAAGGACGCCAGGGCAGCGCGGGGTTTGTCGAACGACATCGTCGCCGGGATCTCGACGCCGCCGCTGGCCAAGGTGCTGCGCAGACGATCGATGTCGGTGAGCACCTTGCTGGTGTCGGCGTCGACCTTTTGCAGCAGGACACGGTTGTCGGTTTCCGTCTTGAGTTTTTGCAGAGACGCCTCGGCGGCCTGGGTATCGACCTGAATCTTGGCGACCAGGTGTTGCGCGTCGGTCAGTGCCTTCAACTTCTCGATGCCGGCTCGGGCCGACTCGATGTCGACGTCAAGCTTTAACTTGTCTTGCGAGAGCAGTTGCTGGCGCAGTTTGCCAAGTTCCTCGGAGACCGAGGCGAGCGAACGCTTTGCTTCCTCCGCACCACTACCGGCGGCACTGGCGGCCTGCTTGTGGGCGTCCCCCAGTCCCTTCAATGCCGCATCGGCAATCGCGGCGGACTCGCGAATCTGGCCGATCGCGGTGGCAGCGGCTTGTCCCTCGGACACCATCGTCTGCGTGACGGTCTTGCCGTTTTGCTCGACCTGTCGGGTCACGGCCGACGCTGAGCGCTCGGCAAGTGCGATGGCGTCCTCGGCCAGTTTGCGGGCCTGCTCAAAGTTGCCCTGCGCCAAAGCCGCACGGGCCTGCGCCTGCTTCTCGTCGATCTGGCGCAACCGATCCTGGTAGGCAGCAACTTCGTCGGCCCCTTTGCGCGCCAGTTCGCGAATGCGATCCTCGACCGACAGGCGCAGATTCAGTCGCGCTTCATCGGCCTGCTTGGCGGCCGCCAGATGCCGCTGTTCTTCCGCAATCAGCCGGTCGACGGTGGCCCGATAGGCCGTCTCCAATTGGCTGTAGAGACTGACCCGGGCGTCGACGGCTTGCCGCTCGATGGCCTGCACGTCCTGACCGGCAGCGCGAGCAAGGGCTACGGCGTGACCATAGGTCGTGCTCCAGGCGGCTTCCATCTGCCGGGCACCGGCGTCGATCGCCGCGACCTTCTCCCGTTCGGCGGTGAGCAGGTTCTGCGCTGAATCGCGAATGGCGGCGGATTCCGAGCGTGACGCATTTTGCGCCGCCGCTTCCTGTCGTTTGTAGTTCGCTTCGACCTCAGTGACGCGCGCATCCCAGACCGCCTTGATGTCGGCCGCCACCTGCTTGTAACTGGCCGAGAGTTGCTTGACGGTCTCGGCGGCCTTCTTGGTTTCCGCGTCCAATGACTGCCGAATGGCCTCGCCCACCTGAGTCGCCGCCCCACGAATGGAGCGCAGCGCGTCGGCCGTGCCGGGCAAAGCGGCTTTCAAACGCTCGGCCGCCTGAGCCGCGAGGGCCATCTGCGTCTTGACGCTCAGGGTGCCCGTGGTGGCAATCTCCTCCAGGGCGTTGTTGAGTTGCCCCAACTGTTCGCTCTGACGCGCCAATTGATCGGTCTCGCGCGTGAGCTCGCGGATTTCCTGCACGGCTTTGACAATGCCTCGCCCGATTTCCCATACCGCGACGGCGGCCAGTATGGGCAGGAAGCGCATGAACGCCGCTTTGAGGAGAGTGACCGCCTCCAGCAGTTTCGCGACTGCTGCCACCCCTTTGACCGCGAGTACCGCAATCAATATTTCGCCCAGGATGCGTAGCGTCGAGATGATGGCGTCACCGTGGCTTGCCAGCACGACCAGCGCATCGGCCAAGCGCTGCAAGGCGGGGAGCGCCGCTTCGGCGATGCGCATGGCAACGCCCTGCAACGCCTGCTTGACGGTGTCCAGCGTGTCGTTGAATTTCTCGGCGGCACGGGCGGTGTCGCCACTGATCTCAAGCCCGAGTTCCTTGAACTTCTGTTTCAGTTGCTCGATGCCGGCCCGGCCTTGATTGAGGAAGGGAATAAGTTCGACGCCGCTTTTACCAAAGAGCTTCACGGCCAGCGCCGACTTTTCTGCGCCATCGGGCATGGCGGCGAAGGCATCGGCCAGATCGAGCAGTACCTCCTCGGTGGGGCGCAGCTGACCGGCGGCATCTTTGACGGCGACGCCGAGGCGGCTGAAGGACTCGACCTGCTCCTTCGATCCGCCGGCCGCTTCGACCATGGCGGTCGCGAGTTTCTGCATGCCCTTGGCCAGCCCCTCGAGGGACACGCCGGATTGCTCGGCGATGGGCTTGAGCAGCGACAGCGACTCCACCGAGATGCCGGTCTTCTGCGACAGCTTGGCGAGATTGTCAGCGGTATCCATGGCCGCCTTGCCGGCAGCCACCAGTGCACCCACCGAGAGCGCAGCCCCCATCGAGGCCAGCAGGCCATTGACCGACTTAGCGGCCGAGGTGATGTTCTCTAGGCCCGACTTGACCGAGGCGAACGCCTGTCGCGTCTGGTCTATCGCGGTAATCAGTATCTGGGCGCGGTCAGCCATGAGACTTGGAATTCCAGGTAAAAAACATTAAACTGACCAGAGTGGTCAGAATTAGGAGATACCCCATGCAGACATGGCAAATGCAGGAGGCCAAGGCCCGCCTGTCCGAGGTCGTCAAGAGAGCCGAAGCCGAAGGGCCGCAGGACATCACCCTGCACGGCCATTCGGTCGCGGTCATGTTGTCACGTGCCGAGTTTGACCGGCTCGCCGGCACGGGCGAATCGCTGGTGGCATTTATGCGTCGTTCGCCACTGTATGGGCTGGACGACGTTCGTCTCGACCGGGACAAGAGCCCGCCGCGTGAGCTTGCGCTGTGAGCTACCTCATCGACACGAACATCATTTCCGAGTTGCGCCGCAAGGATGCCAACCCCGGAGTGATCAGTTGGTTTGCTGCCCGCCCGGCCACCACCTTGTACGTGTCCGTGCTCACCCTGGGCGAGATCCGCAAGGGTATCGAGGCGCTACCTAACAGCAAGCGGCGCCTCGTGTTACGTGACTGGCTCGAGGTCGATCTGCCGGCATTCTTCACGGGACGCATTCTCCTGGTCGATGAAGCGGTGGTTGATCGTTGGGGGCGCCTGCTGGCGCGTATCAAACGCACGGCGCCCGCCATCGACAGCCTCATCGCCGCGACGGCCTTGCAGCATGGCCTCACCCTGGTGACGCGTAATGAAACCGACTTCAAGTTTCCCGAGCTCGACGTCATCAATCCCTGGCAGACATAAGCGAAGAGAGGGAGCGCTCAATTGCTGCCGCAAGCCGCGGTAGCTGCGCCTTGACGATGCCTTCGAGGTCCAGCCGCTTGCCCAGACGCACCACCGGTACCAGGACGGCGATCGGTAGTTCGGTG
Organism: uncultured beta proteobacterium; assembly: GCA_903959855.1. Taxonomy (GTDB): domain Bacteria; phylum Pseudomonadota; class Gammaproteobacteria; order Burkholderiales; family Rhodocyclaceae; genus Sulfuritalea. Next base: position 16,503 of record CAJBYR010000306.1, read on the forward strand.
CCACGTTTGATCGACTTGGCACCGGTACGGCCACGCTCGGCCCGCTTGAACCGGCGCAGTTCGGACGTGTTCTCCTTGATGTTCTCGGCCATCAGGATCACCTTCCCGTTCTTCTGGATGAAGTAGGCGTTACCCGATCGAAGCAGTCCCGTGATGACGCGCCGAAACGCCTTGGGGCCGATGCGCTGATGCTCGGGCAGCAAGGGGATCAACATCTTTCCGCTAATCGAGCCACCCCGCGTGTGGATGCCGAGCCACGAGATCCGCGAGCCAATCATCAACGCCGGAAACTTTGCTGGGCTGCCGGCATAAACTTTGGAGCGCAGACTACGCAGAAATCCCGGGCGCCGAACTTTGAAACGCGCGCCCATCTGCGTCCGAACCTGGTCGGCGATTTCACGCCCCCCGGACTTCATGCCGGCTTCGACGGCCTTGCGGATCGCCCGGCGTTTTTCTGGCACCCAACTGTCGAGGCGCTTGGGATCGAGCAGGCCCGAGGTGGTGAGGGACAGTTTCATGCACAGAGGTCCCGCTGCAATTGCTTGATGTCGGCACTCCCACCACGGGTGGCGATCAGCATCACGGCAAACTCGGCGGCCAATCGAGTGCGCTCTGTCGCGTCGATGGCCGAGAGAAACGCGCGCACCTGCGCCAGGGTGTAGGTCAGGATGTCGGGGTAGCGGTGGCCGTGGTCGATGAGGCGCTGGACAAGATCGGCCCAGCGGAGTCCCCGAGTTTCCCGATTCGTCCGGCGAGGCGCAGCAGCGCCGGGGTCACCTGCCGGATAAAAAAATCGGCATTCACCTCGAACACCGCTTCGGCCAGTTGAATCGCGGCATCGAGCGATAACTGAGCGACCCACTCTCGCGGACGCCGGGCCGCCACCGCGAGCGCCACCAACACATCCTCGCCACGCTCGCCGAACAGGGCCAGCCAGTCGACCTCAACGCCGATGTACGTGGCAAACGGACGGATCGCGCGCACGAAAGCAGGCAACTCGCCGATTTTCAAGGGGGTGAGTTCCAGCGTCTCGCCGGCAATCTCGAGGGTGTGCGGGACAGGCGGCAAGGCGGCCAGCACGTCTTGGTTTTGATCACTCATCGCCATCACCCGATTTGCACAATGCGCCCAAACGTACCGAGCACGGCATCGTAGGGTTTTGTGGAATCCGCCAGGAGCGAGCCTTCCAGATCGAACTTGTTGTACTCGGTCGAGATGAGCGCCAGTTCCTTCAGCGGGTCGAAGGCTACCCGATAGAGCTCGACCAGCACCTTGGCGTTGCCCTGCGCGGTGTTGAGTCCCTCCAGCCGCAGGTAGCGTTCTGGCAGCGGCTGCGTGAAGATCCCAATTTCCGAGACATCGCCGAAGGCATAGCTGGCCTTGTACGGTGCGGTGAGCCCGGTGGTGTCGAGAAACTGGATCGCACCAAAGTCGGTGTCGGCCGTGTAGTGCGTGCCGAGCGTCAGGGTGGCCGGCGTGCCGGTCGAGTCCTTGAGAATCAGCGTCGACACCTTGGGGTGAGCCAGAAAGTAGCGGTCACCGACCACCGGAACGGCGCCGCCGATGAGTTCATCCGTCACCGTGCCACTGGCCGTGGCCACGTGCGTGCCGTAGAGCGCAAGGGCTAGGTTTTCCTTGGTGAATTCCTCGATGGAGAGATTGATCGTGGCCGACTTGCTCTTGATCATGCGGTGATCAAGCGAGCGCTGGCCGGATTGCGACTCGTAATGCTCCAACACATCGGTCTTGAGCGAAAGCTTCAGGTCGGCGACGTTGCCGGGGCTGCGGACTTCGATCGGATTGCCGTTGATATCGCGCTTACCGAGGTAGACCCGGCCTTGGAAGGATGCGTAGGTACTCATGTCGACTCCTCAGTCTTGAGATGGGGTTGGGTGACGGATGGCTGGCGGGGATGGGCCAGTTCGACCTTGTGCGGTCGGGCAATTCCGGACTCGCACAACCAGTGGGCGAGATCGGCAGGAAGTTCGATCACATCCCCGGGCTCCAGCAGCGTGCCGGCATGGGTATGGGATTTTTGAAGTTCAACGGATAGGGTGGGCATGGTTCATCCTTGCTGTGAAATATCGGAAGCGAGCGTCCGGTAGGTGATCTGGTAGCGCGCAGGAAGGGCCGCCGCCGTGGCATCGGCGTCCTCCACATCCCACTCGCACTCGAGTTCTGCAATAGCCAGACACAAACCGCCGAGGTTGCTATCCGCGAACAGTGCCGCGTGCGCCGCCACCAGAAGCCGGTCAGCGCGGGTTGCCGGCGCTTCGCCACCGGCCTCTCGGGCCACGGCCACCAGCCGCACGACCAGGTGTCGCTCGACGCGGTCATTGGGTCGCTGCGTAATCGCGTCTGACTCGGGAAATACCAGGAGCGCCGGTGACTGTTCTCGGGTAACGCCCGTGGGGGGCGATCGGATCAGCGTCGCCCCTTGCGTCATGGCTATCGGCGCGAGCCGGCTGACCATCGCCTGCAAGAGGCGTTCGCGAAGTGATTGGGTCATGGAAATTCCAGATAGGTTTCGTAAAATGCGAGGCTTGCTTGTATTGACCCGTCCACGTCATGCCGACCACGCTTCCGAAGAAGAAACACCGCAGCAGCCAGTCGTCACCCAGCCACTTCACGCTGCGTATCGAACTCCTTGGCATCCAACCGGCCATCTGGCGTCGCATTCATCTGGATGGCCGTACACGACTCGATGCACTGCATCACATCCTCCAGGCCGCCATGGGCTGGTCGGACTCGCATCTACACAAGTTCGAGATTCGCGACAAACACTACGGCGTGCCCGACCCCGAATTCACCGACCCCGGATGGGAGGTGCTGGACGAGAAGAAATACCGACTCAACCAGCTGCTCGCCGAGGGCGATACCTGCGGTTACCTTTACGATTTCGGCGATGGCTGGCAGCATCGCATCACCGTCGAGTCGATCGAGGACGTCAAGCCAAGCCCGAGTGACGGCGGCTTTGCCTGGGTCGAAATCGGTGAGCGCGCCTGCCCACCCGACGACGCGGGCGGTTCAGGTGGCTATCAGAATTTCCTGGACCAACTAGACAGTGATCCCTATGGAGACGAAACCAAAGCCTTCCAGGAATGGGCCGGACTGGACTTCGATCCCGAGCGCTTCGATCGCCAGGCCGTCAATGCCACCATTGCGCGGATGCTCTGGAATGGCTGGATCAAGATCGGACCCTAAAGCCGCGTGAGTGAGGCCCGGCATTCCGAGCCGTCACCCAGTTGCGTGATTTCACGCACCCGGTAACTCGCCGCGGCCACCACCAGTTCATCACCGGGCTTAAGCGTCAGTCGGCTCTGCGGATACCGGAGGGTATAGCCCCGGCTGACGCCCAGCCCATCGAGCACGTCTTCATCGGGAGCGCGGAAGTCAGCCATGACCACCACGCCCCCGAACGTTACGGGCACCAGCATCCCGGAGGAGGCCGCCGCGTCATAGAGTGCGCCAACGTCCATCATCACGACATCGTCAGTTTCACCAGCACGCCGGGGCGATGACACATCGGCAGCGGGTTCGACTGGGTGTGAAGGTCGGTGCCGCGTTCGAACTTGCGCGGCTCCTGCTTGGCGTAGATCGACTGCCCCAGGGTATTCACCGTCTCGTTAAAGTCGGCCGGGGCCACATAGGTGCCAAAGGTGTCGATGGTGCCCAAGGGGAAGCAATGCGCTTCGCCGGCTGCAATGAAGCGCCGCGTCGCGCCGTTGCCATCGGTGGCCTGACCGCGATACTCCTCGAAGACAATGCCGCCGAAGGTGAAACCGGCGCGCACGTCATCCCGCAGGATCGCGCCTTGCTGGTAGTTCTCGTAGGCTTTCTCGACCACCGGGTGGGCGATGAGTTTTTCGAAGAACTCGGGTGAGCTCAGGCAACGCACCGCCGTCATGAACTCACCGCGCAGGTTGTCTTCGATGTGGGCCAGGACATCGACGCACTTCTGGCGAACCTTGGTGGCATCGGTCGTCAAGGCGAAATTGACCGTCTTGGGCGTGATCTGGAACTCGCCGTAGAGATCGTAAAGCGTCGATCCATCGGCATCCAGG
>CAJBYR010000307.1 GCA_903959855.1 uncultured beta proteobacterium
GTGCTACCGAAAGGTTTTTTCCCAAGCGAGGATATCGGTCAAGCGTCCATCACGGTTGAGGCCGTGGAAGATATTTCTTTTCCCGCAATGAGCGCCTTGCTCCAGCAGACCGGAGAAGTGATTCGTTCCAACCCGGCGGTGGACACGGTGATCGTCAACGCGTCCGGCGGCAATAGCGGGCGCCTGTTCATCAGCCTGAAACCTCGGGATCAGCGGCCGTCAATGGACAAGGTGGTGGAAAATCTGCGTAAAGAGGTTCGGGTGATCCCGGGGGTTACCGTATTCATCAACCCGGTGCAGAACCTGCGTTTGGGCGGGCGTCAAAGCAAGAGCCGTTATCAGTACGTAATGCGCAGCGTGCGTGCCGAAGACCTGCGGGCCGCCGCCGATGGCTTGTCGGCACGCTTGCGCGACGACGCCATCTTTCGCGATGTAACCACCGATGCCCAGCTGAAGGGTTTGCAGGCACAGCTGAATATCAACCGCGACAAGGCTAACCTGCTCGGTTTGCAAGTTTCCGATATCCGGTCGGCGCTATACAGCGCCTTTGGCGAGCGGCAGGTATCAACGATCTACACGTCGAGTGAAAGTTATCAGGTAATCCTGCAATTCAGCGCCGAGGATCGCGCCGACGAGAGCGCCTTTGGCAAAGTATATGTCCGAGCAAAAAGCGGAGCGCTGGTGCCGCTGTCGAGCGTAGCGACAGTGACACGGGAGGTTGGCCCGGTCTCGATCAATCATGCGGGGCAACTGGAAGCGCTCACGTTGTCGTTCAATCTCGCCCCGGGCGAATCGTTGGGTGATGCTTCGAAACGTATCGAGAAGTACAAGGGGGAACTCAATTTCCCGAGCAGCATCCTGACCAGTTACGGGGGAGATGCGGCCGCGTTCCAGGCATCACAGGCCAGTCAGATCGCTTTGATCGTGGCAGCGATCCTGGTGATCTACGTTTTGCTCGGCGTGCTTTATGAAAGTTTCGTGCACCCGCTGACCATCCTGTCCGGCCTGCCGTCGGCTGCGGTTGGCGCGCTGGCGATGCTTTGGTTGTTCAACATGGATATGTCCATCATTGCCATGATCGGGATTCTGATGCTGATCGGCATCGTGAAAAAGAATGCCATCATGATGGTGGATTTCGCCCTCGATGCACAACGCAATCAGGGCATGGACGCCCGGAGGGCAATTCGAACTGCCTGCCTGTTGCGGTTCCGGCCGATCATGATGACCACGTCGGCAGCCTTGATGGGCGCGCTGCCTATCGCACTGGGGCTTGGCGCCGGAGCCGAATTGCGCCAACCGCTCGGGCTTTCGGTGGTGGGCGGTTTGTTGTTTTCGCAGGCCATCACGCTGATCATCACACCGGTGATTTTTCTTTCGCTTGAGCGCTGGTCCGGTAGCGGCCCGCTTCAACTAACTGTTAAGTCGCAATAGGTTGTTCCCGCCGAGGCGAGAAGCTGGTGGTTTATAGCCGAGAGCCGAGTGGGGTCTTCGACTGTTGTAGTAGGCGAGGAAGGCGGGCAGCCAAGCCGTCCGCTCAGCGCTGTTGGCATAGCTCCTGACATAGGCCCAATTCCCGCCAGCAGGTCTGGATAAAGCGCTCGGCCTTGCCATTGGTTTGGGACCGATAGCAGCGCGTGAACCACCCCAACCCACACCCATCAGCGCAGAAGCGAAATCCTCTACTGGCTACAATGCCGCATGGACTTCACCCTCCTCTTTTTCGCTTACGCCCTGCCGGCACTTCTGGTGGGCTATCGCGGCTACATGTCCGGCAAGCGCTTCCCCTGGCTCAAACGTGGCTGGGTCACGCTGGTGGTCATCGCACTTTGCGTCTATCTGGGTTGGAGCCTGCTCGATGCCCTGCTGCAGCATGTCTTCGGCCCCGGCAAGGGTCTTGGCGTCGATGCCTGGACAGTGATGATGTTTTGCTGCCTGCTCCCGGCGATTTCGGGTTTCTGCCTGTGGTTCGGCTATATGGTCGCCGTGATCCATCGCAGTTACCGGGATAAGGACTGGAGCCGTCTTAACGACTTGTGGCGCAGGACCTGAGCAAGCGCCGTTGCTTCCCCTGTGTCGCCTTTGTCGCCTTTGCGACAACCCCTCCATTCGGCCAAGCCATTCGCAATCAGTGAGTTAGCCGCGCCTGCGGCATGGCATGCCAGTTGCTGAACCGATGCTGACCCCACCCGGAAAGGGAAGCTCAGCATGGACCTGCCCGTCATCGATAACGCGCCCGCCAAAAGCGGAGGCTGCAGCACCGGCAGTTGCGGATCCACCGCCAGCCAGATGGACGGCATGCCCGACGACATCCGTGCCAAGGTGCAGGACCACCCCTGCTACTCGGAGGATGCGCACCACTACTTCGCGCGCATGCACGTCGCCGTGGCGCCGGCCTGCAACATCCAGTGCCACTACTGCAACCGCAAGTACGACTGCGCCAACGAATCGCGCCCCGGCGTCGTTTCCGAACTGCTGACGCCGGCGCAGGCGGTGAAGAAGACACTGGCCGTGGCGGCGACCATCCCGCAGATGACGGTGCTCGGCATCGCCGGCCCCGGCGATCCCCTGGCCAACCCCGAGCGTACTTTCGAAACCTTCCGCGAGCTGGCGCAAAAGGCGCCGGACATCAAGCTCTGCGTATCGACCAACGGCCTTTCGCTGCCCGACCATGTCGAGGAACTGGCGAAGCACAACATCGACCATGTGACGATCACCATCAACTGCGTCGATCCGGACGTCGGCGCCAAGATCTACCCGTGGATCTTCTGGCAGAACAAACGCATCCATGGTCGCGAAGCCGCCGCGATCCTGATCGAACGGCAGCAGAAGGGCCTCGAAATGCTGGTGGCTCGCGGGATACTCGTCAAGGTCAATTCGGTGCTGATCCCCGGCGTCAATGACGAGCACCTGAAAGAGGTGTCGAAGATCGTCAAGGCCAAGGGCGCCTTCCTGCACAACGTGATGCCGCTGATCGCCGAAGCCGAGCACGGCACCTTCTACGGTGTAATGGGGCAGCGCAGCCCGAACCCTGAGGAACTCAAGAACCTGCAGGACGCCTGCGAGGGCGACATGAACATGATGCGGCACTGCCGCCAGTGCCGCGCCGATGCCGTCGGCCTGCTCGGCGAGGATCGCGGCGACGAATTCACCATGGACAAGATCGACGCCATGGAGATCGACTACGAAGCCGCGATGGCAGTGCGCGCCGAGTTTCGCGCCAGGGCCACGGCGGAGTTGGAGGCCAAGCGTAACAAGGCACATGCGCCCAAGCTACCGCAGGCACAGGTGGTGCAGTTCATGCCGCGTGCGGCCAAGGCCGTGCCGGAGGCAGTCCCGGCCGCGCCGGTGGGCCGCTCGGTGCTGATGGCGGTCGCCGCCAAGGGCGGATTGGTCGCGGTGCACTTCGGCCATGCGAAAGAGTTCCTGGTCTACGAGGCCTCCGCCACGGGCGCCAAGTTCGTCGGCCATCGCAAGGCCGATGCCTATTGCGCCGGCGACGATACCTGCGGCGACGCTGAATCGACGCTCGACCGCACCATCAAGGCGCTCGCGGGCTGCGAGGTGGTGCTGTGTTCGAAAATTGGTTACGAACCCTGGGGCAACCTCGAAGCCGCCGGCATACAGCCCAACGGCGAGCACGCCATGGAAGCGATCGAGGAAGCCGTTGCCGCCGTCTGGAACGAAATGCTGGCCGCCGGAAAACTGACCGCCGCGCCCGCTGCCAACAAAGTCGCCTGAGGAATCCCCATGGCCCTCGAAATCATCGAAAGCTGCGTGAACTGCTGGGCCTGCGCGCCCCTCTGCCCGAACAAGGCGATTTATGAGGCGGCACCCCACTTCCTCATCGATGCCGACAAATGCACCGAGTGCGTCGGCGAGTTCGCCGATGCCCAGTGCGTGGCGATCTGCCCGATCGAGGGCGCGATCCTCGACGAACTCGGCACGGAAATGAATCCGCCCGGTTCGCTCACCGGCATCCCGCCCGAGCGATGGGCCGCCGCACAAGCGGAAATTGCTGCGAGATAACCATGGCCCATGTCATCTTCTTTGAAAAGGCCGGCTGCTCCGGCAACGCGCGGCAAAAGCAGTTGCTGCTTGATTCCGGCCACCTGGTGCTGGCGCGCGACCTGCGTAACAAGGACTGGACCAACCACGCCTTGCTGGAATTCTTCGCCGGGCTGCCGGTGGCGCAGTGGTTCAA
>CAJBYR010000308.1 GCA_903959855.1 uncultured beta proteobacterium
GCGCAGCCGTCAATTCGCGCGGCGCCGTCTCATGATTATCATGAGACGGCGAGCTGATCAGACGTCGATCAACCCATTGCGGATGGCAATCAGCGTCAGTTCGGCCGAATTTCCTGCGCCGAGTTTCTGCTTGATGTTGTAGAGATGGGTGCCGACCGTGCGCGGACTGAGGAACAGCACCTCGGCGATCTCGGTCACCGACTTGCCGCGCGCCAGCATGACGAAGACCTCGAATTCGCGGGCGGACAGGGTTTCCAGCGGGTTGCCGGTGCTGCCGACCTGCTCCACCACGATCTCCTGGGCCAGCGCCGGCTCGAGGAAAAGCTTGCCGGCGGCAACCTGGCGGATCGCCTCGATAAGGGCCTCGGCCGCGCTGCGCTTGGTCAGGTAGCCCAGCGCACCAGCCGCCAGCGCGCGTCGCGGATGCGCGGTGTCCTCGTGCGCCGAAAGCACCAGCACGCGCACACCGGGCCACTTCGCCAGCAGGCGCGAAAGCGTCTCCAGGCCACCCATGCCCGCCATCGACAGGTCCAGCACCACCACGTCAGGATTGACCTCGGCGAAGCTCTTGAGCGCCTCTTCGCCGCTGCCGCATTCGGCCACCACGCGCAGGTCGGCGGTGGTGTCGAGCAGCAGGCGAAAGCCCATGCGAACGACGGCATGATCGTCGACCAGCATGATGCGCAATATCGGATTCAACTTGAGTCTCCTGGCAGCGGAAGCACCATGCTAACGCGGAACCCGCCCCCGGCGCGGGCCGTTGCCTCAAGGCTGCCGCCCAGCGCCTCGACCCGCTCGCGCATGCCGACCAGGCCATGGCCGGACCCCGCGCCGCCGATCGCCGGCCCTTGCCCGTCGTCGTCGATGGCGGCTTCCAGGCTGTCGTCGCGGCGGCGCACGAAAACCTCGACGCGACGCGCGCCGGCATGTTTCAGCACGTTGGTCAGCGCCTCCTGGACACAACGAAACGCGGCCAGCGTCGCCGCTTCGCCGAGGTCGCCCAGGTCACCGTCGAGTTTCAGCACCAGGTCGATCTGCGGATGCCGGGCACGCCATTCGCGCCCGAGGTCGGCCAGCGCCGCGGCCAGGTCGGGCTGTTCGAGAACCGCAGGGCGCAGTTCGCGCACGATGCGATGCACGCTGTCGTACAGTCCGGCCGCAATCTCGTTGATCTTTGCCGACCCCTGCATGGCGCCGGCCGATTCGCCGCTGCGCGAGATCGATGCCGCGATGAGGCGGATCGCGGTCACCGACTGGCCGAGTTCGTCGTGGAGTTCCCGAGAAAGGCGCTTGCGCTCCTCCTCGACGCCGGCCTGGATCAGGCGCGTCACCTCGCGGTTTTCCGCCAGTTGCCGGGTGGTCGTCACCAGGCGCAATGCGTCGGCCTCGGTCGGGCGCAGCAGGCGGCGCAGGAACAGCAACAGCGAAACGTGGAGCACGGCGACGAAGCCGAGCCCGAGCAGAAATACCGCGGTCACGTTGTCCCAGGCGTCGAGCACGGCGCGCGAGGGATCCGGCACGATCTCGATGCGGGCGCCGCGCAGACCAATCACGGTTGCCTCCATGCGCTGACGCATCAGCGAATCGAACCAGTCCGGCGCGCGGCGCCCCGCCTTGTAGCCGCTCGGCGGCGATTCGTAGCGCAGCACGCCGTCGTCCGAATACAGGCGTATCTCGTTGGCGCGCACCCGCCCCAGGCTTTGCAGGTAATCGGCCATCACCGCCGGCGCCGAACCGAAAACGCGGCTGGTCTGCGCCGCGGTGCCGAGCATCTGCACGGCGACGCGATGCGCGGCCTCGATTTCCTCCTGGATGGAATTGCGGTGGTTGTCCACCATGAGCCAGGTCAGCGCAATCAGGAAGCCCAGGTTAAGCCCGGCCACCAGCAGGTTGAGGCGCAGGCGCAGGCTCATTGGCGCGCCTTGCCACGGCCGTTCAGGTCGTCGCGCTCGATCTCGAAGTAGACGTGCTGCACGTTGCGCCCGTGGCGCTCCGCGTAACCCTGCCATGCGGAAAATTCGGGCAGCTCGGCCAGCGCGATCGCCTCATCAGCGCTGCGCCCGTCGCGGTAGGCGGCGGCCACGCGCTGGCGCAGTTGCGCCAGATAGCGACCGGTCGGCGCCAGGTCGGCGGCTGCGCCCAGCGGGCCGCGGCCGGGCACCAGCGTCCGGATCGGCAGGTCGCGCAGCGGCTGCAGGCTCGCCAGCCAGCCCGCCGTATCGGATTCCGAAAGATGCGGGACCTGTCCGCGATACACCAGGTCGCCGGCGAACAGCACGCCGCTGGCCGCGTCGAACAGCGCGAGGTCGCCTTCCGTATGGCCATGTCCGGCGTGCAGCAGCGTCAGGCGCCGCCCCGCCACCTGGCGCACCTCGCTGCCGGCCACCAGGTCGGGGAGCTGGATGCGGGTCGCGGCCATGGCCTCGGCACCGACACTCCGCTCCAGGCTGCGCAGGCAGTCCGGGCAGCGGGTACGCATCGCCACTATCGTTGCGGCCGTCGCCATGATGGGGATGCCGCGCGCAGCGAAGGCGGAATTGCCGAGCACGTTCTGCGGATGCGGATGGGTGTTGATCAGCAGCGCAACCGGCTTGCCGGTGACGCTCGCCACCGTGGCAAGAATGGCCTCGCCGTGGCCATGATTGGCGCCGCTGTCGACCACGATCACGCCGTCCGTGCCGACGATGAAGCCGGTATTGACCACTCGCCCCCGGTTGGCCGGCGCAGCGTCGGCGACGACACCGGGGATCAGGTACACATCGTCGGCAATGCGCTGCACCGGCAGGGTGCCGGCGGCGGCAGTCAGGGACAGCAACAGGAAGCCGGCCGCGGCAAGCAGCCGGCACGACACATGATGCGTCGGCAAGGCCTCAGGACGCGATGCGGAACACCACCGGAACATCGACGGTGAGCGGCCGGCCGGCGAGGGCCTCGGGCAGGGATGGCAGGGGGACGGCTTCGCGCACCATATCGAGTGCCTGCCTGTCGAGTGTGTCATGGCCGCTTGAGCTTATCACGCGCACTCCGAGCAGCCGGCCGTCTGCCGCGAGTTCCAGTTGCAGCATGGCGGTGCCCTGCCACTGGCGCAGCAGCGCGACACGCGGATAGCGCTGGCGGGTAGCAACCGCGCCGGCCAGTTCGCGCCCGTACGCGGCAAGTACACCGGCATCCACGCTTGCCGCGCGCGATACGACTGCAGGCTGGCTGGCGCGGGGCGTTTCCACCGGCGCCGCGGGCGGCGGTGCTTCACGGCGAATCACCGGGGTTTCAGCGCCCGTCTCCGCCATGGGTCGGACGAGTATCGGCGCTTCTCGTTGCGGCACGGGCTCCGCGGCGCGGCGTGCAGTTTGCGCCGGAGGCGCAAAAGTCGGCGCTGGCGACACGGCGACCGGCGGGAGTTCGGGTGGCAGCGGCGCAAAGCGCACCTGCACCGGATGCAACTCCGGGGCTTCCGTGCGGCCGGACAAGCCGGGCAACCAGCCCAGCGCAACGCCGTGGATCAGCAGCGAGACAAGGACCGCGCCGCCAATGTGCCAGTTGCCTCTGACGTCGGGCAGTGATAGTGCGGGAAAGCTGGCGGGATGGCCAAGTACGGCGGAGTTCATGCGCCAAACTTATCGCATCCCTTGTCCGCATACCAGCGCCGGCCGGCATTTCATGAAAATCATTACCGACCCGGCCGAACACGATTGACAACCGCCCGGGGAATCTCTTCTGGCCTTATCCTTGCTTCAGGTTTCAAATTTTTGCGGCGGGCGACGCGAACCTGCCATCAGGAGACAGCTTGAAACAACCCGCCCCCGGCACCATGAATCCGACCGCGACCGGCCTCGCCCGCTCCGATGCCTGCGCCTAGCTTGCTTGCCAGGCTGGCGACCGTGCTGGGCTGCCTGCTGCTCGGTAGCCTTGCCTGCCTGCCGGCCACGGCTGGCGACCTGACCAAGGCCGACATCGAACGCCGCTTCCAGCGTCCGCTGCATGTCGGCGAAAAGCTGCGGGAAGTTGCGGCCTGGCCGCTGACCAGCGAACTCAAGCCCGATGCCGGCCCGGTCGGCTATGTCTTCGAGTCGATCGACCTGGCGCCGATCCCGGGTTTCGAAGGCACGCCGATGAACCTGCTGGTGGCGATCGATTCCGAAGGCAAGTTCCTCGACGTGGAAGTACTGCGCCAGCACGAACCGGTGTTCCTCGGCGGCCTCGGCCCGCTGCCGCTCCAGGAATTCGTCAAGCAGTACCAGGGCAAGAGCCTGAAGCAGGAAATCACCGTCTCCAGCGCCTACGGCAACACCCGCTCCGGTGCCGGCGGCAATCGCGTCGTGCTCGATGGCGTAACCAAGGCCACCGCCTCGGTACGCATCGTCAACCAGTCGGTGCTCGCCGCCGCGCTCGCGGTCGCCCGTTCGCGACTTGGCTTCGCCGACGCCGGCGACGGCGCGCCGCCGGCCGTGGTCAAGCCGCTGCCGTTCGAGCGCATGGACCTCGCCACCCTGCTCCAGCGCGGCTACGTGCAGCGCATCGCCTTCAGCAACGCGGAGATCGAGAAGCTCTTCGCCGGTACCGAAGGCGCCGGCACCGACGAGCGGGCATCCAGCCATCCCGACGAGACCTACGTCGAAGTCTTCGTCGCCTACCTCAACGCACCCACCATCGGCCGCAACCTGCTGGGCGACGCCAACTGGGAGAAGTTCCGCACCTACATGCTGGACGACCGCCCCGCCTTCTGGGTCGCCACGCGCGGGCGCTACGCACTGGTCGACGACAACTTCGTGCCGGGTACGCCGCCGCCGCGCCTGGCGCTGGCGCAAAGCGAGTTGCCGGTCGAACTGCGCGACGCCAACCGCGATTACGCGCGGCTGCCGGGCTTCGGCGAATTCAGCGCGGCGCTGATCCTGACCGCGCAGGCTCACGCCGGACTCGATCCGGGCCGGCCGATGAATTTCCAGTTCACCGTCAGCCGCGCGCGCGGCTTCATCCTGCCGGTGGTCACGCAAAAGCAGGTCAGCCTGCGCTATGTCCCGTCCACCGGACTGTTCGACTATCCGCCCAAGCCGCTGCCGGAATGGCTGCAGGCCTGGCAGGGACGGCTGCCCGATCTGCTCATCATCGGGCTGGCACTGGCGCTGCTGGGCGGCGTTCTGCTGCGGCCGCGCGCCGTGTCGATCCACCCGCAGATCCTTTTCCGCTTCCGTCTGGGCTTCCTCGCCTTCACCCTGCTCTTCATCGGCTGGTATGCGCAGGGACAGCTTTCCATCGTGCAGATCACCGGCGCGATCAAGTCGCTGGTGGCGGGCGGCGGGCTCAAGAGCTTCCTCTATGACCCGGTATCGCTGCTGCTGATCGCCTTCACGCTGATCAGCCTGGCGGTGTGGGGCCGCGGTCCCTTCTGCGGCTGGCTCTGCCCCTTCGGCGCACTGCAGGAGTTCGTCGGCCTCGCGGCGCGCGCGCTGCGCCTGCCGCAATGGCGCATGCCGCCGCGACTGGCGCTGCTGCTTTCGCGCGGCCGCTACGCCCTGCTCGCCCTGCTGGTCGGCAGCGCGGCCTTCGCCCCCGCCGCCGCAGAGAAACTGGTCGAGGTCGAGCCCTTCAAGACCGCCATCACGGTCGGCTTCCAGCGCGAACTGCCCTTCCTGCTGTGGGCCGTCGGCCTGCTGCTGGCGGGTGCCTTCGTGTACAAGTTCTTCTGCCGCTTCGTCTGCCCGCTGGGCGCGGCGCTGACCCTGGGCGGCCGCCTGCGGCGCTGGAACTGGCTGCCGCGAATCGAGGCCTGTGGTCAACCCTGTCGCAAGTGCGAAATAGCATGCCAGTATGATGCGATACGCGCCGACGGCGCCATTGATTATGACGAATGTCATCAGTGCCTGGATTGTGTCGGCCTGTATCACGACGAGCGCCGCTGCGGTCCGCAATTGTTCTACGCCCGCAAAGGTCGCACAATCCCCATCCGGCCGCTGAATTCCAGCCGGCCATAGCTGGCCGCTCAGGGGCTGACGCGATCGAAACTCGCTTCCATGCGCGGAGGATTGCGCAAGGTCTGGAAGATCACGCAATAACGCTCGGTCTGCTTCATCAGAATGGCCAGTTGTTCGTCGCTGGCCGTCGAATCCACTTCGAAACGCAGCCGGATATCGGTCACTCCGACAGGCACCTCCTTCGACGTTCCGAGCGTGCCGCGAAAGTCGCCATCGCCCTCGACGATGACCTTTGCCTTGCGGAAGGGAATGCCCATGGCCGTAGCGACGACATTGAAAGTGACACCCGCGCAGGCCACCAGCGACTCAAGCAGCATGTCGCCTGAGCAGGCCTCGCTGCCGTCGCCCCCGGCGGCCGGATGCAAGCCGGCGTCGATGGTGCCGAAGCGGGTCTCAATGCGACAGGTCAGACGGTCGGACAGCAGCGTACCCTCGGCGCGGAAGGTACGCTTTGCAGCCTCGGGGTTTTCCCTGTACAAGGCCTTGATCGGCCCTTGCAGCTGCTTCAGTTCTTCGGCATTCATGGATTTTCCTTGCGGAGCGGAAGGCTTGCGGAATAGGAGATCAACTATAGCAGCCGACGACGCACCGCCAGCAATACGAAATCGTCTGCACCACTTATGATTGATGCCACGCTTTCGAGTGTCCGCCACCATGCCGAATTTCATCGACCCAACACCACCTGGCCAGTGTATTTTTTGCCGACTAATCAGTGGCGAGATCCCCGCTACCCGCATCTTCGAGGATCAGCTGACGCTGGCCTTCATGGACCTAGGCCAGGTCAACCCCGGCCACGTGCTGGTGGCGGTAAAGCGCCACGCCGCCACCTTGCTCGACCTCACGCCCGACGAGGCTGCGGCCGCAATGCGCACTGCACAGAAGGTCGCCGGGGCGGCCAAGGATGTCTTCGACCCGCCCGGCATCACGCTCTTGCAGGCCAACGGTAAGGAGGGCGAACAGACGGTGTTTCACTTTCACCTGCATGTGGTGCCGCGCCATGCGGATGACGGCATCAGCTTCACCTGGCCGCGCAAGGACCCGCCGCGTGAAACGTTGGAAACCTATGCGGTGCGGCTGCGCACGGCGCTGGCCGACTGAGGGGCGCGCGATGCCTTTCATGCGCGTTCGCGACATCGAGAGCTGTTACGAGATCCATGGCGCCGGGCCGCGCCTGCTCAAGATCTGGGGCACCGGCGGCGACCTGCGGCGTCCCGCGACCGACTTCGACCGCCAACTGACGGAACACTTCACCGTGCTGGCCTTCGATCAACGTGGCATGGGACGTAGCGGCAAGCCCGAGCACGATTACACGATGGCCGACTACGCCGACGATGCGGCGGGCCTGATGACGGCGCTGGGTTGGGAGCGCGCGGCGGTGCTGGGCTATTCCTTCGGCGGCATGGTGGCGCAGGAACTGGCGCTGAGGCACCCGACCCGTATTTCGCGCCTGGTACTGATGTCCACCAGCGCCGGCGGTGCGGGGGGAATGTCCTACCCGATGCACGAGTTGGCTGAACTGGTAGACGAGGCACGGGTGAAGCGCTTCCTCGAACTGGCCGACAAGCGCCGCACGCCGCAATGGCAGGCCGAGCACGCTGCCCTGTGGCAGAGCCTGGTGAGCGATGGCCTCGCCGCCCTGCGCCAGGGCGACCAAGATCCGGCATCGCGCGCAGGGGCGGCCCGCCAGATGGCGGCGCGGCGCCATCATGACACCTGGGAACGCCTGCCTCAGCTGGCGATGCCGGTGGCGGTTTTTGCCGGTCGATTCGATGCCATCGCCCCGCCCGACGTTCAGTACCGGCTGGCCGGACAAATTGCCGGCGCCGGCTACCGCGAGTTCGACGGCGGGCATCTTTTCTTCGTACAAGACCCCACAGCGACGAGGGTGGTGCTGGATTCTCTGTTAGGCTGATGCCACTTCCGGCCGAACGGGCCGGCACGATAACAGGCCGCCCACGGCTGCGCCTCGAAGCAAGCCTCCTCTATCGTCATTGCCACACACCGTCCTTCCCTTAAGCCAGGGTTAAGGCGGAGCGCTCAGCATGGCGTTGCTGCATCAACCGGAGAACACCATGCTTCCCAAGACCCAAACCTTCGTACCGAACCTGCTGGCCGTCATACTCGGCACCTTGCTGTTCGTCATGAGCGTCGCCTTCGTCTCGATTCCGCTGTCGCTTGGCGGCCATCCCGGCGACAGGCTGGGCGGCGCAACACCCTCGGCCTTTCACCCCTCCTGAACGGAGCGCGGCGCCAATCCAGTGATTGGTGCCGCGCAATTGCCATGACCTCCCTCAACCTGCTGCTGTGGATTGCGCTCGGCGTTGCCCTGCAGCTGGCGCTGTTTGTCGGCATCGGCTTCTGGCAGCACTGGCAGGACTACATGCGGCTGAAGACCGGGTTGGGCGATACACCGCTTCCCGTCGCGCCGCCCCTGCCTGAAGCAAGCGCCCCGGGCTGGAGCGGATACCGCGCATTCCGTGTGGAGCGCCGGGTGGTCGAGGACCAGGCCGAATCCATCTGCTCGTTTTACCTGGTGCCGGAGGACCGGCAACCACTGCCCGCCTTCAAGCCGGGACAGTTCCTTACCTTCCGCCTCGACCTGCCCGCGACCGAAGGCGGCAACGAGCAGATCGTGCGCTGCTATTCGCTCTCCGACGCGCCCACGCCCGACCACTACCGCGTTTCCATCAAGCGCGTACCCGCACCCGCCGCCAGCCCGCACCCGGCGGGGCGCTCCTCCAATCACTTCCACGACCAGGTCGGTGTCGGCGACCTGTTGCAGGTACGGGCCCCCTCGGGCCATTTCCATATCGACCGCGGTGATGCACCGGTGGTGCTGGTCGCCGGTGGCATCGGCATCACGCCCATGCTGAGCATGCTGAACTGGATCCTGGAGCAGCAGCCGGGCCGTGAAGTCTGGCTGTTCTACGGCGTGCGCAACGGCCGCGAAGCGATGATGCTGCGCCACCTCTTCGGACTGGCGGCCAGGCACCCGAACTTCCAGCTGCGCGCGTGCTTCAGCGATCCGCTGCCGGATGACCGGCCGGGCGAGGACTTCCATCACCGCGGCCGCGTCGATGTCGCGCTTTTCCGCCAGATGCTGTCGCTCAAGCCCTACCACTTCTACATTTGCGGCCCGACGCCGATGCTGGCAAGCCTGGTGCCGGCGCTGGAGGACTGGGGCGTGCCCGATGCACGCATCCACTTCGAGGCCTTCGGCCCGGCCTCGATCCCGCGCCGCAGGGCCCCGCCCGAGGCGACGCCCGCAGACAACACCGGCGTCGTGGTCCGCTTCGCCCGCTCGGAAAAGGAGCTGCTGTGGACACCAGCGGCAGGCAGCCTGCTCGACCTCGCCGAAGCCAATGGCATCGCCGTCAACTCCGGCTGCCGCGCCGGCGGCTGTGGCTCCTGCCAGACCACCATCGAGGCCGGCGAAGTCACCTACATGCAGGCACCCGACTTCGACCCCGAGCCCGGCACATGCCTGCTTTGCGTCTGTGCGCCGAAGACCAGCGTGACCCTGGAGGCCTAAATGACCGAGTCCAGCACTCCTGTTGCCGCCTCGCTCTGGCGCGAACACATCCTGCCCTTCACGCTGCTGGTCGGCCTGCTCGCCGCAGCCACGCTGGCGGGCGACTACCTGCTGCACCGCCTGAACCTGGTCTGGGTCGGGCGCTACCTGGGCATTCCCGGCACGCTGCTGATCATCGGCTCGCTGGTGTATTCCCTGCGCAAGCGCAAGATGATCAGCGCCGGCAATCCGCGCCGCCTGCTGACCCTGCATGAAATCGCCGCCTGGCTGGGTTCGCTGCTGGTGCTGATCCACGCCGGCATCCACTTCAATGCCATCCTGCCGTGGCTCGCCACCATTGCCATGGGCATCAACGTGATCAGCGGCATGGTGGGCAAGATGCTGCTCGGCCAATCCCGCCAGCACGTGCAGGAGCAGCGCGACCACTACCAGTTGCGCGGCCTCTCGCGGCCCGAGGTGGAGCAAGCGGTATTCTGGGACGCGGTCACCTTCGACGCCATGACCCGGTGGCGCAAGGTACATATTCCCATCTTCATCGTCTTTGCCGTGCTGGCGGTGGGACACATCGTCAGCACCTTCCTGTTCTGGGGCTGGCGATGAGCCGCATCCTCAAGTACATCCTCGCCGCCAACCTGCTGGTGCTGGCGATCCTGGCCTTCGTCTATCCCCACCTGATGGTCGGTCCCGGCAAGCTGATCGTCGGCCACCAGAAGCTGGAAGCCGACTGCTTCGCCTGCCACGCGCCGTTCCGCGGGGTGGCCGACGAACGCTGCATCAGTTGCCACAAGCCGGCCGATATCGGCCGCCTGACCAGCGCCGGGCTACCGCTGAGCAAACCGCTGACGACCACGCCTTTCCACCAGAAGCTGATCCGGCAGGACTGCACCGCCTGCCATAGCGACCATGCCGGCGTGAAGCGCTATCGCCTCGACGGACGCTTCAACCACAGCCTGTTGGCGGCGGATTCGCGCAAGGAATGCCAGGCCTGCCACAAGGCACCGACCGACGCGCTGCACCGCCAGATCAGCGGCAACTGCAGCCAGTGCCACAGCCAGGATAAATGGACGCCGGCCACCTTCGACCACGACAAGTTGTTCCAGCTCGACCGCGACCACAACGTGAAATGCGCAACCTGCCATACCGGCAACGACTACAGCCGCTATACATGCTACGGTTGCCACGAGCACACCACGGACAACATCCGCCGCAAGCACATCAAGGAAGGCATCCGCGACTACCGCAACTGTGTGGAATGCCACCGCAACGCCGACGAGCACGACATACGCATGCCGGGCGGCGAAGGGCGCGGCAAGGGGGAAAGGGAGCATGATTGACCTCAGGCGTTATGCTTGGCTTTCCGTCGCGGCGGCAATCGCGACCATCCTGCTGAAGGGCGCGGCGTGGTGGATGACCGGCTCGGTGGGACTGCTGTCCGATGCCATCGAATCCTTCGTCAACCTCGCCGGCGCGCTGATGGCGCTGTGGATGCTGACCCTGGCGGCGCAACCCGCGGATGACATGCATCCGCACGGCCATGGCAAGGCGGAATACTTTTCCAGCGCTTTCGAAGGCTTCCTGATCGTAATCGCGGCGGTGAGCATCGCCTGGACTGCCATCGACCGACTGCTGCATCCGCAGCCGCTGGAGGCGCTGGGCATGGGCCTGCTGGTATCGGTGGTGGCCTCGATCATCAACTTCGCCACGTCGACGGTGCTGCTGCGCGCCGGGCGCGAGCATCGCTCGATCACGCTGGAAGCCGATGCCCACCACCTGATGACGGATGTGTGGACCTCGGGCGGCGTGATCCTCGGCGTCGGCCTGGTCTGGTTCACCGGCTGGAGCTGGCTGGACCCGGCAATCGCCATCCTGGTCGCGGTGAACATCGTGTGGACCGGCTGGCAACTGATGCACCGCTCCACGGCCGGGCTGATGGACATTTCACTGCCGGCGGAAACGCTGGCGCTAATCGACCAGCGGCTGGCAAGCTACGCCACGAGCGGCATCAGCTATCACGCGCTACGCACGCGCCAGGCAGGGCGCCAGTCCTTCGTCAGCCTGCATGTGCTGGTGCCGGGCGAATGGTCGGTGACACTTGGCCACGACTGGGCCGAGCGCATCGAGGCCGATCTGCGCGAAGTGATCCCGCATTGCCACATCACCACCCATCTGGAGCCGGTGGAAGACCCGCGCTCGATGGAAGACCAGGGGCTGGACCGGCACGCGCCTTGAGTCTGCGCCGTGCCGCAGGCCGAAAGTCGGCGCTGTCGACACGGCGATTTCTGCTCAGGCGGCGTCGAGCGCCTGCTTCACGTCGGCCAACAGGTCGTCGATGTCTTCCAACCCGGCCGAAATGCGCACCAGGCCTTCGGCGATCAGGTGTTCCTGGCGTTGTTCCGGCGTATAGAAGGAATGCGTCATGCTGGCCGGATGCTGGGCCAGGCTCTCGGCATCGCCCAGGCTGACGGCGCGCGTGATCAGTTGCAGCGCATTCATGAAGCGGCGCCCGGCCTCGATGCCGCCCTTGAGTTCGAAAGCCAGCATGCCGCCCGGCAGCTTCATCTGGCGCTGCGCCAGTTCGCGCTGCGGGAAGGAGGCCAGCCCCGGGTAGTGGCAGACTGCGACCTTGGGATGGCGCTCAAGGAACTCCGCTACCCCCTGGGCATTCTCGCTGTGGCGGTGCATGCGCAGCGACAAGGTCTTGATCCCGCGCAGAATCAGGAAGGCGTCCTGCGAGGACATCACCGCGCCGGTCATATCCTTGAGGCCGTGAAAGCGCACCTGCAATAGCGGCTCCTTGGGCCCGACGATGGCGCCGGCGATCAGGTCGCCGTGGCCGCCGAGATACTTGGTCGCGGAGTGAAGCACGTAGTCGGCGCCGAGTTCGATCGGGCGCTGCAGGTAGGGCGTGCAATAGGTGTTGTCCACCACCGTCAGCGCGCCGTGGCGGCTGGCGATGGCGGAAATCGCCGGAATGTCGACCAGGCGCATGTTGGGGTTGGCCGGCGACTCGAAAAACACGACCTTGGTCTGGGGGCCGATCGCGGCTTCGAGATTGCGCGGATCGGTGAGGTCGATGTGGGTGATTTTGACGCCGAACTTGGCCAGCCCGTGGTTGAGGAAGCCGAAGGTGCAGCCGTAGAGCGTCTTGTCGGCGATGACCTCGTCGCCGGGCGCGAGCAGGGTCCACAACAGCGAGGTGGTGGCGCCCTGCCCCGAACCGGTGACCACGGCGGCCTCGCCACCTTCGAGGTCGGCGATGCGCTGCTCCAGCAGGTGGGTGGTCGGGTTGCCGACGCGCGAATAGACGAAGCCGGCCTGCTCGCCGGCAAAGCGCGCGGCGCCGTCTTCAACGGTGGGAAAGGTGTAGGTCGAGCTCAGATAGACCGGCGGACTCAAGGATCCGTGGCCGGCGTAAGGGTCGTAGGCGTGGTGGATGGCGCGGGTATTGAAGCCCTTGCGGGCACGTTTGTCCTGACTCATTGAGAATTTCCCTGGATGGTTCGTCGGGGCGCCGCCACAGCCACGCTGATTCATGGACTGGCCCGCATATGCCGGCGAGGCCGCGCGTTTCGTGCCAAACCTTTCACACTTTCGATCAAGCTCCTGATGTTTCAAAGCAATTCTGTGACTTATGACCTGTGGCAAGCTCAGTTCGGGACGTAGTCTCAGTATCAAGTGCCAAAAACGGCAGGTATTCCGGCGTTAAACCATGTCCCGCTATTCGCTCAGCCTCAAATCAAAGCTCAGTTTATTCACCGCCCTGCTGTTCGTCAGCACGGTAATGGTACTGGCGTTCAAGCTGGAACGGGAAGTCCGCAGCGAATTCGAGACCGCACTCACGGCACAACAGTTCCTGCGTGTGCAGCGCATTGCCGACAGCCTCGACATCAGCGCCCGTGACCGGCTCAATACCCTGGCCGAATCGGCACGCCAGATCAAGCCGCAGTGGATCGCCACGCCGTCGCGTTTGAGCCAGTTCCTCGCCGAGGGCAACCTCCATCAACGCAACTTCAGCGGCGGCCTGCGCGTAGTTTCGGCCGGTGGCACGACGCTGGCACTGAGCCCGCAGTTCGGCGCCGCCGAAGAAATGGATTTCGCGTCGCAGGAATTCTTCCGCAAGATCATCCACCGCGGCATTCCGGCGATCGGCTCGCCGTTACGCGACAGCGTCGATCGCCAACCCCTGCTGATGATGGGCGCGCCGATCCGCGACGCCGATGGTCGCGTGGTGGCGGCCCTGGTGGGCACGGTGCGGATACTTGTCGATGACCTGTTTGCGGAAATCATCTCGGGCCGGCTGCGCGCCGAAGAAGGCCTGCACGTGATCTCGCTCAAGGACGAATTGTTCGTCGCCTCTACCGACCCGGGCCAGGTACTGCGCGCGCTGCCGCCCAAGGACGCCGGCCGCATGATGGATCGCTACCGCGAGGGCAATGAAGGCTCCGGCGTCGGCCCCGGCAACAACGGCATCGAGGAACTCAGTTCGGCGCGCCGCATGCGCACCTCGGGCTGGATGGTGGTGGCGACGATGCCGACCAGCATCGCCTTCGAATCGATCAATTCCATCCGCGACAAGATTTACTTCGGCGCCACGCTGTCGTCGCTGATCATCCCCGTCCTGCTCTGGCTTTACCTGCACGGCCAACTGACGCCGCTGTCGCGCGCGGCGAAGACCCTGGACGAGATGACCCAGGGACGGGTGCCGCTGCAACCGCTGCTGGCCGATGGCAGCAAGGAAATCCGGCGCCTGCTGCACAGTTTCAACCTGCTGCAATCGCACATCACCGAACAAAAGAATTCGCTCAACGACAGCGCGGAAAAACTGCGCCTTTCGGCCCGCGTGTTCGAGAGCAGCTGCGAAAGCATCGTCATCGCCGACGCCGACATGCGCATCGTTTCGGTAAATCGCGCCTTCAGCGAAATGACCGGCCATGCCGCCGACGAGGTCGCCGGCCGATCACTGCTCATGCTTGGCGCAGACCACGGCAACGACCAGTTCACGGCCATGATCAGCCAGCAGCTGAACCACGCCGAACACTGGCAGGGCGAGGTATTGCATCGGCGCAAGAGCGGAGAAACCTACCCCGCCTGGCTGCACGTCTCGGTGATCCGCGACGCCGAGGGCCGTCCCGCACATTACATCTTCGGCTTCCTCGACATCAGCGACCGCAAGCAGGCCGAAGAACGCATCGAGTACATGGCCTTCCACGATCCGCTGACCGGCCTGCCCAACCGGCGCCTGGCCATGGAACGCCTGGACCTGGCGATTGCGCTTGCCGACCGTTCGAAGACCCGCACGGCGCTGTTGTTCCTCGATCTCGACAACTTCAAGACCATCAACGACTCTTTCGGCCATGCCGTCGGCGACCTGCTGCTGCAGGCCGTGGCTTCGCGCCTGATGCTGTGCATTCGCGACAGCGATACGATCTGCCGCCAGGGCGGCGACGAGTTCCTCGTCGTGCTGGGCAATGTCGCCGACACCGATGCCATCACCACGGTGACCGAGAAGATCCTCGAAGCCCTGGCGCCGACCTTCAACATCGAAGGCAAGGAGCTCTCTACTTCCAGTTCGATCGGGATCGCCGTTTTCCCTGACGACGGGCGCGACATCGACACCCTGCTCAAACGGGCCGACACGGCGATGTACCACGCCAAGGAAGCCGGCCGCAACGCCTACAGCTTCTTCACCGAACAGATGAACCTCGACGCGGTGGAGCACCAGCAGATTCGCGTCGGCCTGCTGCACGCCATGGAGCGCGGCGAGTTCCGCCTGCACTACCAGCCGCAGATCGATCTCACGACCGGCAAGGTGATCGGCGCCGAGGCGCTGATCCGCTGGCACCACCCCGAGCGCGGCCTGCTGACGCCCGAGCACTTCATCAGCATCGCCGAAGAAAGCGGTCTGATCGTACCCATCGGCGCCTGGGTTTTGCGCGAAGCCTGCCGCCAGGCCTCGGCCTGGCGCAAGACCGGTCTGCCGCCGATGGTGATCGCGGTGAATGTGTCGGCAATCCAGTTCAAGCGCGGCGACATCGAGGCCTGCGTGCGCCAGGCGCTGGACGAATCCGGTCTGCCGCCCGAATGCCTGGAACTCGAGCTCACGGAATCGGTGCTGATCCACGACACCGACTCGGTGCTGGCCACCGTGCAGCGATTGAAGTCATTGGGCGTGATGCTGTCGATCGACGATTTCGGCACCGGGTATTCCAGCCTGTCCTACCTGACGCGATTCAAGGTAGACAAGCTGAAGATCGATCGCTCCTTCATCTGCGACATGGAGAACCAGCCGGGCAACGCCTCGATGGTGCGCGCCATCATCCAGATGGCGCTGAGCCTGAACCTGAAGACCATTGCCGAAGGCGTCGAGGATATCGAACTGGTCGACTTCCTGCGTCGCCAGAATTGCCAGGAAGCGCAGGGCTACTATTTCTCACGTCCGCTGCCGGCCATCGAGTTCGCCCACTATGTGGCGCTGTCCCGCGCCCATACCGGAATCCGCGCTGCCTGAGCGGCAACAGGCCGGGAGCGACAGTCCGGATCAGGATCCAGCCCTGGCCTTTGGCGGCTGCCGGGAAATGGCCTCGTCCTGGCTCATGCTCAGAACATCAATACCTTGTCGGCCCTCGATGCCCATTCCGCCAACTGTGCCAGAGTGCCGCGCCACCATACCGAGCATTTCGCCGAGGTCGCGGTAGCCCTGCGGGACCTTCTGTCCATTCTTGTCGCAAACGGCGGCGCGCATGAGGAATACGTGCACGGGTTCGCTTTCGGACTTGGCCAGGGACAGTGCCAGGCGCAGGGCACTTTAAAGCGCTCGTTGCCATAGGGCGGGATTGATCCGGCGTCGCCGGCCTCACCAGCGTTCCGCGCTACGTGAGCCTGAGCGGGATGCTGTGATTCCCTTCGTCAATCCCGGCGAGGGTTATGCCATCGGCCACGGCCCCGAGGCGAACCATGAAGTGAGCTTAGTGACACGCAGGTGCTACAAGTCGGCGCTGACGGTACGGCGATTTCCGCCGTGCAAGACTCAGGAATGCCCGCGCGCAGTCGACCGCGGCAGCGAGAAGCTGCCAATCAAGGCCGCAATGCCGCGCCAGAGCCGGGGCAGCAGCCAGAGCATCAACACCACCAGCAGCACCAGCAGGCCCAGCATCACCCAGGGATGGGCGAACATCAGCCACATTCCAGTGAGCACCACGACATCCTCGCCGGTCGAGGCGGCAATGTTGCTGAAGGGTTCGGGCGAGGTGTTGATCATGGCGCGCGCGCTGGCCTTGGTGAAATGCGTACCCGCCGCCAGCGTGCCACCAAGCACGGCCATCGCCGTCTGCCATTCGAGGCCCTGGCCGCCGAAGACCATGGCCGCCAGTGCGGCACCGGCCGGTATGCGGATGAAGGTATGCACCGTGTCCCAGGCCGTGTCGAGCAGCGGAATCTTGTCGGCGAAGAATTCGACGAACAGCATCAGGCCGGCGGCGCCGAAGACCAGCGGATGCTGCAGGATGCGCAGGCCGGGCGGCAGTTCGGCAATGCCCAGGTAGCCGACCATGCCGACCACGAAGATTACTGTGTAGAGGCGCAGGCCGGCGGCCCAGCCCAAGCCGGCGGCAAGGGCCAGCAGCCCCGTAAGGTCCAGCGGCATGTGCGTCAGGTCCATGGTTACTCCGTCAGTCCGGCGTCAGGCATACAGCGCCACTATATAGCGCGGCGCGCCGGCACTTCAAGCGATTCCATCACGGCGCAATGTTGCAACTAGCGTCCGAGATACACCGGCTTGCGCTTTTCCTTGAAGGCGCGAATGCCCTCATGATAGTCATGGCTGTCGTAGACGATGCGGCGCAGGCCTTGCACCTTTTCGAAGCCGCGTGGGGTGATCGCCTTGGCGCCGGCCAGGACGCGCAGCTGTTCCTTCATCACGGCGATGGACAGCGGCGCGTTGTTGGCGATGGTGATCGCCATCGCACGGGTGAAGTTTTCCAGTTCCGCGTCGGCGACGACGTGGTTGATCATGCCGATGCGTTCGGCGCGTTCGGCCGAAATCGGCGCCGCGGTGAAGGCCAATTCCTTGACCACGCGCAGGCTGGCCGCGCTCATGAAGGTCATCATGCCGCTGACGTTGTAGGGCACACCCAGGCGCGCCGGCGTCACGGCGAAGGTGGCACCGGGTGCCGCAATGACGATGTCGCAGGCGAGCATGGTTTCCACGGCGCCGCCCCAGACGCCGCCTTCGATCATGGCGATCACCGGCATGCGGCAGGTTTCGATGGTGCGCACCAGGTGGCGCAGCGGGTCATCCCAGCCCAGCGGGTCGCGCCCGCCTTCCGGCAGTTCGCCGACGTCATGCCCGGCCGACCAGACCTTGACCCCGGGCCGCGCACGCAGAATCACCACCCGCGCCGCGGCCTGTTCCAGCGCCTGCAGCGCGGCAATCACCTCGTCCACCAGCGCGTGGCTCAAGGCGTTGAGCTTCTTCGGGTTGTCCAGCGTGATGGTGCCCAGATGTCCGTCCTGGGTCATTTCGATATGGTTCAAGCGCCTCTCCTCGTCCCGACCGCCGGGAATCGCAGGGCTCATGCTAGCAGGCCGACAAGTGTGGCCCTCCTCGACACCGACCGAGCGCAATAATTTCGCTCTGGACGTAAGCAATGGCCCGCAAGGGCGACTAAGCCATAATGCCCACCGGAGAACCCCATGCACGCCACCCTGCCCCTGCTGACCCAGACCGATTTCCCCGCCCTCAAGCGGCGCTCGCTCGACACTCTGCAGCTCAACCTCGGCTACCGCTGCAACCAGAGCTGCCAGCACTGCCACGTTAACGCCGGCCCCAAGCGCACCGAGGAAATGACTGCCGAGACGATTGACGCCGTGATCGCCTTTCTCGCCGCCAACCCGGGTGTGCGCAGCATCGACCTGACCGGCGGCGCGCCGGAGCTGAATCCGCAGTTCCGCCGCCTGGTCGTCGCCGCGCGCGAACGGGGCCTGCGCGTGATCGATCGCTGCAACCTGACCATCCTCGAGGAGCCGGGCCATGAGAACCTGGCCCACTTCCTGGCGCTGCATCGGGTCGAAATCGTCGCCTCGCTGCCCTGCTACCTGGAGGAAAACGTCGACCGCCAGCGCGGTAGCGGCGTGTTCGAGGCCAGCCTGCGCGCCCTGCGACGGCTGAATGACCTGGGCTACGGCCGCGCCGGCAGCGGCCTGTCGCTGAACCTGGTCTACAACCCGCAGGGCCCCAGCCTGCCGCCGCCGCAGGCCGCCTTGCAGGCGGATTACAAGCGACACCTGGACGAGCGCTACGGCGTGGTCTTCAACGAACTGTTCACCCTGGCCAACATGCCGATCCAGCGCTTCGGCAGCATGCTGATCTCCAAGGGCCAGTTCAATGCCTACCTGGGCACGCTGCGCGCTGCGCACCGCGATGCCAATCTCGACGGCGTGATGTGCCGCAGCCTGGTCAGCATCGACTGGCAGGGCTATCTCTACGACTGCGATTTCAATCAGCAGCTGGGGCTGGCCATGGCCGACGGCGCCGGCGGCCGCCTGCACATCACCCGGGCCAAGGCGATGGCCATCGACGAGACCCCGATCCAGGTCGCCGAACACTGCTACGGCTGCACTGCCGGACAGGGATCGAGCTGCGGCGGCGCGCTGGGCCACGACACCGCCGTGGCCCCGAGCTGCGGCAACTGAAGGGAATAGACCGGATGGAAAAGCTGAGCGGGATCGAGGCCTGCGTCTTCGACGCCTACGGCACGCTGTTCGACTTCAACACGGCGGCCGCCGGCGCACGCGACGAACTCGGTGCCGACTGGCAGAAGCTTTCCGATCTGTGGCGCCTGAAGCAACTGCAGTACACCTGGCTGCGCGGCCTGGCCGGGCATCATGCCGAATTCTGGCAAGTGACCGGCGATGCGCTCGACTTCGCGCTGGCGCAATTAAAAATCGAGCGTCCCGGCCTGCGCGAGCGATTGATGCAGCTCTACCTGCAACTCGGCACCTACCCCGAGGTGCCGGCGATGCTGCGCGAGTTACGTGGCCGAGGGATGAAGCTGGCGATTCTGTCGAACGGCAGCCCGCCGATGCTGGCCGCCGTGGTACGCAACGCGGGGCTTGAGGGGATATTCGACGCCGTGCTTTCGGTCGAAGAAGTCGGCGTCTTCAAGCCTCACCCCTCGGTGTATCAGCTTGCCGCCCGGCACCTGCAACTGGCAGCGGAACGTATCTGCTTTTTGTCGTCGAACGGCTGGGATGCCTACTCGGCCAAGGCCTTCGGCTTTCGCGTGCTGTGGTGCAACCGCTTCGGCCAAACGCCGGAACGAATCCCGGCGACTCCGGATGGCGAGATCGCCAACCTCGCCATCCTGCCGGTGCTGCTCGCCCGGGCCTGACGGAAGGCTTGAGCGGCCTCAGCGGCCGGCCGCCTTCTGCGAGGCGGTCGAGCCCATGATGTTCATCACGTCGCGCCCGGCCTGGGTGTCGGCACGCTTGTCGGCTTCCTGGCGCAACTTCTCGTCCTGCGCCAGTTGCTGCTGGTAAACATTTTCGCGTTCTTTGCGAAAGCGCTCCTCGCGGGCCCTCGCCTCCTCGCCGGCCTTGTCCTGCGCATCGGCCTGCTGCTGCTGCACGTCTGCCGAGGCTTCGACGGCGCGGCGCATCAACTCCGAGGTCTTAGGAATCGCTTCCGCACGTCGCCTGGACTCTTCGGCGCGCGCCTGGGCTTCGAGCAGCTTCATTTCACGCTCGGAGTTTTCTCTCATGTGGTTCAGACCCAGCCAGGACATCCCCAGCAACAACAGGCCGAAGATGCCGAGCGTAACCGGTACCAGCCACGGCGAGCGGCCACCGCCGCGGGATGGCAATTCGACGATGATCGGCACCGGCTTCGGCTTGCGCAACTGGTCCATCAGCTGGCGGTCGAAGGCCTCGCGCGACTCGGGACGCCCGAGGATCTCAAGGGCATAGCGCATCTCGGCATCCGCTTGCGCACCGCTGGCGGCGATCCGCGCGACCGCCTCACCGATCGACAGGTCGGTACAGTCTGCTGGCAGGCCAAGCACCGTGTAGAGCGAGCTTTTCTGCTGCAGGGCAAGCTGGCGGCGCAATTCAATCCGCAAACCCTGCAGGTCGGAACCGTTGCCGGAATTGTTCGTGTTCATTTCTCGCCTCCTGACGGAGCCTCGGGTGAGCGGCCAATGTATCCGAATTGAATAGGCCTGGCAACGCCGGCCGGCCGCGGCTCAGTAGCTGCCGGTGGCATCCCACATTTCGGGCAGGAATCGCACCACGCGATTGCGCCCGCCCGCCTTGGCCTTGTACAGCGCGACGTCGGCGTACTTGACCACCTGCCAGAAGGTATCGGCATCGGTGGGAAATTCGGCAACGCCGATGGATATGGTCTTTTGCAGGATGCCGCTGGGCAGGGGAACCTTGGTCGCCTCGACCTCGGCGCGAATCTTTTCCGCGACCTTCAACGCGGGTTCCATGCCGGTATCGGTGAGCACCAAAAGGAACTCTTCGCCACCATAGCGCACCGCAAAGTCGGAACCACGCACGCTGCGCACCAGGATGTCGGCCAGGGTCTTGATCACCTTGTCGCCGGCCTCGTGGCCATGGGTGTCATTGACCTGCTTGAAGAAATCCAGGTCAAGCATCAACACCGTAAAGGGGGACTTGCGCCGCTGGCTGCTGCTGATAAGGGCGCCGACATAGTCTTCGAGGAAGCGACGGTTGTAGAGCCCGGTCATCGGATCGCGCAGGGAGTTCTCGCGCAAGTGTTCCATGAGGCGCTTGGCCTCAAGCACCGGGCCGGCCTCGCGCAGATAGACGTTGACGAATGGCACCAGCAGGCTGGCAAGGTCGCCATCTTCGCGGGCAGCAAGAATCTGGACCACGGCGCCGGCCGAACCCGACTGGTTGATCGGCAGGCAAACATGGGTATCGCCCTCGGCCCCGGGACGGAACATGGTGCACAGGCCGGGAAAGCTGAACGCATTGACCTCGTGTCCGGTGCGGCGGGCGCGACAGAAGTTGGCGTCGACCATCACCTGCGGATCGCAGTAGCGACAGGTGGCATTGGCGTCGCCGTCGATCGACATCGCTGTCATGCGGTTCTTGCTCGATGCCACTTCGTAGATCGAGAAGCGCTCGACGGCATATTTTTTTTGCAGCATGTCGGCCAGTCGCTGGTAGATCTCGGCCTTGGTCTGGTCTTCCTCGATGGCCTGCTTGAACTGCGAGGCCTCGACCAGGCTTTCGACCAGCTCCGTCGTATTGACCAACTGGTTGCCGCCTTCCTTGATCTGGAAGCCCATCAGTTCGCCGACGCGGTTGCGTATGGTGCTCACCTCGCGCTGGAGGAATTCCATGAGGTGGTTGATATTGACGGCGATGTCGCCGACTTCGTCCGAGCTGCGGCGAAGCACGCGCCCGGCAAAATTGCCTTCGACGGCCTGCGAGGTGACTTCCTGGACCGCCCGGGCGGTTTCCGACAAGGGCCGCATCATCCGCCGCAACAGCGCCAGTGCGACCAGTGCGGCCACCAGCACGGCAAGGCTGACCAGGGCCACCGCCACGATGCCCTGGTTCCGGACTTCGGTGAAGGGAATATCCACGGTCACGGTACCCAGCACCGTGCCCGCCTTGACGATATGACATTGCAGGCAGTTCGGCACGCCCTGGTCCGAAGCCACATAGGGAATCACCGCATGGAAGACCAGCTCGCCATTGGTCTCGATCACCTCGAAGACCTCACGTCCGGTGGCCAAAACCTCCTTGACGTCATGATGTACCGCGTCCTCGCTGGCCAGGCCCGGGCCGAACTGGTTGACCACCGCCGGGCCGCGCGCCACCCGCACCTCATTGACGCCGGGTATGCCGGACATGCGTACCAGGAACTGCTGGCGTTTCTTGATCGTGCCGTTGATCATGCTCTCGGTGAGACCGACCTTGACGGTTTCGGCCACGGAGCGGGCGTGGCGCTCGGCGGTATAGAGCGAGAACTGGCGCAGCGCGAGGGCGGTGAATACGGTAAGCACCGTGACCAGCGCGGCAAGGATGATTGCCGAGACGAGGAGGATCTTGTCGAGCAGCTTCATTGTGGAGCGTTCTCTCCGGCTCGCTCAGTCTTGATGGCGGCAAGGCAGGCAGGGCAGAAGCATGAGGCCTTGGTTCCAGGTGGCGGCACCGGCAGTGGCATCAGCGGCGGCAGGCTGGCGCACCAGCACTGCGCATCGCCGCCGACCATGCCGCAGCGAAACGCGGCGGCGCAGCGCGGGCAGGTGCTGTTGGCAACGCCGTTCATGGAGTGCCGCCGCTACCGAAACGTCGGCAGGCATCGCGCAGGACGGCCATCTGGCGCCGGTAGTTGGTACAGGCGCTACAGATCAGCACATGCAGGCGCAGGCCGAAATGATCCGCCAGGCTCAGGCGCCGGTCCTGTTCCTGCGACATGAGTTCGGTGGCTTGCTTGCAGCTGAGCACGTTTTATCTTCCTATGCCGATGCGCCGGCAAACCAGCGCTGTTCGAGGCAGGCGCGCAAGACCAGGCGAGCGC
>CAJBYR010000309.1 GCA_903959855.1 uncultured beta proteobacterium
AGATCGGCGTCGCCCGAAGATCCTCGAGATGACGGCCTATATCACTGATTGCCTGGACGCCAAGGACAGCTCCCTGGCGACCATCGCAACTGTGCGCAATATGATCTGCATCAATTGCAGCCGGATGCATCCCGGTCTAGCACATCTGTGTGCCAAACATGCCGAACTGCCACCCGATAAGCTGGAGCGATGCCGGCTGCTCTAAGTCCCGCATTGCGAAAAAAGAGGCGGTGGTGAGCTTCGCGGCCGTCGCCGGTCCGGTGGTCGACTGCCACAAGGCTGATTACGTCGACCTGCGCCAGACCTAGCGACGGCCATCGGACAAGAGCTGCGCTATTTGCGCATCCTTGTCCTGCCACAATTGCTGCACCCATTTCGCAAACGCTTCGCGCGTCGCCGGATCGCCACCGTAGTCGCTGTTCATAAGGTGCTCGGGCACCGGCAAGCTCTGCACACGCACGATGACGCGACGCATGCGCCCGCAGAGGAAGTCGACAAAACTCGGGGTGCCTTCCGGATACACAATAGTGACATCGAGGATGGCGCGGAACTTGTCGCCCATGGCATTCAGCGCCAGGGCGATGCCGCCGGCCTTGGGCTTCAGCAGATGGTGATAGGGCGAGTTCTGCTTCGCATGTTTGGCCGGCGTGAAGCGCGTGCCTTCGAGGAAGTTCATCACGCTGGTCGGGATCAGGGCGAACTTTTCGCAGGCACGGCGGGTGGCCTCCTGATCCTTGCCGCGCATCTCCGGATGACGTTTCAGGTACTCCTCGCTATGGCGGCGCATGAAGGGGAAATCCAGCGCCCACCAGGCCAGGCCCATGATCGGCACCCACTTCAGCTGGTCCTTGATGAAGAACTTCAACAGCGGAATGCGGCGGTTGAAGATGTGCTGGAGGACGAAGATGTCGGCCCAGGTCTGGTGGTTGCTGTTGACCAGGTACCAGCCATTCTTGTCGAGATCGGCCACGCCCTGCACATCCCAGTCCATGCGCTGCGTCAGGATCATCCAGCCGCTGTTGCACGAGATCCAGGCCTCGGCAATAGCCACCAGCACCGGGTCGATGGCCAGGCGTACGGCCCTGAGGGGCAGGATCAGCCTGACGATGGCGAAGGCCAGCAGCAGTGGCACCCACAACAGGATATTGAGAAACAGCAGGAGGAAGGCGACAAGGCCGAGCAGCGGCCCCGGCAGGAAGTTCAGCATGCGTGCCTCAGCGCTTCGGCATCGGCGAATATTCCTGGCGCAGCAGGTTCTTCTGCACCTTGCCCATGGCATTGCGCGGCAGATCGTCGACCAGGTACACCCATTTCGGCACCTTGAAGTTGGCCAGTTGATCCTTCACCGCGGCGATGATGCCGGCTTCGGTAAGCGCCTTGCCGGCAGCATTCTTCTGCCGCACCACCACGGCCGTCACTGCCTCGCCAAAGTCAGGATGCGGCAGGCCGATCACTGCCGATTCGGCAACGCCGGGCAAGGCATCGATCAGTTCCTCGATCTCTTTCGGATAGACGTTGAGCCCGCCGGTGATCACCAGATCCTTTGATCGCCCACTGATGGTGATGTAGAACTCTGCATCCCAACTACCCATGTCGCCGGTCTTGAAGAAGCCGTCGGCGGTGAACTCTTCCAGGGTCTTTTCCGGCATGCCCCAGTAGCCGAGGAAGACGTTCTCGCCCTTGACCTGGATGGCGCCGATCGCGCCGGTCTTCACCGCCGTGCCGCCAGCGCCGACTATCCGTATCGTCGTCCCCGGCAGCGGGAAGCCCACCGTGCCGCCGCGCCGCTCGCCATCGTAGGGGTTGGAGGTGAACATCCCGCCCTCGGTCATGCCGTAGCGTTCGAGGATGGTGTGCCCCGTGCGCGCCTTGAACTCGTCGAAGGTTTCCTTCAACAGCGGTGCCGAGCCGGAAATGAACAGGCGCATCGTGCAGCAGGTTTCCCGGCCGAAGGCCGGGTCAAGCAGCAGGCGCACGTAGTAGGTCGGCACGCCCATCATCACCGTGGATTCCGGCAACAGTTTCATGGCGCGCGCGGCATCGAACTTCGGCTCGAAGAACATCGCCGAGCCGTTGAGCAGCGCCGTGTGGCAGGCAACGAACAGGCCATGCACATGGAAAGTCGGCAGCATGTGCAGCAGCACGTCGGCCGGCTGGAAGCGCCAGTACTCGTGCAGGGTGCGCGCGTTGTGCGCGAGGTTGCCGTGGGACAGCATCGCGCCCTTGGAGCGCCCGGTGGTCCCCGAGGTGTAGAGGATGGCGGCCAGGTCGTTCTTCTCGCGCGGCACGGTGGCGAACTCGTCTGCGTATGGTGCGGCAGCATCGATCAGCGAACCGCGCCCGGCATCGTCGAGTTCCAGCACATGCGCCACGCCCGCGAGCACCGCCAGTTCGTCGGCCAGTACGCGAACCTGCGGCCGGCAGACGAACAACCCCGGCGTCGCATCCTTGAGGAAGTGTTCGAGCTCATGGCGCTGGTAGGCCGGATTGAGCGGCAGGAACACAGTGCCGGCACGCAAGCTGGCAAGGTAAAGCACCAGTGCTTCCGGTGTCTTTTCCACTTGTGCGGCAACGCGATCGCCCGGCTTCAAGCCGAGAGCGACAATCATGCCGGCCATGCGCGCAGAGGCGCGCTCGACGTCGTTATAGGTCCAGACGCGGCCGTCGGGCAGGATCATGCAGGGCGCGGCGGGGTCACCGGGGAATCCGGTGGCAAGTTCCGTATAGAGATTCGGGTTCATGGCAGCGCAGCCGGCAAATACAAGGCGACCATTGTAGCCAAGCTGGCAAGGGCGGGCGGAGTTGGCCAAGACCAGGTGAGCCTTGGCGTGCCGTCGCGGGCGAAGTGCCAGATAGGGCTGACTGCATGGGTGGGTACGCGGTTAAACTCCAGCAATGTGTTTGCCGTCCGCATGGCTCCGTTTCCACCTCCAGTTTGCCCTGACTGCCACCCTGATGTTGTTGGTCGGGTGGCCTCAGGCCGCTCATGCCACTGACGCTGTAACACTCCAGCTCAAGTGGAGCCATGCCTTCCAGTTCGCGGGCTATTACGCAGCAAAGGAAAAGGGCTATTACAGCGAGGCAGGGCTGAGTGTCGCAATTCAGGAGGCCCACCCGGGCGATGACCCGCTGAAAAACGTACTGGACGGGAAAGCGCAGTATGGCGTTGGCAACAGCAGCCTGCTCCTGGCGCGCAACTCCGGCCACCCGGTGGTGGTGCTGGCTGCCATTTTCCAGCATTCGCCTCTGGTCCTGATTACCCGCCCGCAGGGGCCTGTCCAAGGAATCCACGATCTGGCAGGCAAGCGCCTGATGATCGAACCCCAGTCTGATGAATTGTTGGCCTACCTCAAGCAGGAAGGCATACCGCTCGCCGACATTGCCCGCGTGCAGCACAGCTTCAAGCCGCAGGATCTGATCGACGGCAAGGTAGACGCCATCTCGGCCTACGTGACCAATGAGCCATATTTTCTGGATCGTGCCGGCTTTGCGTATCACACCTACACCCCGCGTTCCGTGGGGATCGACTTCTACGGCGACAACCTGTTCACCACCGAACAGGAATTGAAGAACCACCCAGCCCGCGTAAAGGCTTTTCGTGAAGCGACCCTGCGCGGCTGGCAATACGCGATGGCGCACCCGGAAGAAATCGCGGACCTGATTCTGGCCAAATACTCGCAGCAGCATGATCGCGAGTTCTATCTGTTCGAAGCCAGGCGCATGGCTCCTCTTTTTCGCACGGACCTGATCGAGATCGGGTACATGAACCCCGGTCGCTGGCGCCATATTGCAGACACGTATGCGGATCTCGGCTTGCTGCCAAAACGCTTTTCGCTCGACGGATTCATCTACAACGCAAAATCGGAGCGCGATCTGACATGGTTTTACCTCGCGGGACTGTTACTTGCCATCGTCAGTAGCATCACCCTCTACATTCACCGGATCAACAGACGCCTGACCCAGGCGCTGGTCTCCAGCAAAGCCGACCAGGAGTTGCTCAGGGTCAGTGAAGAGAGGCACCGTCTATTGGCGGACAACGCAAGCGATGTGATCTGGACGATGAACCTTGAGGGTCGCTTCACTTACGTGAGTCCGTCAGTCGAGATGCTCCGCGGCTACACCAGCGCCGAAGTCATGCAGCAGTCCCTGGAACAGGCCCTGACTCCAGCGTCCATACCGATTGCGACCAAGGCCCTGGGCGACTCCATTGCGGCAATGGCGACCGGCAATCCTTTCATTCCGTTTCGCGGCGAGCTTGAGCAGCCATGCAAGGATGGTTCTACTGTCTGGACTGAGGTGACGACTACCGGCATGAAAAATGCCGCTGGCGAATTTATCGGCATACTCGGAGTCACCCGGAACATCACGGAGCGCAAGAGGGCCGATGATGCTCTACGTCATAGCGAAGGAAAGCTGCAGGCCGTTTTCAATGTCGCGGACATCGGTGTATCCATAACCGATCTGACGGGAAAGTACGTTCTGTTCAACTCCTGGTGGACCAGACAACTGGGCTACGACAAAGAGGAACTGGGGCACCTGACAAATATTGATATCACCCACCCTGAAGATGCCGAGAAAAGCAGGCTTCGGTTTCAGGAAATTGTTTCCGGAAAGGTGGATCAGTACCGGTTGGAAAAGCGCTTTGTAAGGAAGGACAAGTCTGTCTTCTGGGGCGACCTGTCGGTCACAGCGATCAAGGATGCGGACGGAGCCGTTGCAAACGTGGTGGGAATGGTGACCGACATCACGGTGCGCAAGGAGGCGGAGGCGGAACTTATCCGGCACCGGCATCATCTGGAGGGGCTGGTCGAAGAACGTACTGCGGCGCTTTCAGTCGCCAAGGAAGCGGCTGAAGCGGCCAACCGGGCAAAAAGCATCTTTCTGGCCAACATGAGCCATGAACTGCGCACACCGATGAACGGGATCATGGGGATGACCGACCTGTTATTGCGCCGCGTCACCGAACCCAGGCAGGTCGAAATGCTCAAAATGAGCAAGGATGCCGCTCAGCACATGCTCAATGTAGTCAATGACATCATCGACTTTTCCAAGATCGAAGCCGACCGCCTGCCGCTGGAGGAGAAGAACTTCTCCCTGAGCCAGATGATTGACGATGCCATCGCAATGCAGGACATAAGCGCACAGGCGAAGAACCTGAAACTCGCCCGCGAGATTCCTTCGACCTTCCCTGACCAATTGTCGGGTGACGCATTTCGTCTAAGGCAGATACTGCTCAACTTTCTGGGTAACGCGTGCAAGTTCTCCGAACAAGGAACGATCACGGTGCGGGTTAGTGCCGTGGAGCAGGACAGCGACAGCGTGCTGGCGCGCATTGAAGTCGAGGATCAGGGCATCGGCATCAGCCCCGAACAGCAGGCCATGCTGTTTCAGGCCTTCACTCAGGTGGATGGTTCCACGACACGCAAACACGGTGGTTCGGGTCTTGGCCTGATCATCTCGAAGCGACTTGCCATCCGGATGGGCGGCGATGTCGGCCTGGTGAGCCAGCAAGGCAGGGGCAGCACGTTCTGGGCGACAGTGCGACTGAAGCCGGCCGCAGCCAGCGCAAACGGTAGTTAGTCGAGGGCAGCTTTTCGGTCAGCTGGCCTGGTCTCAACGCGCTATTTGACGTTTTCCGGCAGCCACATCGCAATCTGGGGAAAGAACGCCAGCAGCACGATGGCGAGGATCATCAGGACGATGAAAGGCGCGGTACCCCAGATGATGTCGCGCAGCTTGATGTCGGGGGCGATCGAGTTGATGACAAAGAGATTGAGCCCGACCGGCGGATGGATCAGGCCCATTTCCATCAGGATGGTCATGACGATGCCGAACCAGACCAGGTCGATGCCGTGGGCCTTGAGCGCCGGCAGGATGATCGGCGTCACCATCAGGATGATGGCCACCGGCGGCAGGAAGAAGCCGAGCACCACCAGCAGGATGTTGCAGGCGACGAAGAAGCCCCACTTGCCCAGCGGCAGGCCCACCATCCAGGCTGCGACTTCCTGCGTGATGTGCAGGTAGCTCATGACATAGGTGTAGAAGAAGCTCATGGCGATGATCATCATCACCATGGTCGATTCGCGCACCGTGCCGCCGAGGATGGCTTTCATGTCGGTCCAGCGCCAGCAGCCGTAGATCACCATCACCATCAGCAGCGAAAAAAAGGCGCCGATGCCGGCCACTTCGGATGGTGTGGCCCAACCGCCGTACAGCGCCACCATGATGATGACGATGATGCCGATGAAAGGCGCCAGGCGCGGCAGGGTTTCCATTTTCTCGCGCCAGGTGAAGCTCTCTTCACGCAGGATCTCGACGTTGTCGCCCCGCAGCCGGGCGCGCGCCTGTTCGCGGCGGAACTGGATCACCACCCAGATCGCGAACATCACGGTCAGCAACAGGCCGGGGCCGACACCGGCGATGAACAGCTTGCCGATCGACTGCTCGGTGACCACGCCGTACAGGATCAGCGTCAGTGAAGGCGGGATCAGGATGCCCAGGGTGCCGCCGGCGGCGATGATGCCCGCGGCCAAGCCCGGCGAGTAGCCGCGCTTGCGCATTTCGGGAATCCCCGAGGAACCGATCGCCGAACACGTGGCCGGGCTGGAACCGCACATCGCGGCGAACACCGAACAGGCCATGACATTGGCCACTCCCAGACCACCGGGCACGCGGCCCATCCAGCGGTTGAGCGAGGAATACAGGTCGCCCCCGGCGCGCGACTTGCCGATCGCCGCACCCATCAGCACGAACAGCGGGATGGTCAGCAGCACGAAGTTGTCGAGTTCGGAATACAGGGTTTCGGCGATCAGGCCGATGGTTTCCGGCGGCATGTAGATGACCATGAAGGTCAGCGCCACGTAGCCGACGGCAAAGGCGATGGGCATGCCCGAGAACAGGGCGATGAAAGTCGCGAGGCCGAAGAGGATGCCGATTTGAAGCGTACTCATTGGGTCTCCCCGCTCTTTCCACCCAAGGGACGGAACTGATCAGTCACCTCACCCGCTGGGCGGGGGAGGCCGGGAGGGGGTGCCGTCACTCTTGCCGCGACGGCGCGTGGTTTATCGCGCCCGGAGCTCATTCTTCGTCTTCCCGATGCTCATGGATGTGCTGGTCGCCGATCTGCACCAGCAACTGCAGCGAGAGCAGGCTCATGCCCGCCGCCATCGACAGGTAGGCAGGCCAGACCTTGGGGCCCCAGGAGGTGTTGCTCATCTTGCCGTCGGTCCAGGCTTCGTGGAAAAACTGCCAGGACTTCCAGGCGATGAAGAAACAGAACAGCAGCGACAGGAAATCGCCGAGCATGTAGCGGTAGCGGTTGGCCTTCTCCGACATCATCACATCGAGCACCTCGATGCCGACATGGCCGCGCGCCGCCTGGGTGAAGGCTGCGCTCATGAAGGTGGCGGCGATCAGCAACATGATCGACAACTCGATCTCCCAGTCGGTGGGCCAATCGAGCAGGTAGCGCACCGCCACCTCGAACACCAGCACGCCGGAGCAGAACACGATCAGAAACCCGGAGGCATAGCCCGCCAGGTTGCTGACCGTGGTGACGGCGTGGCCGAACCTTCGCCAGAGCGCGAACATGGCCCCGGCTTACTTGACGGACAGCGCCATGTCGAACAGCTGCTTGCCGTTCTTAACCTTCTCCTCGAAGTCTTTCCAGGCCGAGTTCTTTGCCACTTCGCGCCATTTGTCGAAGGCCGCCTGTTCCATGTCGACCACCTTCAGGCCGGCCTTGGTGAAGACCTCAACCACGCGCTGGTCGTCGGCCTTGGCCGCATCCATGCCGAACTTCTCAAGCGAGGCACCGACTTCCATCACCAGCTTCTGCTGCGCCGGAGTCAGGCTGTCAAAGGTCTTCTTCGACATCAGCAGCGGCTCGAACATGTACCAGAACGAATTCTTGCGCCCGGCAGTGAGGAAGTTGGAGGTCTCGTGCAGGCGGAAGCTGATCAGCGAGGTGCTGGACGTGATCGCCGCGTCGAGCACGCCGGACTGCATGGCGCTGTAGATCTCGTTGGAGGGCACGTTGGTCACGGCACCGCCGCCGGCCTTGATCATCAGGTCGATCTCGCGGCTGCCGCCGCGCACCTTCATGCCTTTCGCATCCTCGGGACTGACCAGGGGCTTGCTCTTGGCGGCGATACCGCCCGCCTGCCAGACCCAGGTGATGATCTTGACGTTGCGCTCGTCGAGCAGGCGCGTCAGCTCCTTGCCGATGGGCGCATCCTTCCAGCGCAGGCCCTGCTCGTAGCTGGTGATGACGGCCGGCATCAGGGTCAGGTTGGCCTCGGGAAACTCGCCGCCGGCATAGGCCAGCGGATACAGCGACATGTCCAGCGCGCCGGTCGACAGCGCCTTGTACTGCGGCACCGGCTTCATCAGCGAGGCGGCCGGGTAGATCTCGAACTTGAGCGCGCCATTGCTCTTCTTTTCCACTTCGGCAGCGAATTTGCGTACCAGCCGGTCGCGGAAATCGCCCTCGTCGATGGTGCCGCCGGGGAACTGGTGGGAAATCTTGATGGTCTTGGTCTGCGCCAGCAGGGATGCGCTGGACAGGCTCAGGGCCAGTGCTCCGGCCACCGCAAGTGAAGTCTTCAGGAAAGTGCGTCGCATGTTTGGTCTCCTCCGTTATGTACTGCTGTTTTTCGGCCGCGCCAGCCGCCGCACGGCGGCCGAGGTGGCGATGGTGCCTTCGCAGGCAAAGTTTTCGACATTCTGTTCCAGCTCATCGAGGTCGTACAGGTAATTCACCATGACGCCAAAGGACTGCTGCAGGCCCTTGGCCGAATTGTCGCCGAGCGGATTGATGCGCTCGATGCTGGCGCCGTTGCCGAGATGAAAGCGCGCCACCGGGTCGAGCGGCAGACGGCCGTCGCCGCGCCCGGCCTTGGCCAGTGTCAGGTAGCGCGCGGCCAGCTCGGCCAGCGCCTCGTTGATGCGCCGCGCCGCCGTGGCGTCCGCAGCCCAGGCACCCGTCGCCAGCGCCGCCGCGTCGAGATCCAGGGCCTCGGCGACGAGCTCCCCGGGATTCTTGCGCACCCAGGCGGCAAACCCGGGCAGCGGCGACAGCGTGGCAAAGTGGCACAGCTTGGGGAAGTCGCGTTGCAAATCGTCGATCACGCGCTTCAACAAAAAATTGCCGAATGACACGCCGCGCAGCCCGGCTTGCGTATTTGATATCGAGTAGAAGATCGCCGTGTCGGCGCGCCGCGCGTCGAACACCGGCGCCTGCTCATCGAGCAGGGCCTGGATGTTGTCGGCAAGACTATCGGTGAGCGCCACCTCGACGAAGATCAGGGGCTCCATGGGCATGCGCGGATGGAAGAAGGCATACAGCCGGCGATCGGAATCGAGCCGGTTCTTGAGGTCGGCCCAGGAGCGGATGGCATGCACCGCCTCGTATTCGATCAGCTTTTCCAGCAGGGCGGCGGGCGAGTTCCAGGTGATGCGCTGCAATTCGAGGAAGCCGACATCGAACCAGGCCGCCAGCCGCGATTCCAGCTCGCGGTCGAGCGGCGCCAGCCCCGGCTCGGCGTCGAGGTAGAGCAGCAGGTCGGCACGCAGGTCGACGAGGAACTTGACGCCCTGCGGAATGGCGTTGAACTGGGTGAGGATGCGAATGCGCGCAGAGCGCAGCGCTGCGCGCAATTCCGCCTCGGCATCCCACTGGCCATCGCCGCCGACGGCCGCCTGATAGGCCTCGTGCGCCGTCGCCACGCGCGCCGCATCGGGGCCGAATTCGAGCGAGATCAGTTTGAGGAAGGCCTTGCGCCCGATGTCGTCGAGCCCCAGGTAAGTTTGCGCCAGCGCCGCCGCGCGGGTGCGCGCAGACACTTCGCCCCCCCTGGCCTCGGCGCATTCGCGCAGTTGCCGGCGCCACTCGTCGACCTGTCTCGGCTGCGCGCCCGCCGTGCCGCGGGCGCCGACTATGGCCTTCAGCCGCTGGACCAGGCCTTCAACCATGCGCAACCTCCCGGTGCGGCGCGGCGATGCCCGGCATCAGCTGCGAGAAATCGTCGATCGCCGGATAGTCACCGGTGTCATTGGCCTGGCGCGTAGTGTCGGGCCGCTTCACAGATACCAGTTGCGCGATGCCGAACTGGCGCGCGCTATCCAGCACCGGCAGGCTGTCGTCGACCAGCAGCGTGTGCGCCGGATCGAAGGGCTCAAGCTCGCGCAGGCGCCACCAGAATTCCTGTTCCTCCTTGGCCGCACCCAGCGCATGCGAGCTGACGATGGCGTCGAACTGCGGCGCCAGACCGGTGCGCGCCATCTTCAGGGTCACGCTCTTGTGGTGGGCGTTGGTCGCCAGCACGATGCGCCGCCCGGAGGCACGCACCGCGGTGAGGAAATCGGTGACATGCGGATGGATGTCAATCAGATGCGCGACCTCTTCCTTGAGCTGCATGATGTCCAGCTCGAGCGCCGTGGCCCAGAAGTCCACCGAGTACCAGTCCAGCGTGCCGGCACGGGCATGGTAGCGGGCCATCAATTCCTCGCGCCCGGTTTCGAGCGCTACGCCACGCGCAGCGGCATAGCGCTGCGGCAGATGCACCTGCCAGAAATGGTTGTCAAAATTCAGGTCGAGCAGCGTGCCGTCCATGTCGAGCAGGACGGTGTCGATGCGCGACCAGTCAACCAGCAGGCCGGCGGCGGCGACAGGGGCTGATGCAACGGTTTGTATGACGGGTCTCCTCGGGTGGGGCAGCTTGCGTCTGGCGCGCAGTAAACCCAAGCATAGCAGGCGACCGCCGCCCGCCGCCACCCGGATGCGAATTGTTCAGGGGCGCAGGTAGGTCCAGCCCCCCTGCTGCAGGCGCATCAGCTCGACATAGCCGGCGCGGGCGTAATCGATGTGGTCGATCATGTCGTCCCTGGTCAACTGCTGGGCCTGCATCGAATTGCCGCAGGCAACAAAGCGCACGCCTGCCGCCATCGCGTCCTGCACCTTGTTGGCGGTCAGCGCATCGGCCTTGAGCATGCCCAGCGCCGGGCCGATCACCACCACGGCCACCTCGACCTTGCCGAGCTCCTCCTGCACGTTGTTGATGTTGGCCAGCACCGTATTCCACTTGCGCGAGTCTTCCTCGTTGATCTGGAACACGACCCGATTGATCGGCGTCGTTGCAGTCGCCGCGGATTGCGCCGCGGCCACACCGGGGAGCGGGGACACGAGTACCGCCAGGGCGAGAACCGCCGCACGCAGGTGTTTCATCGCAATGCCTCCGTTTCGTCTATTCTTGGTGCTGACTACTCTGCCACAAAGCATGATGGAACGAACCGACTGCATCGTCATCGGCGCCGGTGTTGTTGGCCTGGCCGTGGCGCGCACGCTCGCCGCGCAAGGGCGCGAGGTGCTGATCCTGGAAGCGGAAGGCGCCTTCGGCACCGGCATCAGCGCGCGTAACAGCGAGGTGATCCACGCCGGCATCTACTATCCCGCCGGGTCGCTCAAGGCACGGCTTTGCGTCGCCGGCAGGCAGCAGCTGTATGCCTACTGCGCCGAACGCGGCATTGCCCACCGGCGCTGCGGCAAACTGATCGTCGCCGACGGCGATGACCAGTGCGCGCAGCTTGATGGCATTGCCGCCCGCGCCCGGGCCAACGGCGTCGACGACCTGCAACTGCTCAACCGCGCGCAGGCTCGCGCCCTGGAACCGGCGCTGGAATGCCGCGCCGCGCTGCTCTCGCCCGCGACCGGAATCATCGACAGCCACGGCCTGATGCTCTCGCTGCTGGGCGACGCGGAGCACCAGGGCACCGTGCTGGCCACGCACAGCCGGGTGGCGGGGGGTCGCGTGGGCGACGATGGCATCGTGC
Source organism: uncultured beta proteobacterium (assembly GCA_903959855.1). GTDB lineage: Bacteria > Pseudomonadota > Gammaproteobacteria > Burkholderiales > Rhodocyclaceae > Sulfuritalea. The sequence goes on from CAJBYR010000309.1 coordinate 11,830, forward strand.
TCGACGTCGCCAGCGGCGGCGAGCACATCGCACTGCACGCCCGCAGCGTAGTGAACTGCGCCGGCCTCGGCGCCCAGCCCATCGCCCGCGCCCTGCGCGGCCTGGCGGCGGAAACCGTGCCGCCGCTTTACTACGCCAAGGGTAACTACTATGCGCTGGCCGGCCGCGCGCCGTTCTCGCGGCTGATCTACCCGGTGCCGGAAGCGGCCGGGCTGGGCGTACATCTGACGCTCGACCTCGGCGGCCAGGCGCGCTTCGGTCCCGACGTCGAGTGGATCGACGAGATCGACTACAACGTCGATCCGGCGCGGGCCGATGCCTTTTATGCCGAAGTGCGCCGCTATTGGCCGGATCTGCCCGATGGCGCCCTGCAACCCGCCTATGCCGGTATCCGCCCCAAACCGCATGCGCCCGGTGAAGCCGCGTGCGACTTCATGGTTGCCGGCCCGGCCGAACACGGCATCCGCGGCCTGGTGAATCTTTTCGGCATCGAATCGCCGGGGCTGACTGCCAGCCTGGCGCTGGCCGAACACGTGGCGGCGACATTGTCGGCCGGCGCTTGAGTCCGGCAGGCTGCTAGGATACGACTTCACGTTTCCACCATCACCATGATGTCCATATTTGCCAGATTTTTGTTCGCCCTAGTCGCGCTTCTGCTTTCCGCCACGGCGCGCGCCGACGTCGGCAGCTTTCTCGCCGAGGTGGTCGCTGCGCACGGCGGCGGTGAGACGCCGGCGGCGATCCATGAACGCGGCAGCACCGAATCCCCGCGTCGCGGCAGCGGCCCGGTGGAGCGCTGGTGGCAGGCGCCGGACCGCTTCCGCATCGATATCCGCTATCCCGGTGCGCCCGAATCCCGCCTGTTGCGCGGCGCCGAGGCCTGGCAGCAGGGCCAGCCGGCGCCACAGGCGCTTCATGGCGCGGTGGTGTTGCAGGCAGCGCGCATGGCCCTGCCCTGGCGGCTGCGCGACAACGCCGCACAGGTACGTGACCTCGGCGCCTTGCCTCTGGCCAACGGCAAACAGGTACACAGCCTGGAATGGCGGGTGCAGGACGGCATCCGGATGATCATCGAGATCGATCCGGAAAGCCGCCTCATCATGCGCTCGCGCGGCATATTGACGATCAACAACTCCTCGATGGAATTCGCCACCGGCTACGAAAACTACCAAACCGTTGCCGGCCGCCGCATCGCCATGACCGAGCGACATTTCGCCATGGGGCAATACATCGGCAGCACCACGCTGGAAAACGTCGAGTTCCCCGCCGTGTTGCCGGCGCCGACTTTCGACTCGCCGGCGTCCGCGCAGCGCGCTGCGGCTTCCGCCCACGAACCGGCCCGCGCCGGAAGCTGAGCATGGCGGCCGATGTCCCGGAGACGGCAGATGCCGCCGTCTGGCAAGCGCTCTTCGCCGCCTGGCTGATTGCCGCCACAGCCACGCTGGGAGCACTGTTCTTCGGCGAAGTGGTGAAGCTGCCGACCTGCGTGCTGTGCTGGTACCAGCGCATTTTCATGTTTCCGCTGGCCGTGATCCTGCCACTCGGCCTGTTCCCGCTAGACCGCAAGGTGATCCGCTACGCTCTGGCGCTGGCCGTGCCCGGCCTGCTGCTGGCCGTGTTTCACCAGTTGCTGGTGGCGGGCGTGATTCCGGAAAGCATCCAGCCCTGCACCCTGGGCGTGCCCTGTTCGCAAACCGTCGCCGTCTGGTTCGGCTTCGTTACCATCCCGCTGCTATCCGCGGCGGCGTTTTCCGCAATCATCGCGCTGCTGCTGGCGGCGCGCGCAAGGAGCAAGGCATGAAACGCAAGACCCTGTTTACGGTGGCCCTGATCGGCTTCTTCGTCGCCTTCATCGTCGCCACCCTGATCTACAACGTCGAGCGTGACGACCAGGCCGCCCAGCTTGCCACCGCCAACCAGGCCGCGCTGCTGCGCATGCATTCACCCAGCCTCGGCCCGCAGGATGCGCCGGTGGTGATCGTCGAATTCATCGATCCGGCCTGCGAGACCTGCGCCGCCTTTTACCCGATGGTGAAACAGCTGCTCGCCGCCAATCCGCAAAAGATCCGTCTGGTGCTGCGCTACGCTCCCTTCCACAAGGGCTCGGACCAGGTCGTGGCGGCGCTCGAAGCCGCCCGCAAACAAGGCAAATTGTGGCCGGCGCTGGAAACGCTGCTGGCCAACCAGGGCGAATGGGTGCAGAACCATGCGGCGCAGCCAGGGCGCATCTGGCCGCTGCTGGAGAAGGCCGGCGTCGACCTGCAGCGCCTGCGCAGCGACATGGCGGCCCCCGAAATCAGCAGCGTCATCGAGCAGGACCTGCTCGACGCGCAAACGCTGGGCGTGCGCAAGACGCCCGATTTCTTCGTCAATGGCCGGCCGCTGCCGAGTTTCGGCTACGAGCCCTTGAAGGATCTGGTCGACCAGGCGCTGCGCGCCGCAAAATAATCTGCTGCCGGAGGCCGCGCATGATCGAGCTGCTGCAGTTTCGCCACTCCCCCTACAACGAAAAAGTCCGCTGGGCGCTGGATCTGAAGCGCGTACCGCACCGCCGTCGCAGCCTGCTGCCGGGGCCGCACATGGGCGTGGTGAAAAAGCTCACCGGGCGCACCCAGACACCGGTGCTGGTGATGGATGACGGCGCCGTGATCGACGTCTCGGCACGCATCCTCGACTGGCTGGAAGAGCGGCACCCCGAACCACGCCTGATGCCGGACGATCCCGCGCAACGCGAGCAGGTACTGGCGATCCAGCGCCGCTTCGACGACGACATCACGCCGCGCATCCGCCGCGCCGTGCTCGACGCCCTGCTGCGTCGTCCGCGCTACTTCGCCGCCGTCTTCGGCGAAGCCGAGTCGCCGCTGAAGCAGCGCCTGTATTCCCTGATCGTGCCGCTGGCGGCACCCATAGTCAGAAAGGGCAATGGCATCAGCGGCGCAGCGGCGGTGGCCGACGGCCTCGCGGCCGGCCACGAGGCGATGGATTTCGTCGCCGCACAGGCCAAAGCCACCGGCTACCTGGTCGGCGCTCGATTGACGCTTGCCGACATCACCGCCGCAACGACGCTCGCCACCCTGGTACGCCCGGCGAACTCGCCGATGCAAAGCCCGCAACCGGTCGATCCGCTGTTCGCCGAACTGATTGCCCCATTCCAGAAGCATCCGGCGGCGCAATGGGTGCGCGACATCTACGCCCGTCACCGTGGCGCCAGCGCCGACTTCGAGGGTGCAAGCC
>CAJBYR010000310.1 GCA_903959855.1 uncultured beta proteobacterium
GACAAGAAGTAGCTCCTCCCCCTAAAAACCTTATCGGGGAGTCTTGCGGGGGAGGATAGTTGCCCGCTGAGTATCTGCATCGCCTACTTTTATAGGAGAAAAGGCGATGCAAGAACTCAATGGGAAGCAAAACGCAATCACCGTAGTCCGCGAACCGAGACAGCCACTCGGCAAGCGCTGTCCCCTCAACCCCGACGGCACGGCAAGCAAGCAGTCATCCGTCAATGTGTCGCTCGGCATGGCTGTCAGCTGGAATCTTCATCGGGTGCCAGATAGCCCACATCTGGCGCCTTTGGAGGAGAACGACTGGGCATCCCTTCTCGAAACTGCTGAGGAGTGCCTGCGCCGTGAATAAGTCCATCAATTCGCAAAGTTATGCCGACGCGGCATTGTCCCTTTTTCGAGCTGGTTATCAAGTCATTCCCGTCGCTCCCGGCAGCAAGCGCACGGCCGTCAAATGGAACCCGTGGCTTACCAAGCTGTCTTCGAAAGCCATTGTCGACTATTGGAAGAGGCACCCTGACCATGAGTTGGGCTGTATTGTCGGCGATGAATTGATCGTCTTCGATGCCGATAGCCCTCTGTCGATTGCCGCCCTGACTGGGCTTGAAGAGAGCTTCGGCATCACGCCGAGCATGATCGTCAAGACCACCAAAGGCGAGCACCACTATTTTCTTCGGGCAAAGGGAACGGTCGCCATACAAAATTCGCACAGCACTGCGGATCACCCCGAGCGCCTGGACGTCAAGACCGGACGCGCGCTAATCATCCTTCCTCCAAGTAAAGGAAAGGCCCTCATTACCGGAATGGAAGACGGGGGCATCGTTCGTGCAGACAAGTTAGTCGAGGCCGACCAAGACTTTGTCGATGCGATCTACCTGCACAACGGTTTGCCGTTGCCTCACCTATCGGTACCGGTTCGGCGCTCAACCACTGGGCCGAAGACCGGACATCTGCACTTGCTGCAGATCCTTCTGAATCACCTTGACGCCAGTTGCGGGTATGACGACTGGGTCCGCGTCGGCATGGCGCTGGCAAACTCCGCGAGAGGCAGCCAAGAAGGTTATCGCTTGTTCGATGACTGGAGTAGTCGCAGCCACAAGTACAAGGGGGATGGCGAGACCTTGGCAAAGTGGCGTTCGTTCAGGTCGGATTGTGAAGGCGGTTACAGGATAAGCACGCTTTTCTACATGGCGCAGAAGGCCGGCTTCAGCACAGAAGATATCTATGACGAAGCCGAACCCTTTGAAATGCTGGAGGGCGAAGATGGAACATCCTGAGCAAGTACCGGCGCAAGTGGATAGCCATACCACGCCCACAGACCCTACCACCAAGACAGCCGCTACGAAATTCAAGCGGCCTCCCGCGCCGTCGGGGCTTTTGGTCGCCTTGCAGCAGCGCTATGCCCTCGTGAACATGGAAGGGCGGATTTGGGTTCTCGACATCGAAATGCTCGCCGCCAGAACGGGCGAAGGTACCGCGCGGAAGCTGATTCTTTCGAATCGCAGCGAC
>CAJBYR010000311.1 GCA_903959855.1 uncultured beta proteobacterium
AACAACGGGGGTAGGGGGAGTTGCGTCCACTTCACGCAAATTGGCCCGCCGAAACACTCCCTGCATCAAACCAAACAGCTTTCACCTCGATCAACACACATTTGGCATTTACTCTGGCTCGTGATGAAATTTGCGGGTTAGTTCGCGGCCGGCATCAACGAGGTGGGCCACATGCGCCGTCAGCGCAACCCGTTCGCTGCCTCGGTCGAGCACAAGGACCTCGGCCTGCGCCGGGGCAGCGACCAACAAAGTGACGAGCAGCCATACGCAGCGCAATACGTTCATGCATCTTCCTCGCTCGCGACTGTCACCGTCACCACCACTTCCTCTTCGCGGACCGCATTGACGCCGATGGCGTGATTCGCAGAGAGCATATAGCCCTCGCTGTCGTGCGGAACTATCGGCCTCATCATGCCAGTCCTACGGCATGGCGCGGCTCATCGGGGCTGGCAAGAACGGCAAGCGCGTCGGCGCGGATGGCAGAGCGGGTGGGGCTATCGTTCATTAAACTGGCTTGCACGACATGGGAAACGTGCATTATCCACGCCCCGGGACAAAAGTCGGCGCTGGCCCGACCACCACGACCACAGGCCCGCCACAATTTCCCCGGATCAATTGCGGCGGCCCCGGTGTCCGGGCTTGCCGAGGAGTAGCATGGGCCGCCCGGCCTTTTGGCTACAGATGTCGATTCAGACTCTTGACTGTGCCCCGTCGAAAAGCCCATCCAAAGAAAGCGCGCCATGGTCAGACTGAAATTGTCGATCGAACTGGGCTACCAGATCGACGCACCCGGCTGCGATTTCATTTTCAGCATCCACGCGGCGCAAACGCGGCACCAGACCGTGGTCTGCGAATCGCTCGACATCAGCCAGGACCTGTCGCCCAATCTGCATACCGACCCGGCCACGCAGACGCGCTTCCTGCGGCTCAAGGCCTTTGGCGGAAGCCTGCGGATAGGCTATGCGGCGACGGTGGATATCGACCATTTCACCGCCCTGCCGGCGCAGCTCCAGGAAGTGCCGGTAGCCAGGCTGCCCGGCGCGGTGCTGCCCTACGTCTATCCCAGCCGCTATTGCCAGTCGGACCGCCTGCACCACCTCGCGGTCAAGGAGTTCGGACACCTGCAGCAGGGCTACGCGCGGGTGCAGGCGATCCGCGACTGGGTGCTGAACCGCGTCAGCTTCCGCCCCAATTCATCGACCGGCAACACCACGGCGGTTGATACCCTGGTGGAGGAGGTCGGCGTCTGCCGCGATTTCGCCCATCTGATGATCGCCCTGTGCCGCGCGGTGAATATTCCTGCGCGCTTCGCCGCGACCATCGATTACGGGGCCGACCCGATGCTCGGGCCGACCGATTTCCACGCCTGCGTAGAGGTCTACCTCGGCGACCGCTGGTACCTCTTCGACCCGTCGGGCGTGGCTATTCCCATGGGCTTCGTCAGGCTGGGCACCGGCCGCGACGCGGCGGACACGGCGTTTTCCACCATCTTCGGCGGCGTGCGCGGCGCGGCGCCGGTGATCCAGATCGAGGCCATCCCCAATGCGGCGGGCCAGCTGGTGGTGCCGCAGCATGTCGCGCAGGCCTTGTCGACCGACGGACAATCCGGTCCCGGCTAAGTCAGGCGCCCTTGCCGGTTCTAAATCGCCGTACCACCATCGCCGACTCTTCAAAGCCCAGCTTTTGGTAAAAGCGCAAGGCGGCGGCGTTGTCGCGGTCGGCGAGCAGTGTGACCCGGCACATGTTCTCGGTTGCCGCCCACTGCAGCACATGTTCAAGCAGATGCCGGCCGTGGCCGCGGCCGCGATGGCTGGCGGCGACGATCACGTCCTCCAGCACCAAGACCGGCCCACCCTCGGCGGTGCTCACATTGATCAGCGCATTGGCCATGCCGACCACTGCATTGCCATCGCGCAACACGAACAGGCGCCCGTGATCCGGACGGTCGAGCAGCCAGGCCAGTGCGGCAAGCTGCTTTTCGCGTTGCGGCGTGAAATCGCTTTCGAGCGCAAACAGCTCGCCCAGCAGGCCAGCCATCGCGTCGAGGTCGGCCGGGGTCGCGAAGCCGATTTCCATCGCGCCTAGCCCACCAATGCCACGGCCTTGATCTGCACCCACACCTCGCGCCCCGGGGCGAGGTCCAGGCGCTGCGCCGAACGTCGCGTCAGGCGGCCCAGCAGCAGGGTCTCGCCGACGCGCAACTGCACCAGCACCTGCGAAGGATGGTCCTCGGCAGCGTGCGCCACCACCGTAGCCGGCAGCAGGTTCATGATGCTTATATCATCGTGGCGGCTGTTGGCGATAGAAACGTCGCGCGCCAGGATGCGCACGCGAACGTCGCGGCCGACCGGCGTGCCGTTGTCGCGCACCCAGAGTTCGCCGCCGGCAAATTCAACGCGGGCCAGGTGCCATTCGGCATCGCGCTCGGCCACCGTGGCCGCGAATACCGCGCCGGCATCCTCGCCGAGACGGATCGGCAGGTCGATGCGCGCCAGGGTCTCGGCCAGCGGCCCCTGCGCTACGGCGCGGCCAGCGTCCATGACGACGATGTGATCGGCCAGTCGCGCCACTTCGTCGGGGGCGTGGCTGACGTAGATGATGGGGATCTCCAGTTCGTCGCGCAGGCGTTCCAGCCAGGGCAGGAATTCCTGCTTGCGGGCGTGGTCGAGCGAGGCCAACGGCTCGTCCATCAAGAGCAGGCGCGGCGCGGCCAGCAGGGCGCGGGCGATCGCCACGCGCTGCTGCTCGCCGCCGGACAGGCGCTCCGGCAGGCGGTCGAGCAGCGGGCCGAGGCCGAGCAGGTCGATGATGGCATCGCGCTTCACCGTGGCCGCGCCACGGGAACGACGCATGCCGAAATCGAGGTTGCGCGCCACGTCGAGGTGCGCGAACAGCCGCGCATCCTGGAACACGTAGCCCAACGGACGCTGGTGGGTGGGCACGAAGCGCGTCTCGTCCTGCCAGGTCTCGCCATTTACCGCGAGCCGCCCGCTGCCGCGCTCCAGCCCGGCCATGCAGCGCAGCAGCGTGGTCTTGCCGCAGCCCGACTGGCCGAACAGCGCGGTGACGCCGCTGCCCGGCAGGTCGAGATCGACATCGAGCGCGAAGCCGGGCCAGGCCAGCGCGAAGCGGGCGGCGACGCTCACGAACGGCGCCCCCGCGAATTCAGCAGGTAGAGTGCCAGCAGCACGAGAAAGGAGAACACCACCATGCCGGCGGCGAGGCCGTGCGCGGCAGCGTAGTCCATCGCCTCGACATGGTCGTAGATCTGCACCGAGACCACGCGCGTCTTGTCCGGGATGTTGCCGCCGATCATCAGCACGATGCCGAACTCGCCGACGGTGTGGGCGAAGCCGAGTATTGTCGCGGTGAGGAAGCCCGGCTTCGCCAGCGGCACGGCGACGCTGAAGAAAGCGTCGAGCGGCGAGGCGCGCAAGGTGGCCGCGGCCTCCAGGGGCCGCTCGCCGATGGCTTCGAAGGCGTTCTGCAGCGGCTGCACGACGAAGGGCAGCGAATAGATCACCGAGGCCACCACCAGGCCGCCAAAGCTGAAGGGCAGCAAGCCGATGCCGGCCCATTCGGTGAAGCGCCCGACCGGGCCGTGCGGGCCCATCAGCAGCAGCAGGTAGAAGCCGAGCACGGTCGGCGGCAGCACCAGCGGCATGGCGACCACCGCCGCCAGCGGCCCTTTCCACCACGACCGCATGCGCGCCAGCCGCCAGGCGATCGGCGTGCCGATCAGCAGCAGCAGCAGCGTGGTGACGGTCGCCAGCTTGAGCGTGAGCCAGATCGCGGCGAGGTCGCTGGGAGAAAACATGAACGGCATGCTACCGCGAGTTTGCCGCTGCCAGCGGCACGATCAGATTTCGTAGCCGTAGCCGCGGATCACCGCGCGCGCCTTTTCGCTGCGCAGGAACTTGAGCCAGGCTTCGGCCGCCGGTTTGCCGCGCCCCTTCTCGAGCATGACGGCATCCTGGCGGATCGGCTGGTGCAGGTTGGCGGGAACGACCCACGCGGAGCCTGCGCCGAGCTTGCCGTCCTTCATCACTTGCGACAGGGCGACGAAGCCGAGTTCGGCGTTGCCGCTGGCGACGAACTGGTGGGCCTGGGCAATGTTCTCGGCCTGGACGAACTTCGGCTGGATCGCGTCGAGCTGCTTCAGCGCCGTCAGCGCCTCGACGGCGGCAGCGCCATAGGGCGCGTGCCGTGGATTGGCCAGCGCAAGGTGGCGGAAGCCGCCACGCTTCAGCACCTCACCCTTGTCGTCGACGAAACCGGCCTTCGCCGACCACAACACGAGGCGGCCGACGGCGTAGGTGTGGCGTGTACCGGCAAGCGCGGCGCCTTCCTTTTCGAGTTTTGCCGGAGTTTCGTCGTCGGCGGCGAGCAGCACTTCGAAGGGCGCGCCGTTCCTGATCTGCGCGTAGAACTTGCCCGTGGCGCCAAAGGCGAGCACGGCCTGGTGGCCGGTGTCCTTTTCGAAATCCTGTGCGATCTGCCGGGCCGGCGCGCTGAAGTTGGCGGCGACGGCGACCTGTACCTCGTCGGCGCGGGCCAGGGCGGTGAAGGCAAGCAGGGCGAGCAGCAGGGTTCTCATGATTCCGGTCCGAAGCAGACCGAATAATCGCAGCATTCGGCGCAGCTGGGGGACTTGCAGATCAGCACCTCCGCCGCTTCGCAGAGCTGGCGGTAGAAGAACTTCTTCCACTTCATGTCGCCGGCGTTTTTCAGCTTCAGTGCGGTGAAGCGGGTCTGCATCAGGGCGTTGAGTTCGACCCGGCTCGGCAGGCCGAGGTCCTGCCAGAGGTGGTTGTCGGCCATGGAAGCGGTGGCAACGGCGTGCGCCAGCCAGCGGGCATCCGGCGCGTCGTCAGTCTGGTGGGCGAGCAGCAGGGCCACCAGGTCGTCGAACTCGTCCATGTGCGGGCGCGGCTGCGCCTCCGCATCCTCGCGCCAGATGTGGAGCAGCCGGCGCAGCGGCGCCGCTCCGGGGAAATAGGTCAATAGCACGGCATCGAGGTCGCGCGAGTTCAGTCCGACCAGCGGCGCGCGCCAGGGTCCGCGCCGGCGTGGTGCCAGCGCAATGGTGCCGGCCAGGGCCAGGGTTTCCGGCAAGTCCGGGCGGGCGGCGAAGGCCAGCAGGTGGGGGCGCAGGTCGGTGGCGTTCATGGCGGCAAGCCGTGCACGAACGATGCCAGGCGCCAATGGTCCGCAGCGCCGCGCCGTTACGCGGCTTTTACACAGAGGCGCGCGGCTCTGTCGCAAACCCGACAAAACATTGTGGGGGCCACCGCAGCGCCGTGTCGCCAGCGCCGACTTTTGCATTCCATCAAGGGCTTGCCGCATTGGCATGGGGCTTGCGAAACAAGGTTCAACTTATCGAGGCACGCCATGAAAGCCGCCGAAATCGCCGAACTGCTGAACGAACCAGCCTGCGTCCATAACAAGAAGGAGAAGTCCGGCTGCGCCAAAACCAAGCCCGGCGCGACGGCCGGCGGCTGCTCCTTCGACGGCGCGCAGATCGCGCTCTTGCCGATCGCCGACGTCGCCCACATCGTGCACGGGCCGATCGCCTGCGCCGGATCGAGCTGGGACAACCGCGGCACGCGTTCCAGCGGCCCGACCTTGTACCGCATCGGCATGACCACCGACCTCACCGAGCAAGACATCATCATGGGCCGCAGCGAAAAGCGGCTGCTGCATGCGATCAAGCAGGCCATCGACGACTATGCACCGAAAGCCGTGTTCCTCTATTCGACCTGCGTCCCCGCCCTGATCGGCGACGACCTCGGCGCCGTGGCGAAGGCCGCTACAGGAATGTGGGGCGTGCCCGTGGTGCCGGTCGATTGCGCCGGTTTCTACGGCACCAAGAATCTGGGCAACCGCATCGCCGGCGAAGCCATGTTCCGCCACGTGATCGGCACCCGCGAGCCGGAGCCGGTGCCGGAATCGGCACAGCGCCCGGGCATCACGGTGCATGACGTGAACCTGATCGGCGAATACAACATCGCCGGCGAGTTCTGGCACGTGGCGCCGCTGTTCGACGAACTCGGGCTGCGCATCCTGTCCACCCTGTCGGGCGATGCGCGTTTCCACGAGGTGCAGACCATGCATCGCGCCGAAGTGTCGATGGTGGTGTGCGCCAAGGCGCTGCTCAACGTCGCGCGCAAGCTCGAAGGTGATTACGGCGTGCCCTTCTTCGAGGGCAGCTTCTACGGCATTACCGACACGTCGCAGGCCTTCCGCGATTTCGCCCGCCTGCTTGGCGACCCAGGCCTCACGGCGCGTACCGAAGCCATGGTCGTCCGCGAGGAAGCGAAGATTCGCGCAGCACTCGCACCTTGGGCCGACCGCCTCAAGGACAAGCGCGTGCTGCTCTACACCGGCGGCGTCAAGTCCTGGTCGGTGGTCTCCGCGCTGCAGGACCTGGGCATGACGGTGGTCGCCACCGGCACCAACAAATCCACCGAGGAAGACAAGGCGCGCATCCGCGAAATCATGGGCGATGACGCGACGATGATCACCGACGGCAGCCCCAAGGCGCTGCTGCAGGCCTTCAAGGACTACAAGGCCGACATCCTGATCGCCGGCGGGCGCAACCTCTACACGGCGCTCAAGGCGCGCATTCCCTTCCTCGACATCAACCAGGAGCGCGAGTTCGGCTACGCGGGCTATACCGGCATGCTCGAACTGATGCGGCAACTGGCGCTGACCCTCGAAGCGCCGGTGTGGGACAAGGTGAGGAAGCCGGCACCGTGGGCGGCAAGCAAGGCCGCGGGCGAACCCTTGTCCGCCGTCGGGGTCGCCCATGGCTGAAATCCTCAAGCGCAGCAAGCCGCTGGCGGTGAATCCGCTGAAGGCCGGCCAGCCGCTGGGTGCGGCGCTGGCTTTCCTCGGCCTGAAAAACAGCATTCCCATGCTGCATGGCTCGCAGGGTTGCACGGCCTTCGGCAAGGTGTTCTTCGTGCGCCATTTCCGCGAGCCGATACCGCTGCAGACCACCGCCATGGATCAGGTGTCGTCGGTCATGAGTTCCGATGAGAATGTCATCGAAGGCCTGCGCGTGATCTGCGAAAAGAACCGGCCCGACGTGGTCGGCCTGCCCACCACCGGCCTCTCGGAGACGCAGGGCACGGACATCCGGCGCCTGGTGCGCGAGTTTCGCCAGCAGCATCCTCAGTTCGCGACGACGGCCGTGGTGCCAGTAAACACGCCGGATTTCTCGGGCTGCCTGGAATCGGGGTTTGCCTTGGCGCTGGAAGCGATCATCGAGGTGATGGTGCCGACGACGGCCATGGTGGGACGGCGCAAGAAACAAGTTAACGTGCTCTGCGCCTCGATGCTGACGCCCGGCGACACCGAAGCCATCAGGGAGTGGATCGAGGCTTTCGGACTGCGCGCGGTGATGCTGCCCGACATCGGCGATTCGCTCGACGGCCATCTTGTCGATGCAGAAACCACGCCGCTGACACTGGGCGGCACGCCGAAAAGCGAAATCGCCTCGATGGGCGAGTCGGCGGCGACGCTGGTCATCGGCCGCTCGCTCGCCAAGGCTGCCGACCTGCTGAAGCAACGTACCGGCGTGCCGGATTTCCGTTTTGATCACTTGCTGGGGCTCGACGCCTGCGACGCCTTCACCATGACCCTGGCCGAGATCTCGGGCCAACCGGTGCCGGCGCGGATAGACCGGCAGCGCGCCCAGTTGCAGGACGCGATGGTCGACAGCCATTTCATGACCGGCTTCCTGCGCGTCGGGATTGCCGCCGATCCCGACCTGCTGCTGGCACTCGGCCAGTTTCTCGCCGGCGTCGGTGCCGATATTGTCGCGGCCGTGGCCACGGCAAGGGCCGACGCCCTGAGCGATGTGCCGGCGGCGTCGGTGCAGATCGGCGACCTGGACGATCTCGAGCGCGGCGCATCGGCACACCGCGCGCAGCTCATCGTTTCCAACTCGCACGCCGTCCCGGCGGCAGAGCGCCTGCAGATTCCCCTGCTGCGCGCCGGCTTTCCGCAATACGACTGGGTCGGCGGCTACGCACGGACCTGGGTCGGCTATCGCGGTGCGCGCCAGGCCTTGTTCGACATTGCCAACCTTTTCCTGGGCAATCACCATGACATTACCGTCCATCGATCCATCTATCGCACCGACGCCGGCAGTCACGCGCAAGGCGGGACGCCGGCTGGCGCTGGCCTGGTCGGCCACTAGCGCGATGCCAAACACGCCGAACATGCTCAGAGTCGCCTTTGCCACTGACGACCGGATCACGGTCAACCAGCACTTCGGTGCGGCCGTCGGCTTCGCCATCTTCGCGGTGGACGAGGAACGCTGGCAACTGGTCGAGATCGCCGAATTTCCGCCGGAGTCGATGGACGGCAACGAGACCAAGCTGCCGGCCAAGATCGCCGCGCTGGCTGGCTGCGCCGCAGTGTATTGCCTGGCCGCCGGCGGTTCCGCGGTCAAGCAGTTGCTGGCTGCCGGCATCCAGCCGATGCGCCTCGACGATGGCATGCGCATCGAAATCCTGCTGAAACAGATCAGCGTCGCCATCAAGGACGGCGGCATCCCCTGGGTGGACAAGGCGCAGCGCAAGGATGCCAGGCGCTTCGAGCGCATGGCCGCCGACGGCTGGGATGAATGATGCGCGATCAAATCGAATCACCCTACGGAGAAGCACCATGACAGCAGTCGCAACCCTCGCCGCCGAAGCGGCCGACAATCCGATTTACCAGACCGATTTCATCCGCGAAATGCTGCGCCAGACGCGCGCATTGGACAGCTACGGCCAATGGGACGGCAAGTCGGCGCCGGAGATCCTCGACGGCTACGTCCTGACCAAGGAAAGGAAGCGCGATATTCCGGTGATCGGCGACCCCGACGACCAGATCATCTCGCGCGTCAAGTCCTTTCACAACGCGATTGCCGTCCTGATTGAAAAGGAGTGCGGCCTGATGGCGGTGCCTTTCGTGCAACTGACGCACGAAGGCTTCGGCCGCGCCTTGATCGTGGTCGGCAAGCTGGTGGTGATGGACCGCACCCTGCGCGACGTGCATCGCTTCGGCTTCGAGAGCCTGTCGAAGATGAAGACCGAGGCCGACAAGTATCTCGGCGTCGCGCTGGAAATCATCGGCAAACATTCGGAGGTGGCAGGCCTGTGACCATGACCGATGACGAACTCAAAACCCTCGACAAGGAAGTGAAGAAGCTGAAACGCATCGCCGGCGAATGGGCGGCGCAGCTACACGACCTGGTCGAGGAGCGGCTGCCGGCCGGTTACGAAGAAATTCCGGGCATCGCCCAGTCCACCTACGACGCCTGCAAGGACTGGGCAGATGCCAATGCCAAGTTCAAATCAATTCAAATATCATAGAAAGGACACACCATGAGCGCCACAGTCGTCACCCGCGACGGAACCCCCTACACACCCACCTACGCCGATTCGATCGACACCAAGAAATGCATCGGCTGCGGCCGCTGCTACAAGGTTTGCGTGCGCGACGTGCTGACCCTGATCGATCGTGGCGAGGATGACGAGGTCGATGAGGACGATTGGGACGACGAGGACGCCAAGGCGATGATGGTCGTGGCGAACCCCGGCGACTGCACCGGCTGCGGCGCCTGTGGCCGCACCTGCCCGAAGGGATGCTTCACCTTCGTCGCCGCCTGAGAGCTTGTGAATAAATCTACTGCGCGTGCCGGATCGGGGCTTGGGCGGCTTATTTGGCAAGCCCGGCTATCCTCACGTATAACGACATACGTTCCGGTAGCTGCGCTCCGGCCGCACCCCGCTGCGGCCCGCTCGCTACGATTTCTTCACAAGCTCTGAGCTTCCGGCATGCTGACACCGCGCCTGTTGCTCTTCCACAAGCAGGGCACCAGTGCGCGCACCCGGTTTTTGCGCTTCCGCGACAGCCTGCTGGCCTTCGCCCCGTTGCCGGAGGGGGCATCGCTGCGTGCCGACGAAGCCGCGCAGGGCAAGGTCATGCTGCATCCCGTCCCCGTGCTGAAGACGGCCGAGAAGAAACTCGGCCTGCCAGGCGGCAGCCTGCAGGTCGTGCCGGAGTTCAGCGCGACAGTGGACACGCCGGAAGGCGAGGTGCCCGTGCTGCTCGCCGGCTTTACCACCATCGATCCTCCGTTCGGCGCGGCCGATTCGGTGGGTGGACGTTTCGTCGCCCTCACCGAGTTGCGTGGCCTGCCCGCTACGGAAATGGACCTGGTACGCCGCGCCTACACGGTCATACTCGGCTAACACGCCTTGTCTCCTTTGCGACAAGCCGTGCTGGCCGATGGTGGCGATTGTCGAAGATTCAAGCACTTGAAATCATGGCACGGGGTTTGCGAAGAAGGGCTTGTAGCGGTTCATCGCACCGCCCCCTTCGCCCCCTCACAGGAGATTGCCATGATTAACCTGACTCCCGCCGCAAGCAAAGCCATCAGTCGTTTCATCAAGGGCGCCGAGAATCCGGTCGCCGGATTGCGCATCTTCGTTTCCGGCGGTGGCTGCTCCGGCCTGCAATACGGCCTGCGCCTCGAGCAGGACAAGGCCGAGGACGATTATGAGTTCGAGATCGGCGCCGGCGCCACGCTGCTGGTCGACCCCATGAGCCGGCCCATGCTGGAAGGCCTGACCGTGGATTTCATCGACAGCCTGACCCAGACCGGCTTCAAGTTCAACAATCCGAATGCCACGGGCGGCTGCGCCTGCGGCCAGTCCTTCTCTGCCTGAGGAACGCCGCCATGTGGGATTACTCCGAAAAAGTTCGTGAGCATTTCTTCAACCCGCGCAATTCCGGTCCGCTTGCGGATGCCAATGGCACGGGCGACGTCGGCTCGATCAAGTGCGGCGATGCGCTGCGCCTGATGCTGAAGGTGAATCCCGATTCCGAAGTGATCGAGGACGCGCACTTCCAGACCTTCGGCTGCGGCTCGGCGATTGCGTCGAGTTCGGCACTGACCGAAATCATCAAGGGCAAGACGCTGGACGACGCGCTCAAGGTCAGCAACCAGGACATTGCCGACTACCTCGACGGCCTGCCGCCGGAAAAAATGCACTGCTCGGTGATGGGGCGCGAGGCGCTGCAGGCAGCGGTGGCCAACTATCGCGGCGAAGTCTGGAGCGACGACCACGAGGAAGGCGACCTGGTCTGCAAGTGCTTCGCCATCGACGCCGTGATGATCGAAGAGACCATCCGTGGCAACAGCCTCAAGACCATGGAAGACGTCACCAACTACACCAAGGCCGGCGGCGGCTGCTCGGCTTGCCACGAGAAGATCGAGGACATCCTGGTCGCTGTGAATGGCCGCCTGTATTCCAACGAACCGAAGGCGAAGAAGGCGCCCAAGGAATCGCCCGTCAAACCGCAGCTCACCAACTACCAGCGCATCCGCAAGATCGAGGACACGCTGGAGGCCCTGCGTCCCATGCTTCAGCGCGATCACGGCGACGTGACCCTGGTCGAGGTCGACGGCAAGAAAATCTACGTCGCCCTTACCGGCGCCTGCCAGGGATGCCAGATGGAATCGGCAACCCTGGGCGGCATCCAGCACAAGCTGGTGGAAGCCTTGGGCGAACTGGTGCAGGTTCTCCCCGTAGGGGCGATGGCTCACAACTGAGGAAATCTCGATGAAGCCGATCTACATGGACAACAATGCCACCACGGCCTGCGACCCGGCCGTGGTCGAGGCCATGCTGCCCTTCTTCACCGAACAGTTCGGCAACGCCTCGTCGATCCACAGCTTCGGCGCCCAGGTCGGCAAGGCGCTCAAGACCGCGCGCGGCCAGGTGCAGTCCGTGCTCGGCGCCGCACACGATTCCGAAGTCGTGTTCACCTCCTGCGGCACCGAGTCTGATTCGACCGCCATCCTCTCCGCGCTCAAGGCCTATCCGGAGCGGCGCACGATCATCACCACCGTGGTCGAACATCCGGCGATCCTGACGCTGTGCGAGCACCTCGAAAAGGACGGCTACGTGGTGCAGCGCCTGCGCGTGGACAAAAAGGGCCGCATCGACCTCGACGAATACAAGTCGCTGCTCGACGACCGCGTCGCCATCGTCTCGGCGATGTGGGCCAACAACGAGACCGGCACGCTGTTCCCGGTCGAGGACATGGCCGAGCTGGCGCATGCGAAAGGCATCCTGTTCCACACCGACGCGGTGCAGGCGGTGGGCAAGCTTCCGATCGACCTCAAGAGCACGAAAATCGACATGCTCTCGCTGTCGGGCCACAAGCTGCACGCGCCCAAGGGCATCGGCGTGCTCTACGTGCGCCGCAACACGCGCTTCCGCCCGCTGTTGCGCGGCGGCCACCAGGAACGCGGCCGGCGCGCCGGCACCGAGAATTCGGCCTCCATCGTCGGCCTCGGCGTCGCCTGCGACCTGGCGCAACAGCACATGGAAGCCGAGAACACCACAGTCAAGCGGCTGCGCGACAAGCTCGAACGCGGCATCCTGGCCAAGGTGAAGAACGCCTTCGTCAATGGCGACCGCCTGCTGCGCCTGCCCAATACCGCCAGCATTGCCTTCGAGTACGTCGAGGGCGAAGGCATCCTGCTGCTGCTGAACAAGCTCGGCATCGCCGCATCGAGCGGCTCGGCCTGCACCTCGGGGTCGCTGGAACCCTCGCACGTGATGCGCGCCATGGGCATCCCCTACACGGCGGCGCACGGCACCATCCGCTTTTCGCTGTCGCGCTACAACACCGAGGAAGAAGTAGACCGGGTGATTGCGGCCGTACCGCCCATCATCGCCCAGCTGCGCAAGCTATCGCCCTACTGGGAGGGCGACGGACCGGTGACGAATCCGGAGCAGGCCTTCGCCCCGGCTTACGCTTGAAGTCAATCAAGACCTGCCACACCCCGGCCGTGTAAGGCCGGGTCCAACCCGGCCTAACTAGGCCGAACGTCCCCAGAGTTCCGCGGGAATACCCACGGTTTGCCCGAGCGCCGCCTTGACTTTGGCGGCGGTCATCGGAATGCGAAAGGTGATGGCGTGGGCGAAACGTTCTCCGGCGAGGCGGTAGAACCAGACACGGCGACGAACCAGCATGATGATCTCCTTGTGGGATGAGTGTGCTTGCCCGAACTGCAGCATAGCCCGTGCCAGGGGATAAAAGCACGAATAGCCGCGCCAAACCCGAAATAAAGAACGCTGCCCGGCAATAGCCGCCGCAGGGCGGCAAGCTTGTCCGGACTATTGCATCACCGCAGGAAAATCTTGCCTGCTCGCGCAAGCTGCAATCC
>CAJBYR010000312.1 GCA_903959855.1 uncultured beta proteobacterium
CAGGTCGCGCAGCGGATCGTCGGGTGCGTGCGTGAATCGGATACCGTCGCCCGCATCGGCGGCGACGAGTTTGTCATCATCCTGCGCGCTGTCAGCCTGGCAGATAGTGCCGCGCAGGTTGCCGAAAACATCCGCCAGGCACTTGAAAAGCCGTTTTTCGTGGACGGCCATGAGCTGTGCATTTCCTGCAGCATCGGTGTGGCGATCTATCCGGACGATGCAACGAGCGAGCTTGAACTGGCCCAGTGTGCCGACAATGCGATGTACCGCGCCAAGGAAGCAGGACGGAATGCCGTCGTGCTTTCCAATCCGGTTTGAGTACCATCGGGGCGACTTGCGCGTAACTTTTCCGAAACTCATGAGTTGTTTTCGATATGATTTGGATGGAGGTTGTCCGCTTAGGTACTCGGTTCGTTGCTGGTACCACCAGTCACGAAAACCTTTTGGAAACTTGCTGAAGTGGCTGTCTTCGGCGCGGAGTTGAGGAAAAGTCCGGTTGGGCATGTCGCAAATTAAGCGTAGCAAAAACGCCAGAAGGTTCCCTGCCGAGCGCTTCTTCAGGGTGTTTGGCATTCTCTGGAGCTTTTGTCTCATCCTGCCGCTGTTGCCGGCCAGGGCGATCGGCGGCGACGTTGTCACTGACCGGGATCTTGAGCACATGGCAAAGCAACTGGCACAGCGTGTTGAGGTTTCCCCCGCCGAGAAATCATGGCTTGCAGCCGGGCATGTGGTGCGGGTACGCGCCAGCGAGATCCCGCCCTATGTGTTTGCCACGGACCAGCCGAAGGGCTTGGCCGTGGATTACCTGAGTGTGATCTGCCAGGCCTATCGAATTCGCTGCGAGTTTGTGCCCCTGCTCGGCGGCACCTTCGGCGAAGCCTTGTCCAAGCTGGGATCAGCCGATGCGCCAGACATCATTCCGAGTCTGCGTCACACGACTGAGCGTGACCGACTGGGTGTTTTCACTCGCGAGTATTTGTTCTCGCCCTGGGTAATCCTGACCAGAACCGGCGGTGCCGAGTACCTGGGCAGTATCGAAGATCTCAAGGGCAAGAATGTGATCGTCGAGAAAGGCTACCTGATCGGCGACAAATTGCGCGCCGACGTGCCGGGAATCCGCTTCACGGAAGTCCTCAGTACGCGCAAGGCACTCGAAACGCTGGCGACCGGCAACGGCGATGCCTACATCGGCAGCCTGACCCAAGCCACCTACCTCATCGCCGAAAGCGGCCTTTCCAATCTCAAGATCGTTGCGCCGACGCCTTACCCGACGCAAGGCGAAGGCATGATCGTGCGCAAAGACTGGCCAGAATTGGCCTCGCTTGTCGATAAGTCGCTGGGTGCCATGACACTGGAAGACAGGCAGTTGCTGCGCAGTCGCTGGGTCAGAATCAATTACGACACGGGGATCTCGCGCACCTACGCCATCGGCGTCTCGCTGCTGGCATTGCTGCTGCTGGGTTTCCTCACCCTGTCGTGGCACTGGAACCGTCGGTTGAAGGCGGAAGTCGCGGCGAAACAACAGGCCGAAGACGCTCTTCGCGATCACCGTGATCACCTTGAAGCCGTGGTCGAGGAGCGCACCGTAGCTCTTTCCATCGCCAAGGACGCCGCCGAAACCGCCAACGTCGCCAAGAGCGCCTTCCTCGCCAACATGAGCCATGAAATCCGCACGCCGATGAACGGCATCATCGGCATGGCCAACATCCTGCGCCGTGAAGGCGTGACACCGCAGCAAGCACAACGCCTCGACACCATCGACACCTCGGCCAAACACCTGCTGTCGGTCATCAACGACATTCTCGACCTCTCCAAGATCGAGGCTGGCAAGCTCACGCTGGAGGAAGCACCGGTCGTCATCAGCAGTCTGCTGGTGAATGTCGAGTCGATTCTCGCCGAACGTGCCAAAGCCAAGGGCCTCCACCTGCTGATCGAAACCGGGAATCTACCGTCCAACCTGATGGGCGACCCGACGCGCTTGCAACAGGCACTGCTCAACTACGCCACCAACGCCGTCAAGTTCACCGAAACGGGCACGGTAACCCTGCGTGCGTTTGTGCAGGAGGAAACCGCCGGATCGGCAATGCTGCGTTTCGAGGTGCAGGATACCGGCATCGGCATTCCCCCCGAATCCTTGGCCCGTCTGTTCAGCGCCTTTGAGCAGGCCGACAACTCGATGACCCGCAAGTACGGTGGTACCGGTCTGGGACTGGCGATCACCCAGCGCCTGGCGGATCTGATGGGCGGGAAAGTCGGCGCTGACAGCACGGTAGGTGTCGGCAGCACCTTCTGGTTTGCCGTAAAACTGCAGAAGGGCGTCGCAGCGGCCCTTGCACCGGCGGCGACTGATGTCGATGCCGAAGCCGAACTGCGGCAACGCTACGCCGGCCAACGCATCCTGCTGGTCGATGATGAGCCGATCAACCGGGAAGTCGCCTTTATGCAACTTGAGGATGTCGGCCTGCTCACGGACATGGCTGAGGATGGCGAGGAAGCTGTCGCCATGGCGCGGGAAACTCGCTACGCGGCCATCTTCATGGATATTCAGATGCCGAAACTGAACGGGTTGGAGGCGACGCAGCAGATCCGTCAGCTTCCCGGCTATCAGGACACGCCGATTATCGCCATGACCGCCAATGCCTTTGCCGAAGACAAAGCGCTGTGCCTGGCGGCGGGCATGAATGATTTCCTGATCAAGCCCTTCATCCTCGAGGAGTTGTTTGCGATTTTGCTGCGGGCGCTGAGCCGGAGCGATGCATAGGGGCAGGTTTCGGGCCGACAGGAGTCAGTGGGCGAAATTGGAAGCCACCGTTTACGGCAAACCCTTGAAACCAAGAAGCTGCCGTTCAATATGCGCTGGCGATATTCTCGCGCTGGAGGTAGCAATGCAGCGGGAACCGCAATTGGCGGAGCTCTGAGCATGAGATTTGATCGGCGGCTTGCTGAGTTGAACTGGCGTTCCAATGGCTGGAATTCGATTTACCAGGGCGGCAAGTTCCGCCAGGATCCACTACTGGCGGATTCCGGCCACAAATCGGCGAGTAACTGCAGCGCCCGGCATCAGCCATTCTCTTCCTGAATGCCTGTTGAACTTCCCATCCTTCATTTTGGCTTGAGAGTCAATACGCCAGCAGGCTTTGCACTTGCGAGTCATAACCCCGCCATTGCCGCGAACCGTTGGTCGCCACCACGCGGCCGGTCGTCGCGTTGATGCCGATACGCTGGCCGCCGTGACCGAATACCCAAGTATTCCCGTCGGCGCCGACATGGAGGCCGAGACCGAACCGTGGCGCGGCCTCCCAATAACCTTTTTGTACATGAGGTGTCGCCGCGTCCTTCATGAATTCGTTCATGCATGCATCGTTTGATTTTGCTGTAAGGCGATCAAGCACGTACAGGCCGATCCGGGCGAAATCCCGTGTGGTTGCGAAGAACAGCATTTCGGCCACACCATCGCCATCACGGTCCAGAAACCAACCCGCCTCAAACTCGGCGCCGGCCTTTTGCCAGACGGTTGCCTCGAACCATTTAGGAAGTGGCATCCCTGTGGCACCGCGCACCACCAGGCTCAATGCCTCAGAGTCAAGGCCGTTGTAGATGAACTTTTTCCCCGGTTCAAAACGAGCTTCCCCGTACTTCTTCATCAAGTCGACCAGGCTCAGCTTGTGTTCGGCCATCGCACGGAAGTCGCTTCTGTCATGGATTCCTGCGTAGCCGTCGCCGCCAGGATCTTGGGCCCCGCTGGTGTAGCTCAGCAAGTTGCGGACGCTGGCCGAACCGTAGGCAGTTCCGGCGAGTTGCGGTGAATACATCGATGCTGGATCGCTCAGGCTTTTAATCTTTCCGGCACAGAAGGCCTCGCCAACAGCGAGCGCGGTAAGGCTCTTCGTCATCGAGTAGGCGCTCAGCTTTGACTCACGGTCTGTACCGTTCGCGTAGCCCTCGAATAGAAGGTCACCGTTTTCGATGACTATCGCCGACATCGTGTCGTCGGCAAAACTCTTTGCCGCCCCAGCGATGCGCGTCACAGCTTCTTGATTTTTGCTCAGCGCAAGTGCAGGCCGTACCTTGGTCGGCTTGAGAACGTGAAGGCGCGCCTGGAATCTCTGCCATTGCCCGAGTATGGTCTGGGCGTTCTCGTGATCGGCCCGCGCCGGTTGAGACACAATCCATGGCAGGAAAACAATGAACGAAGCAAGAAGCCGGGATCCGCGTTTCATCGGGTTTTCTCCCTATCACTATTTTTTCTCGGGGGGCGGATTCAAGCCTGAAGTGCAACAGCGTTATGACGCGAGTGTAGCTGCTTCATGAAAACCTCGTGAGGCGTTTTGAAGCCGAGGCATTTTCTGGGGCGGTGATTGAGGCGGTGCATAGCGAAGGCGACTTGGTCAGGAG
>CAJBYR010000313.1 GCA_903959855.1 uncultured beta proteobacterium
CACTGCCGCCGGTGTCTTCCAGACCAATTCCGACGACTGGACGCGCGAGAGCTTCCTCGCCCCCGGTGCGCCGCGGAGTATATTCGTCGCACTCAATCTCAGCCTGAACTGAGCCATTCAAGGAGACCGGATGAAGCCTCGTCACCTCGCTGCCCTGCTATCGATGTTCGCCGCGACTGCGGCAAGCGCCGAGGGCTATGCCATCGACGCACGCCACACTTTCCCCATGTTCGAGGTCAGCCATTACGGCTTCTCGCTGCAACGCGGACGCTTCAACAAGGTCGCCGGAAATCTCGATCTCGATCCCGTGGCGAAGAAAGGCTCGGTCGAGGTCACCATCGACACGGCATCCGTGGACATGGGATTCGAGGACTGGAACAAGCACATGCGCGGCGAACGCTTCTTCCAGAGCGACAAGCATCCCCAGGCGCGCTTCGTCGCCCGCGACTTCGCCTTCGACATGGACAAGCCGACGCCGGTGACCGGCGAGCTGACCCTGCTCGGCGTCACCCGCAACGTGGTGCTCAAAGTCTCCCAATGGCGCTGCGCCAAGCATCCGATCCTGCCACGCCAGTTGTGCGGTGCGGATCTCGAAACCACGATCAAGCGTTCCGATTTCGGCATGAATACCAACCTTCCCGGCATCGGCGACGACGTCAGGATTTCCATCCCGGTCGAAGCCCTCAAGGACTCCTGATGAATCTTTTTGCACCCCGCCCTGCCCGCCTGCTGCTCGCCGTATTAGCCGCCTGCCTCGCGCTGCCGGCGAGTGCCGCCGGAGGTTTTGCCTACATCAGCAACCAGAAAGGAAATGTCACGGCCATCGACCTTGCCAGCTTCGAAACGGTCGGCGAAATCGACATCGGTGGTGGATCGCCACGCGGGCTGGGCGTCACCGCCGACGGCAAGCTTCTGGTGGTCGCCACGCGCGACAAGGGCGATCTCGCCGTGGTCGACCTGCAAACGCGCAAACTGGTGAAGCGAATTCCGATCGGCAAGAACCCGGAGTTCGTCCGCGTCCGCGGCGACCAGGCCTTTGTCTCCTTCGAGCCCGCCTCGGCAGGAGGCCCGCCGCCGAAGCCCGGCTCGAAGGAAGCCGCGGAACTGAAGCAGAAGCGCGCCGACGACAAGGAAGAACCGGCACGCATCGCCATCGTCGACCTCAAGGCCGGGACAAAGATCGGCGAGATCATCGGCGGCATGGAAACCGAAGGCATCGAATTCTCCGCCGACGGCAGCAAGATCATCGTCACCAACGAAGAGGACAACAACCTCACGGTACACGACATCGCCAGCGGCAAGCTGATCAAGACCATCGACACCAAGCCCTACGGCGTACGTCCGCGCGGCATCAAGATGGCGCCCGACGGCAAGTCCTACATCGCCACCATCGAATTCGGCAACAGGATGGTGCTGCTCGATGCGGAGTTCAACCTGGTCAAGGTGGTGGCAACCGGCGATACGCCCTATGGCGTGGCTTTCGGCCGCGACGGCAAGCGCCTCTATGTTGCGCTGGCCAAGGGCAAGACCCTGCAGGTATTCGATGGCGCGAGTTTGGCTTTCGTCACCGAATACCCGATCGGCGACCGCTGCTGGCACTTCACCTTCACGCCCGATGACAAGCACATCCTGCTCGCCTGTGGCCGCTCAGACGAAGTCGTGGTGCTCGATGCCGCCAGCGGCAAGATCGTCAAGCGCATCGCCGACAAGCAGATGCCCTGGGGCATCGTCACCTATCCGAAAGCCTTCGGCAGCCTCGACACGCCCTGAGGTTATCCGGAAACACGCGCCGCTGAAAAGTCGGCGCTGGCGACACGGCACTCCGGCGCCGGGCTACGGTTTCGTCGCGCCCCCCGCGGGATCGGGCACATAGACCAGAGAGCCGTCGGCCATGCGATAGGCGACGCCGGCCCGCACGCCCTTGCCGCTACCGACCACGCCGGCTCCCTGATAGCGCTCGATCTTCGCGCCATCCTTGGTGACGATCTCCATATCCGGCTTGCCGGGATTGCGGATCAGCGTCAAGGAGTCGGTGGTGAAAGGGTTCAGCGGATTGTTGGCGATCGCCAGCATCAGCGCCGCGATTACCACCAGGAACACGTCGATCAGGTTCACCAGCGACAGGATCGGATCGTCGCCGTCGCCTTCGTCGTCGAGACGCAGCTTCACGCGCCGCCCCCAAGATCGCGCTCGATCTGCAGCAGTTCGACCGCATACCAGCGCTTGCGCACGTTGGCGATCCAGTAGGTCAGCGCCGAGGCGATCAGCGCCAGGATCACGGCCGAGAACGCCACCATCAGGCTGCGCGAAACATCCATCAACTGGCCGTCGCCTAGCGCCTTGAGCGCCGGGCCCATCGGGATCATAGTCGCCACCAGGCCCAGCATCGGCGTCACACGCGTCACGATGCGGATGAACTCGAGCCGCGTCACGGCTTCGGCTTCGAGTTCCGCCAGCGACAGGTCAGGCAGGCGGCACCTTGCTTCGAGCAGTTCGAAGGCAGCGGGCACCTGGCGTTGCCGCTGCCGCCATTGCCAGGCGAAGGCGCCCAGAGCATAGAACGCATAGAGGAACAGGAAGGCGATGGCGAGCAGCACGGGCACCAGGAACAACTGGCTGATGCCGAACATCAGGGTTTCCAGCAGCGTGCCGAAATTCGCCGCCACGCCCGCCGTCTCGACCGTAGCCATCAGGCGCCCGCCAAGCGCGGCAGTTGGACGCGAACACGAACCCCCTGCGCAGGGCGCTGGAACAGCACGCCGGCGAGGAAGGCCGCAAACAGCAGCCAGGCCAGACCGCCGAACCCGCCCGCCGGCACCACCGGTCCCGCCGACGCCGCATTGAGTTGCAGGCCCTCGATCGTCGCGTCGGCAGACACGGCGCCAACCTGCAGCGGCGCCAAGTCGGGCATCGCGGCGGAACGCTGCGCGAGGGCGACAGCACGCGCGGGTGCCTGCCGCTCGAAGCGGGTGCCGGCAGGCGGCCTGCCGGCATTTCCTGCCTCCGCGCCAGATGCAGTAAGCATCGGAGCCAGTGCCGCTGCGGTCGGTGTACCGGCACCCATGCCGCGGCCGTCGCGAGCGCCGGTGTGATAGCCGGTGCGCAGGAATTCGGCGGCCTCCTCGCTGCCTTCCGCCGCCGCCTGGCGAAACCACTTCATCGCCTGCTCCGGATCGCGCGCGACGCCACGCCCCTCGAACAGCACCGTGGCGTAGTGCATGCGGCCGAGCGGACCGTAGGCCGGATCGCTGCTCATCGCGGCCTGGCGCAGCAGGTCGGCCGCCACTTTGAGGTCGCGCTCGGTGCCGTTGCCGTTCTCAACCTGCAACGCCTTCCAGATCATCGCCCCGACATAACCAGCGGCGATGCACTTGTCGAATATCTTGTTCGCATTTTCATGGTCACCGCACTTGGCCAGCAGGTAACCCTTGCCGCAGGTGGTAATGCCCGCCGGCTGGTCCACCGCAGCCTGCAGCGTCATGTCACCGACCTGGTTTTCCAGGTCGGTCGGATCGCCCGGCGTCACCGTGCCGCCACAGAAGCTGAGGCCGGCGTAATTGGCGGCATCAGCGGGCGTGGCCATGGTGATGGCAAGCACGATAAAAACTGCAATGAAGGTCTGTAACATGGAACGCGCTCCGGCAGTCGATGCGACCGGGGAATCATACTGCGCCGATGCCCGAAAGTCGGTGCCCCACAGGGACTTCCTTCGGTCGCTGGCGACACGGCGAGGTGGAACGAAAAGCATGGCCTAGCGCGCGGCTTGGCGCCGATTGAGTTCCGCCACAGCGGCCGGATACCCCGCTGCCGCGCTGCGCTGCAGCCACTGCTCGGCCAGCATCGGATCCTTGTCCCGCCCGGCACCGGTGCCGTGCATCACGGCCAGCGCATGCATCGCCTCGCCGTCGCCGGCCTGCGCCGCGCTGCCGAACCACTGGGCGGCAAGCGCCAGATCGCGCGTGATGCCTCGTCCCGCCTCGTAGCTCCATGCCAGGCGGGTTTGGGCCCGGACATGGCCACTCGTGGCCGCCGCGGCGAGGATCGCCACGGATTCCTCCGCACGGCCTGCAGCCAGCGCCCGGTCCGCGCGCAACACAGGATCATTCGCACCGGCGCCGGCGCTGTCCGCCGCCAGGTAACGCTGCGCTTCCGAGTCACCGGCGGCGGCGGCCATGCTCAGATAACGCCGGCCTTCCCCGCGGTCGGTGGAGACGCCGGGCGCACCCAGCCAGTACATGACGCCCGCCCGAAACATGGCCTTGGGGCTGCCCAGCAGCGCACCGCGCCGGTAGTAGGCCATGGCACGTTCGATGTCGCGCGCGACACCAAGGCCATCCTCGTAAAGGATGCCCAGGTTGAAGGCGGCCTCGCCGAAACTGCGCTGATCAAGCGCTTCCCAGATGCGCCGCGCCGAGTCGTAGTGGGCCATCTTGAATTCGGCATAGCCGCGGTAGTTGCCATACTCCGGCTTGCGCAGGATTTCCGCCAGATCGATCTCGTCTGCGACCGGAGATTCGGCGGCAAGGCCCGGGCCGATGCCCGGCAGGCTGCAGGCCAGAACCAACATGCATGCGAAAAGGCATGATCCGCCCGGCTGCGCCCG
Organism: uncultured beta proteobacterium; assembly: GCA_903959855.1. Lineage (GTDB taxonomy): Bacteria > Pseudomonadota > Gammaproteobacteria > Burkholderiales > Rhodocyclaceae > Sulfuritalea. The sequence continues at coordinate 4,604 of CAJBYR010000313.1, forward strand.
GCGCCCTGCAAGCGGCGTCATGTCACTCGATCTTCAGGATGGGCAGCCAGTGGCTGCGCGGGTCGCCGGGCGCGAGGTCCACGGCGCGGATCGGCCTCTGGCGGCGCTCGACCGGAACGCTGTCGGGCGTGATGAAAGGATCCATGTCGACATCGTGCAACTGGCCGACGATGCCGTTTTCGGTTAGCGTCATGCGGTAATAAAGCCCGTTGAACGGGTCGATATGCAGGGATTTCGGCGCCGTGCGCATGAACAGCAATGCATATTCGAGCGGCACAAGATCGCCGGCACTGATGACCTGGGCTTCGCGTTCGACCGGGAAATGGCACAGGCGCTGACGTGGTCCTGTCAGGCAGCGGAACGGGCGCATGGCGAGAAAATATTCTTCCAGCGATTCTTCCATGGTCACCTTGAAGCGGGTTTGCCCCCCGCCGGCCGGCGTAAACACCACGGTGCCGATGCGCTGCCGTTCGCCATCGGCATTGCTCAGCCAGATGCCGTGACTGCCCGACAACTCGGCGGCCAACCCTGCCAGCGACAAAATGCCGCCGTACAACAGGACGCACAGGTGTCGAAGTTTCATGGCTCGCCCGCCGCTACCAGACAAAAAAGAAAAAAGACCGGCGGCAACTTGCGTTGCGCCGGCCTTCGAATAAAGCGATCCGCATTCTCGGACGGATCACGTCAGGAGGAGATTCCCCGTCCTTACTTGCCGCTCTTGTGCAGCTTGAACACCCACATTGAGCCACCCTGGTTCAGGTAGTTGACCTTCTTGGCCACGTCCCCGCCCCACAACGGTACCGCACCACCCCAGCCCGAGGCGACACCGATGTACTGCTCGCCGTCCTGCTCCCAGCTGATCGGAGGCGCGACCACGCCGGAGCCGGTCTGGAACGACCAGACTTCCTTGCCGGTCTTGGCGTCAGCTGCCTTGAGGAATCCTTCCGGGGTACCCCAGAACACCAGTCCGCCCTTGGTCGTCATCACGCCACCCCACAGCGGAGCGTTGTTCTTGACTTCCCAGACGATCTTTCCGGTGGCGGGATCGATCGCGCGCATGGCGCCGATGTAGTCGCCGCCGATTTCCTTCGGATCAAGCGTCTTGATCGTGAAGCCGGCGCCGAGGTAAGCCGCACCCTTCTTGTAGGTGACCGGCTCGTTCCAGATCTCCATGCCCCACTCGTTCGCCGGCACGTAGAAGTAGCCGGTATCCGGGCTGTAGGCCATCGGCATCTGGTTCTTGCCGCCGAGGAAGGAAGGCGTGGAGTACACGGAAGTGCCCTTCTTGCCATCGGCGCTCTTGGCCGGATCGCCGGGACGGTTGGCCGGATCGAACTTCGGACGACCGTTCTCATCCAGGCCGGTGGCCCAGGTGATCTTCTTGACGAAGGGGAAGCCCTTCTGGAACTTGCCGCTCTTGGCGTCCAGCACGTAGAAGAAGCCGTTGCGATCGGCCTTGCCGCCGAGGTGCTTGCCGTCCTTGCTCTTGAAGGTGACGAACTCATTCACGCCGTCATAGTCCCAGCCGTCGTTGGGCGTGCCCTGGAAGTGCCAGGCGATCTTGCCGGTGGCGACATCGATGGCCACGGTCGAGCAGGAGTAGAGGTTGTCTCCGGGACGCAGCGCGCTGTTCCACGGCGCCGGGTTGCCGGTACCGAAGTAGGCCAGGCCGGTCTCGGGATCGTAGGTGCCGCCGAGCCAGGTGGCAGCGCCGCCTGTCTTCCACAGGTCGCCCGGCCAGGTGGCGTTGGTGGTACCGGAAATGCCATTGTCCTTGCCGTCCTTGGTACCCATGTGGCCTTCGACGGTCGGGCGCATCCAGACCATCTTGCCGGTCTTGGCATCGCGCGCCTCGACACGACCGACAACGCCGAATTCGCCACCGGAGACGCCGGTCAGAACCAGGCCCTTGGCGATGATCGGAGCGGCGGTCGCGGAGTAACCGGCCGAGTATTCGTCGATCTTTTCCTTCCACACGACCTTGCCGGAATCCTGGTCAAGGGCGACCAGCTGGGCGTCCAGCGTGGCGAAGATCACCAGGTTGTCGTACAGGGCGGCGCCGCGATTGACCACGTCGCAGCAGGGCATGATGCCGTCAGGCAGGCGATGCTCGTATTGCCAGAGCTTCTTGCCGGTCTTGGCGTCGAGGGCGAACAGGCGGGAATAGGAGCCCGTCACGAACATCTTGCCGTTGTGGATCACCGGCTGCGATTCCTGGCCGCGCTGCTTCTCGCCGCCGAAGGAGAAGGACCAGACCGGCACCAGATCCTTGACGTTCTTGGTATTGATCTTGGCCAGCGGGCTGTAGCGCTGTCCCTGGGTGCCAAGGCCCCAGGACAACACGTCGCCGGTCGACTTGGCGTCGTTCTCGATGTCCTTGTCAGTGACGGCGGCGGTTGCCGGAGCGCCAGCCAGGGAAAACAGGGCGCCTGCAACCAGCACCGATGTCAGGGTACGTTTCATCAATTCCACCTCCTGAAGATTATGGTTCATCGAACATGCCCTCGCACGCTCGTGCGGAACCTCCTAGCAAGCGCGATGCCAGACGAAAACAACTCATGAAAAGCCGCAATCCTGCGTTTTTTGGACTCGTCTGGAAAATGCTGCGCCGCACCGTGGTTCAAATGCATGCAGGTGTTCCAGAATGCGACAGGCCGTGTCCTGTCGGAACGCGCCCGCCTAGCCCGAATATTTCACGAAAGCAGGTCGGCGGAACAGCCGTGAGGCGCGTTAATACAGGTGTCTAAGCCAATTATTAACGGGGTTCCGCCGATGCCAAAGTGTACCGCAGGACAGATGGAATTTGGACGGCTTGGCCG
>CAJBYR010000314.1 GCA_903959855.1 uncultured beta proteobacterium
GTGTCCATGGTTCTGCTCCTGTCAGAGAAGAGGCGGATTGCCTCATCTCCAACATCGCATTTACCTTGCCGTTGCACGCCACAATTCTTTGGAACCGGCTCCGGCGGTTCGCTACTCCCTACCGCGCGAGCGGTTTAGTCCGGAGACTGGGAAGAGACACTCAGGTTTCGACGCTATCGGGCCGCTCCGTGCCCTAACCGGACGGTGGCGAAAATCGGATGCTGCCGTTCGCAGGCGGCATCGAAATCGAAGAAGCGGCCCTTCGGGAGTCGGTAGCCAACTTTTCAGCCTGGAGGTCGGCAGTGCAGCGTTATGGAAAGCTTTCCATAACGCTGCATAGGAGCCGTTGAGTCCGGCCTCCGCCTGAGATTCTGACGGTGGTGATATGTGCCGCTTTCGCCGTCGAGAGAGGCAGGCGCTGGCCGGCGTTGCCGGTGGTCAGTGGGTGGCAACACCAGCACCCCTTGTCAGATGTCGGCCTGTGTCATTAACTCGGCGATGGTCAAGTCCAGCGCAGCGGCGACCTTCTGAATGTTGATCAGTGCGACGTTGTGCTCGCCTCGCTCGATGCCGCCCATGTATGACCGATCAAGCCCCGCAAGATCTGCTAAGGCTTCCTGAGAAATTCCCTGTTCCAGACGTACAGCGCGAACAGCCCCACCAAATGCGGCCAAGGCTGAACATTTGCCTGCTTGTTTGCTGGGTCTTGCCATCCCGCAGATGTTGAAGGGATGACGGATATAGAACTACGGGATATAGTACCCCGACGGCCACTCCATTCCTCTGCCGTAAGTTAAGAAGGCGACGATGCTTCATATTGCAGGCGGGATAATTCTTGCTGTTCTGATACTCGCGTTTCTGCCGCAGATCATTGCGTTGGGGCTATACGCAGTCGCCTTTATTGCAGCTATTGCTGCTGCCGCGGGCATCGCTTGGGGCATTCACGCCCTAGTAACTTCGTCTACTGGCCAAGCGTTGCTAATTGTTTGTGTAATCGGTGCGGTGGGCATTGGTTGCGCACATTACATTGCGAAGAGCACTTTCCTCACCGTCAGCGAAGCAGGTGCCGCATTGGGCTTTGGCAGTCTCGCTATTTTTGGGGTTGTAGTCGGAGGTGAACGAATTACGGCACCAGAAATCAATGGCAGCTCGCTAAATTGGATTCATGGTTACGTCATTATGGTAGCTTTGTTGGCTCCAGCAGTGGCACTATGGTGGAGCATACGAACAAGGCTCAGGAAAATTAGCTTTGAGAATTTGAGTGCGGCTATTGATAACAAGTCGCCCTTGGATATCGCGCAGAGATGGGCCGAGGGCAAGAAGTGTAGGGAAGCGGAGGTTGACGGGACAGGGTTTTATACGTTTGAATCTGAAGGTTCTGGCCTTCCATCTTCGCCGAGTAACACATCGGTTGTATCGCGAGAAAGCAACTATGCACCAGTCGGCTCGCCGGACCACAGCCTAGACACAGCGCTGAATGTCGATTCAGAATTAAAGGCATCACGGATACTCATGTCTCTTGGCGTTGCGGCTATTGCGCTAAGTGTTGTCGTGTTGTTCTTGATGCCGTGGTATGCATTCATCGGTAGGGATTGGCTAGGTTTCGGCGCATTGTTTTCGCGCTGGTCAGGACTGTTGGCTTCACTATTCCCGTTGTTCTTCATTTTTGCCTATATCGGCCTGTACCGGATGCAAGGCATACGCGAACTGCTTCAGCCAAGTTCAAGTGTTGCCGGCGGCATGAATCCGTAGAAATCTGGCGGCGGTAAATGGCGGCGTAATTTGGCGGCGAGAAGTGGGGACGGAGTAGACGAAATGGGGGCCACGCGGGCCCCCGAGAGATACAGAATCTGAAGCAGGTCAGA
>CAJBYR010000315.1 GCA_903959855.1 uncultured beta proteobacterium
CAAATGAAGGCGAAGAGTCCCAGCCGCCAGCCCGACATGTGGCCGTCGAGCAGGCAGCGCAGCACATAGCTGCCGACCAGGAAGCAGAACATCAGTCCCGCTGCATCCTCATGCTCGCGGAACTGCCGCCAGCCACCGCGTATCGCCAGCGCGGCCGTCAGCAGCAGCAGGGCCAGGCCGGGAATGCCTGCCGCCAGCGCAAAATCCAGCCACCCGCTGTGGCTGCTGACCATGCCCTTGTAGCCATATTTCATTTCGATCGCGCGACCGAAGGCGTCGCGGCCAAAGCCGAGGCCAAGCGGATGATCGCCGATGGCCTGCACGGCCTGATGCGCCCAGGCGGCACGGGCGTAGGCGGACTCTTCCAACATCGTGCCGGATGGCGTTGCAGGGCGCGTTGCCGGATCCCAGGTCTGCCAATAGAGGCTCGGCGAGTTCCAGCCGACGGCAAGGGATTCGAAGCTCCGGCTCCAGCGCGTGTCCAGTGCCACTGATGCGCTTCCGAGTGCAAGGGCAACCAGCAGCAGGATCAGGATTTGCGGCTTGCGGCGGCTCATTGCAATTGCTGCAACCACCAGCATTGCGGCGCTCACAACCGTACCGTTGCGGACTCGCGTAGCCGCATCGGCGAGCAGGGCAATTACCATGGCGACACAGCCGGCCCGATGCTGGAACAGGGCTTCGCGCCGGCCTTGATAGAGGGCCGCCAAGCGGTCGCCGAAGGTGAGCGCCAACAGCATTCCGCCGACACTGCTGAACTGGTCCCGTTCGCCGAAAGGAACCACGCCCCCCGGCCAGCCCCCCGTGGCACCGGATGAGATCCAGATCCAGAGCTGCCAGGCCATCATGAGCAGGGCGTTTGCCAGCAGGGCAAGCACGATGGCACCGACCGACTGCCTGGGAGAAAGGCGCGCTGCGACATAGCAGGCGAGCGCAGCGCACAACAGCGGTACCAGCCAGTCGCCACGGAGGTTGCCCACCGCCACTGTCGGCGAAGGCGCCACGGCGACCGATTGCAGAACCAGCCATGCAGTTGTCGCGACCAGCGCCCAGGCGACGGGACGCAAGATGCGCGAAGGATGGGGTCGCGCCGTGCCACGCAGCGTGGCAAGCAATACCAGCAATCCGACCAGCAGCAGCAGATTGCGTAGCGCGATGGTGCCGGGCAAAGGGAATACAAATATTATCGTGGCAAGCCAGGCCTGCCAGAACCAGTCGATCGGCTTTGCTGCAAACGTCATTTTCCAACTCCGGGCAGCCAGGACCGCAGCCAGTGACGTGCCAGCCGCCGGCGCTGCCCGGTGGTGCGCGCGTGGCGCCAGAGCAGGCCGATGAATCCGCCCTCGCGCAGGCGGCGCAGCGTGGCCGCGGCGACGTTGCGATCGGGCATCTTGGGCAGCTTGTGGAATATCGAGAGCGCGCCGTCGACCAGATGGTCGGAGAGCATGCGCTGCAATTCCGGATCGGCGTCCAGGCCATCCGCCATCCTCGCCAGCGATTCGGCATTGACCACGCTGCTGTCCACGATGGCCTGCAGGCGTCGTTGCGCCTGTTCCGGGTTGAAGCGACGCAGGGGTATCCGGTAGTGCACGGCGATGTGCCCCGTGTAGCGTACGCGCTGCGCCGCCAGCAATGCCGCGGAGGTCCAGATCACGTCTTCGTGGATCAGGCGCGGAATAAAGCGGAAGTGGTGCCGTTCGATGAAGTCGCGGCGATACAGATGCATCCACACCATGTGCAGGAAGCGCCCGGCGCGAAACCGCTGTCGCAGCCATTCGCTTCCAGGAACCACGCCTGTCGCCGCGACATCGGCATAGACGGCGTAATCGGCTTCGCGACCTTCGAAGTGGTAGTTGGCATTGAGCAGCACCATGTCGAGGTCTTCGTCTTGCGCCAGGCGCAAGGCCTCGGCGTAGGCGTCGGGCGAGACAAAGTCGTCGGAATCAACGAAGGCGAGATAGGTCCCGGTCGCCACCTCCAGTGCCGTGTTGCGCGCCGCTGAAAGGCCGCCGTTCTCCTGGCGGATCACCCGCATCTGCGGCAGTCGCGAGGCGAAATCCGCAAGGATGCGCGGACAATCGTCGGTGGAACCGTCGTCGACCACGATGATCTCGTCGGCCGGCGGATTCAGCGCGGCCAGGCTTTCCAGGCAACGCGGCAGGTAGGGCGCGACGTTAAAGACCGGCACCACCAGGCTGAGCAGGGGCGCGCTCATTGCAGCCGGCCCCGCTTGCCGGCGTGCCAGTCGAGCAGAACGCGGTGCAGCGTCTGCGCGCGATGGGCGTAGGTATGCCGTGCCATCACCGTGGCATGGCAACGTTCGGCGAGTTCGCGGGCCGCGCCGAAGTTTTCCAGCCAGTGCGCGATCCGGGCCACGCAATCGTCGAGACCGTCGAATTCGGCCCAGTCCTGGCCAGGTGTGAAGTCATCGCGGGCGTTGCTGCGCTGGTCGCAAAGCAGGAAGCCGCCGCAGGCCGGGATACCGTAGCAGCGCTCGGGCAGGCCGGAGGCGATCGGCGCGCGGAAATCGCAGGAGGCGCCGAAATTCAGATTGATGCGGCTCTTCTGGATCAGTGCCACCTGTTCCGCAACGCTCATGCCCGTCGCCTCGCGGAACAGGAAGCGGATGTTGCGTGCCTTCAGGCGTTCGCCGAGCGCAGCGAAGAATTCCTGGCGTTCCTGCATTTCCTTGTAGCGGCTGCCGTCCATGGCGCCGAAGAAACTGACGTCGTATTCATAGCTTGACGTTTCGCGCAGGGCTTCCAGTGAATTGCCCGCCAGGTTGTAGCGTGTTGTATCGGCAGCATTGGGAAAGTACAAGACAGTCTCGGCGAAGCGGCGCTCATCGACCAGCGTATGGGTGGCGTATATGTCATAAAGGCGGGCGTGGTCGAGTACGTCGAGACGCCAGCCGGCGCGGTTGAGATAGTGCGGTGCGTCCTGGTTCCAGACGAACAGCGGGATGCGCTGCCGGCGCGCCCAGCGCCGCATGCCCCAGATCGTCAACGGATGACGCAGGCCCTCGTAGAACCAGGTGTAGGCGCCGAGGATGCGTTCCGGCTGAGTGCGATCGGCGTCCTGCCAGCGCCGACTTTCGCGCAGGCTCAGCCCGCGCGCCGCCAGTTCGCGACGCAGGGCCGGATGCAGGCTGCCGTGGGCGATCAGCAGGACATCCCGTGGCGTCATGCCGGCCTGTGGAAGAAGAACACGTTCTTGCGGATCAAGGAAAAGTCCAGCGCGAATCCCTTCGCCACGAGGCCGGCGAACATCTCGGAGAGCACTTTGTCGCCGAGCACGTCGGGGTGCGTCTCGACGCAGATCTTACGCACCATCGAGAGTTCGGCGCCGGCGAAGAACTCGGCTTCGCCCCCTTCGATATCCACGATCATGAAGCTGGGCCGGATGCGCGCCAGTTCGCTATTGAGGTCGACCTGCTTCACCGTGATGGCGCGACCGCCATCACGATGCGCCGACGAGGCCCAGAAATCGGCCTCGATGCGGAACTCGCGTTCGCCTTCGCCTTGCGCCAGCAAGGCATTGGTCACCGTCGGCGTCACCGAGTTGCGGGCATGGGTTTCGCGGATCAGCGGGATCAGTTCCGGGTTGGCTTCGTAGGTGAATACCTTGTCGCTGCCGGTGCGTTTGGCACAGTAGGCGGAGAGGTAGCCGAGTCCCGCGCCGACCTCGAACACCACGTCGTCGGCTGCCAGCCGCCTCGAGATGATCTCGATTTCCTTCGCCTCGTAGTCGCCCAGGTAGATCTCGCGGGCGATGCCGGGCGAAACCAGCGCATGCTTTACCGGCAGCATAACGCCGTGGTTGTCGGCCCACTCCGGCTGCGTGAAGCGCCAGGCAAGTTTTTTCAGCTTGTGTGCGGTGCGGCCATTTCTACGCATGATCTATTCCCTGAATTTTTTTACGGTGGCCGGTACGCCGGCGACGATCGCCTGGGCGGGCACATCCTCGCGCACCACGGCCCCGGCCGCCACCACGGCGCCATCGCCGATGCTGACACCGGCCAGGATCACGCAGTTGGCGCCCAGCCAGCAGTCACGTCCGATGCGGATCGGCAGTGCATCGACGGCTTGCGAACGGATCGTAGCGGCGAGTGCATGCCGGTGCTGGTAGGAGATGATGCGCACGCCCGGTCCGACCAGGGTGTCGTCGCCGATATCGACGCCCCCCGTGCCATTGATGATGCTGAAGTTGTTGATTTCGACGCGGTTGCCCAGGCGCACGCCACCGTTGCCGCCCTGGACATAGGCAAACCGGTTCAGCGTGACCTTGTCGCCCAGGCGCACGCCCGGGCTGCGCGAGGCATCGACCGAGGCGTCGGCGTGGATCTTGCAGCCGCGGCCGAGTTCGATGCGGTCATAGCCCTTGATGTAGGCGGCGAAGGACACCCGGTTGCCGGCACCGCGTTGCTTCAGCACGAACAAGAAATGTCGCAGCGGATTCACCGATGGTTCTCCATGGCAGTCTGACTCCTCATGCTAGCAGCGCGTCGTAGCAGGCGGCCAGGCGCGCCACGCGCTCGCGCAGGTCGTAGTGTTCGCGCACGCGCTGGCGCGCGGCGCGGCCCAGGCGCTGCAGTGCCGCGTCGTCCGTGGCCAGCGCCAGCATGGCACGGGCCAGCGCATCGACGTCGCCGGGCGGCACGCGCACGCCGAACTCGTTGTCGCCGAGCACTTCGGCGGCGCCGCCCACATCGCTGATGATCAGCGGCAGGCCGGCCGCCATGGCTTCCAGCATAGCCAGCGAGAGCCCCTCCCAGAGCGAGGGCATGGCGTAGAGGTCGAGGCTGCGCAGGATTTCGGCGATATCGCTGCGGTTGCCGGCCAGCCTCACCTTGTCGCCAAGGCCCGCGGCGGCGATGGCACGCTCGAGTTCGCCGCGCAGCCGCCCCTCGCCAACGATCAGCAGCCGCAGGCGCCGCGCGAGGTCGGCGGGCGCCGACTGCAGCATCCGCCCCAGCGCCGCGATGATGTGGATGTGGCCCTTCTGCGCCTCGAGGCGGCCGACGCAGCCGATCAGGAAATCATCCGGCGCATAGCCCAGCCGCTCCTTGGCTGCAGCCTGCGACAGCGGCGTGTCCACCCGGCCCAGGTCGATGCCGTTGGGCAGCAGCAGCACGCGCTCGGGGGCCAGCCGGTCATGCAGGATGACGTCGTCGCGGGCTTCGGCGGAAACCGCGATGACCAGTCCGCGGCCGCGGCCGAGCCAGCGGTTGAGCAGGCTGCGGTGCCACTTGCGGCGCACGTAGGTGTTATGCACCGTGGCGATGGCGGGGATGCCGGCCAGCCGCGCCGCCAGCCGTCCGTAGAGGTTGGCGTGGTAGAGGTGGCAATGCACGAGGTCGATGCGCTGCTCGCGCATCAGGCGCGCCAGCGCCAGCACCGTGCCGGGGCTGAAGCGCTTGCCGCGGCGGTCGAGCGAAATCACTTTCACGCCGCCGGCCTCGATCATGTAGGCCAGCTCGCCGCGATCCTGGATGCAGCACACCAGCGACTCGTAGCGTCCGGCATCAAGGTGGCGCACGATGCTGGCCAGCAGGTGCTCGGCGCCGCCGGTCGGCAGGCGCGTGATCAGGTGGAGGATGCGCTTCTTCATGGCCGGCCGGGTGTCGTCAGGGCGGATTCGACGGCCTGCCAGACGCGGTCGACGCCGATGTCGGCCATGGCGGCTTCGGGCGTGCAGCGGTCGGCCAGCGGATGGTCGATGGCGTAGAGGCAGGGATGGTCGAGCGGGGCCAACACGCGGCTCGGCGAAAAGCCGTGGTAGAGGGCCACCATGGGCCGGTGCAGGGCGCCCATGATGTGCGTCGGCCCGGTGTCGACGCCGACGTAGAGGTCGACGCGGTTCATCAGCGCCGCGGTCTGGCGCAGCGACAGGCGCCCGGCACAAAGCGTCGCCGCAGTGCCCAATTCTGCTGCCAGTGCCGCGGTGCGATCCTTTTCTAGGCTGCCGCCGAAGATCAGGAAATGCGCCGCCGGTCGGGCCGCGCGCATGCGGCGGCACAGCTCGATGAAGTTCTCCAGCGGCCAGTCGCGGTAGGCCTTGGTTGGAAAGCTCGCCACCTGCAGGCCGAGCAGCGGGTGGCAGTCACCGGCGCCATGGCCGGCGAGGAAAGCCGCGGCCCATTGTTCTTCTTCCGCGGTGACCCGGTAACACAGCGCCCTGCCGGCCGGTGGCACGCCGACCGCGGCCGGCAGCAACAACTGGATGTCGACCGCATGGGTGGTCTGAAGCGCCGGATGCTCGACGGCGCGGTAGAGCCGCGCGTTGAGCGCCGCGTCCGGCTGGCGGAAGGCGACCACGCACTGCGCCACGCGCAAGGCGTACTCGACTAGCGGCGCGTCGAAATTGCAGACCAAGGCAAGGTCGTAGGGTTTCCCGCTCAGCGCGGCGAGGCGGCCGCGAAATGGCGCACGGTTCTTGGTGATGCCGCCGACGCGGTGCACGAAGGGCAGGAAGCGCAGCACCTCCTCGCGTTTGGGGTGGGCCAGAAGGTTGATCTCCGCATGCGGCCAGCGCGCGGCGACGGCCTTGACCGCCGGCGTCATCAGCAGGGTGTCGCCGATGCGCGAGACGTTGATGTAGAGGATGCGCCGGGGTTCGTCAGTCGTCGCCGGCGAACTCATACAGATAATCCGGGAAGGAGTACTCGGCCGGCTCAAGGCGCCAGCCGATCAGGCGCTTCATGGCGAGGGCGAAAGGGGAGAAGGGCTTCACCAGGTGGTAGGCGACCAGCCGGATGCCGGCGCGGCGCGCCAGTTCCATGGCCATGGTCGGCGTGATCCAGGCTACGTGGTCGAGGTTCACCACCATCACGCCCTCGCGCTTGAACTGGCGCACGAACTTGCGTGAGAAGGGGTTGGGCGTGGTGACGAAGAGCCTGCCGCCGGGGGCGAGGTGGCGCGCCGCGAACTTGAGCAGTTGCATCGCGTTGGGCACATGCTCGATGACGTCGCCGATGAAGGCGACGTCGAAGCGTTCGCCGAGGTCGAGGTCCGACGTCGCGTCGACGCAGCGCACGTTGAAGCCGCGCCCGGCGAGTTCCTTCACCAGCGGTTCGAGGATGTCCAGGCCCAGGCAGTACGCCGCCTTGCCGGCGATGCGGCCGTGGCGCCAGTCGGGGCGGTTCATGTAGTGCAGGCTGTGCTCGACGACGCCGATGTCGAGCACGCGGCGGCCCTCGACCAGGCGCTCGATGTGGCCCAGCAGGTCGCAGTCGGCATGGATGCGCTGCGCCGTCTTCAGCCAGTCGCGCACCGCGGCCCTGGCCTGCGGATGGTTGGGGTCGTCGGAAACGGTGGTCCAGTCGAGGGATCGGCTCATGGGCGGGCGGCCTGTTGGAAAATAGCTTCCATCCTATCCAGCATCGCCTCGCGCGAAAAGTCGGCGCTGGCGACACGGCGCGCGGAGCTGCCGAGGCGCCCGGCCAGGTCCGCATCGTCGAGCAGGCGGGCGATGGCACTTGCCAGCGCCGCGGCATCCTTCGGCGGCGCTACCAGCGCCGTGTCGCCGTCGCCGACGGCTTCGAGTATCGCCCCCACCGGGGTGGTGACGATGGGCAGGGCGCAGAGCATGGCCTGCAGTATCGCCTGCGGCACGCCCTCGTTGGCATACGACGGCAGGCAGAAGACATCCAGTGCCTGCAGCCAGCGTTCCGGGTCGGTGCGCTGTCCGGCAAGTGTGACACGGTCGCCGAGGCCGAGCGCGGCGATCTTTTCCATGATCGGCTGACGCATCGGGCCCTCGCCGACAATCACGAGTTGTATATCCGGCCGCTGCAATTGTGCGAACGCATCAAGCAGAAAGAGATGGCCTTTCCAGCTGCGCAGAGTGGCGACGATGCCAACATGCCGCTGCCGCGGATCGAGCCCGAGCGCCACCTTGGCAGCGGCCTTTTCGGCCGGCGCGAAGCGTTCGGGGTCGATGCCGGTCGGTACCGAGGTGACGCGCTCCGGGTCGAGGCCCAGGGTGTCGAGCAGATGTCGGCGCAGGCTTTCACCGGTGGTTGCAACTCCGCGCGCCTGCCGGTAGAGCCAGCGGTTGGCGAAGTTGCCCGAGACCGGTGCCGAAATGTGGCGGGTGCGCACGATGGCCGGGGGCGCCGGCAGCGTCGCGCAGGCCAGCGCCACCAGCCAGGAGTCGGCCGAACTGTGGGTATTCACCACACCGGGGCGTGCCTCGGCGAGATGGCGGCGCAGCGCGCGTAAACCCGCAACGGTCTTGAACTCGATCGGCAGCGGCACCACCGGTACGCCGAATCGTGGCGCCTCTGCGGTCATCCGCGCGTGTGCCGGGCAGGCAACGCTGACCTGATGACCGCGTTGGATGAGGCCGCGCGATTCTTCGAGGATGCGGATTTCCTGCCCGCCCCAGCCACAGGAGGCCTCGGTGTGAAGGATTTTCACAACGAGGACTCCCCGTGACAAGTCCAGGCTTCGGTGTGAAGAATTTTCAAACAGCCTCCGCGAATTGCAGCCGGTACAGGCTGGCATAGACACCATTCGCCGCCAGCAACTCGGCATGGCTGCCGATCTCGGCAATGCGCCCCTGCGCCAGCACCACGATCCGGTCGGCATGCTCGACGGTAGATAGGCGGTGCGCGATGACTAAGGTGGTACGGCCGCGCATCAGGGTTTCCAGGGCCTCCTGCACCGCGCGCTCGGATTCGCTGTCGAGTGCCGAGGTGGCTTCGTCGAGGATCAGGATCGGAGCGTCCTTGAGTATGGCGCGGGCGATAGCGATGCGCTGGCGCTGGCCACCGGAAAGGCGCGAACCGTTCTCGCCGATCATCGTATCGAAGCCCTGCGGCAGGGCATGGATGAATTCCAGCGCATTCGCTGCGCGCGCCGCCGCCTCGATCTCTTCGCGGGCGGCACCGCGCTTGCCGCCGTAGGCGATGTTTGCCGCCACCGTGTCATCGAACAGGAACACGTCCTGGCCGACATGGGCGATGTTGGCGCGCAGGGATTGCAGCGTCAGGGTTTCGATGTCCTGGCCGTCGATGCGGATCTGGCCGCTGCCGGCGTGATAAAAGCGCGGCACCAGGTTGACCAGCGAGGTTTTGCCGCCGCCGGAGGGGCCGACCAGCGCCACGGTTTCGCCGGGACGGATACTGAGGTCGATGCCGGAAAGCGCGTCGCGTTCCGCGGTCGCGTAACGCAGGCCGACGCCGGAGAACCCGATTTCGCCCTGAGCCTTGCCGGTGCCGCCCAGGCTTACCGTGCCCTGGTCGACTTCGGCCGCCTCGTCGAGCATGCGAAATACGCTTTCCGCGGCGGCCAGTCCGCGTTGCAGTGGCGCGTTGATGTCTGCCAGATGCTTGAGTGGCGCCAGCAGCAGGAGCATGGCGGTGATGAAGGAAACGAAGCCGCCCACCGTCGTTTCGTTGCCGGCGGATTGTTGCAGGGCGACCCAGACCACGATGGCCAGGCCGATCGAGGCGAAGATCTGCGTGATCGGCGCCACGGCTGCTGCTGCGATCGCCTGGCGCATGCCGTACCCGCGCAGCGCATTATTCACCTTGAAGAAGCGCGCCGTGGCGTGCTCCTCGCCGCTGAAGATCTTGACCACCTTGTGGCCGCGGATCGACTCGTGCAAGACCTGGTTCATTTGCGCCATGCCTTCCTGGGCGGAGAGCGAAAGCTGCCGCAGGCGCTTGGAAAAGGCACGCACCACCAGCGCCGTGAGCGGGATCACGGCGAGGCTGATCAGGGTCAGCTTCCAGTTGAGCCACAGCAGCCAGCCGATGAGACCGATCACCGACAGTGTGTCGCGGATCAGCACGGTCAGCGTCGAGGTTGCAGCTGCCGCGACGCCATTCACGTCATAGGCGATGCGCGTGGCCGGAATCGAGGAGGCATGGGCATCGAAGTAGCTTGCCGGCAGGCGCATCAGGCGTTCGAACATCAGCTGGCGCAGATCGGTGATGACCTTGTTCGACACCCAGGACATGCCGTAGCCGGCGAGGAAGCCGGCGACGCCACGCAGCACGAAAATGCCGACGATGGCCAGGGGCAGCCAGGCCAGCCAGCCTTGGTCGCCCTGGCCGAAGCCCTTGTCCAGCAGCGGCTTCATCAGCGCCGGGAACAGCGGCTCGGTGGCGGCGGCGAGTGCCGTCGCCGCCAGCGTCAGGGCGAAGCCCTTCCAGTGCGGGCGCACGTGGCCGAGCAGGCGCAGGTAAAGGTCGCGACTGCTGGTCACGGCTTCATCCCCGGCAGTGTCCACGGCGTCCAGCCGCTCAACGCCGTCATGCCATCGGCGATGTCGAAGGGCTGCGCCGTGGTGCAGGCGATGAAGCCGGGAATCGTAGCGTCGCCGTAGAACTCGCGCAGCCTCCGCAGGCCTCGCAGGTCATGACTGTCGGGACGTTCACGATACTTGCACTCGATGCCGAACAGCCGTTGCTGCCATTCCACCAGAAGGTCGACTTCGTGGCCACCGGAATCGCGCCAGTACCAGAGCGTCGCCTCCGGGTGCTGCCAGTGCCGCCAGCGCAGCCACTGGCCGATCACATGGTTTTCCCACAGCGCACCGCCGACATGCTCGGGCGGTGGCGCATCGTCGGTCAGCCCCATGAGGAAGGCGGCCAGCCCTGTATCGGTGAAATAGAGCTTGGGCGACTTCACCAGGCGCTTGCCCAGCGAGCGATGGTAGGGCTCCAGCAGCAGGATCTGGTTGGAGGCCTGCAAGGCGCCGATCCATTCGCGCGCCGTGGTGGCCGAGATGCCGACATCGCGGCCGAGGTCGGACATGTTTAGCGTCTGCGCGCAACGCGCGGCGCATGCGCGCAGGAAGCGCTCGAAATCGCGCAGGCTGCCGACGCGCAGGATGTTGCGCACGTCGCGTTCGAGGTAAGTGGCGAGGTAGCCCTGGTACCAGCGCTCGCG